>NZ_JAYEEU010000008.1:0-304339 GCF_034653295.1 Erythrobacter epiphyticus | reverse complement strand
AATCTCACCTCAACCCGGCCATGCAAAATCGGGTTTCGAGGAATGCCGGCAGGACCGTCGACACCAAGCGGCCGCTGACCCAGAAGCAGATTTGGGTGATCCGGTTCTTCCTTGATCGCGAGGAGCGGCTCCGAGACCGCGCTCTGTTCGACCTGGCGATCGACAGCAAGCTGCACGGCTGCGATCTGGTGAAGCTGAAGATCGGCGATCTCGTGGCTGGTTGCGAGGTTCGCGACCGCGCAATGATCACTCAGCGGAAGACCGGGCGGCCGGTGCAATTTGAAATCACTGCTGACGCCCGATCAAGCTTGGCTACATGGCTTCTGCGACGGGGCGGCGCCATGGATGATTTCGTGTTCCCAAGCAGGATTCATTCTGGCCAACCGATAAGCACTCGGCAGTATGCCCGGCTCGTCGATGAATGGGCCACCGCGATCGGGCTGCGGCGTGAAGACTACGGCACTCATTCCATGCGCCGCACCAAAGCGGCCATGATCTACCGCTCGACTGGAAATCTGCGTGCGGTTCAAGTTTTGCTAGGCCACTCCAAGATAGAGAACACGGTTCGGTATCTTGGAGTCGATGTGGAGGATGCTTTGATCCTAGCGGAGCGCATTGAGATCTGACCCTGCTAGCGGCCGTCGGGCAAGCCCCGATGGCCGCTTTTGTCGCAATTTTGCTATCACCGAACCGGCAACATGTGGGTGGATTTCTGCCGTCATCCACACCGTCTCCCCGGACTTGATCCGGGGCCCCGCTGCCTTTCTCTCGGTCTGCAAGCAAAGAAAGCGGGATCCCGGGTCAAGCCCGGGAAGACGATGAAGAGATGACCGAAACGGGGTCGTTTCCAGAAATGCGGCCGCTGGCGAAAAAACCGTTGAAGCTGCCGGGCAGCTTGCAGGATCGCAGCGTGACGCCGCGTGTTACCGGTCGTGGGTGGGAAGAGGTCGCTAGAGTCGAGCAAATCCACTCCAAGCGAAGCCAAGGGCGAGAACAAGGTAAAAAAGCATAACGAGCCAAAACAGAGCCGGTCTCTGGCGTCGGCTTGGCCCACTATCCCAGCCCCATGTGACGCCCGACCGAACCGACGTCCAAACCAGCCAAAGCCAGAACAGGGCTGTGGGAATGCCGAGGACACCCATCACGATTTCATAGACGCCCATGATAACGGTCATTTGCCGCGTCCATCGAATGTCCGCAACGGGTTGCAAACTGAATGGCAGAATTTTTTCAACGAGGGCAGCCTCCTGTCGTTCGGCTTATGGTGACGGAACCTGCCAGTCAGCTTTTGCGCGTTTCTTGCCAGCAGCTGCCATTCACCAATCGACCCCAAAGCGGACGCCGGCATTCACCGCGCCAGCGGCAATGTGAAGGGTCGAAGCGCTATCGCGATGGTCTTCATCCTCGTGAAGTGAGGACCCTCGCGCAAAGCTTCACGACTTGAGGCAGCGAACAGACATCCCCATTGCCTTGTCGTATTCGATGCGGAAGATTTTCGGATCGTAAGCGAACAGCATGTGCGCGGTGGTGGTGGTCGATGAGCGTTCGGTGAGCGACCAGAAATAGGCGACCTGGTCGCCTAGAAAGAAGTCGCCGCGCTGGGTGCGGAAGCCTGCGGGAAGCCCGCCGAAGCCGACATCGTCGGTGCCATTGCCTGGGCCAGTCTCGGTGTCGGGCCAGAACTGACGGGGTTTCATGCGGGTGGCGGCGGCGTCCGTGCCGAGGGTGGCTTCGAGCGCGGCCCAATCGCCATCATCAGGAATGCGGAAGCCCTCGGGGCACAGCCCGCGCGAGTCTTGAATCGCAGCGTAGTTGTAGAGCAGGCCGTCCCGAGAGACGCGGACCTCGTCATTTGCATATGCGCTCTGGGCGGGATATCCGGTAGACCCGGCGGCTGCCCATTCGGCTGTGCCGGTGATACGCGGTATAGGGTCGCAGTTGGCAAAGTGTGTCGCATCGAGGTTGCGGGCTAGCCAGACCTGCACGCCGATGGTGAAGGTCTCTGGCGCAGACGGAGCCGGTTCAGCGGTGCCGACTGTGCCGAAGCCAAGCGCCAGCACTACAGAACCGATCCTAGCAGCAGGTAAAATGCGCATAATTAACACTCCAATCAATCTGCTCAAAAAATCTACGGTTCTCAAAAATGAGGATGAAAAAGTGGGCACCCTCAAGGCAATCGCACTTACAAAACCTTGTCACTCCGGCGATTAAGGCGCGCGCCCAAGACTACAGGTTCGGAACGCTCTGGTAACTTCCATCCCTCCTCCAACCACTTGCGGCGATGAGCGCGGCAGACCAGCGATCCTGAGGGGTTCATGAAGGCTTCAAAAGGTTTCATGACAGAAGCTGGGATAATCAAAGCGCACTCGAAGCGGTCGTTGAGGAGCGCCAGCAGCGGCAATCCACTTTTCCTCCGCTCCTCAGGCAATCCCTAGGGCCCTGAGGGTGAATGCCACGCGTTCTGCCTGCCATGTTTCGCCTGTCAAAGGGTCAGCAGGTCCCCAGTGATTGCCGTCCCGGTCCAGTCTGAGCGCAACCAAGTTGTCAGGATGTGCCGCGCGGAGCCGAGCGACATATTTGAGCACGCCTTGCCAAGGGATCCGCACATCGGCGAGCGATGCGGTAAGATATACTGGCGGCAATTTTTTGGCGGGAAGGTTCTGATAGGCGCATAGTCGCAGCACTCGGCCAAACGCAGCTGGATCGCCCGCCACATCGCCGACTTCCGGCTTCTCTACCGCAGCGATTGCGGCGCGCGCATCGAGCAGGCCCGTCAGCACGTCGAGAAAAGGCACATTGGCCATAACACCGGCCCACAACTCAGGCGCACGATTAAGCGCCGCGCCCACCAGCCAGCCACCGGCCGAGCTGCCCGAACTGACAATCTTTCCGGCAGGCACAATCCCTTGTGTGGTGAGCGCGCGGGCGCAGGCCATGAAATCCTCGACCGGCTGATCGCGCCGCTCTCTCCGGCCTGCCATGTGCCATGCTCCGCCCAGATCACCGCCGCCGCGCACATGGGCAATGATGTAGGCGACCCCGCGAGTGAGCAAGCTGAAGCGTTGCGGATCAAAATTGGGATCTGATGGAATGCCATATGCGCCGTAGCCGTAAAGCACCGCGCCGCGCAGATCCTGGCCACGAGGGCGGATCATCGACATCGGGATACTCGTGCCATCGGGGGCGGTTGCAAACAGCCGCTCGGTCACGAAGCCTTCAGGTGCGATTGCGCCCGTCGCGAGCGGCGTGAGTGTCCCGTCGGTAAAGCTGTATTCAAACAGGGCCTTGGGCGCGGCAAAACTTTCCACCCCAAGACGCAGCTTGTCCGGATCGGGCTCACGGTTGGCTTCTGGCCCAGCGGTCCAGCGATCGAACCCGGCCACCGTGGCTGCGTCCGGAAAGTCTACAGTTCGCCAGGTTCTCGCCTCCCTGTTGAACACTCGCACCCGGGTTGCGCCCTCGTGGCGCTCGGTTAGCACCAGATGGCGCCGGAAAGCCTGATGCCATGTCATGCCGGTGCGATCCTGCGGGAACAACAGCTCGCTCCAGCGGCCTGGCTCAGCCAGTGGCGCGGTGACAAGACGGAAATTGGGATGGATATCATTGGTCAGGATATCGAGCGTATCGCCGCCGCCGTGATCCACGACATAGATGCAGCCTGCCTGACGGGGCCTGACTAACCGGGGCGCAGCAAGGGTGTTTCTGTCCAAGAGTCTCACCTCGGCAGTGTCAACCGATGCGCTGTTGATGAGCGCAAATCGCCCCGAAGTCGTCTGGCGAATTGCGAGGAAGAAGGCTGGATCGGGCTCTTCGAACAGCATTTGGCCCGAGTCCGGTGTTTGGCCCAACCAATGGATCCGCGCCCGCCACGGACGGCCGGATCCGTCGACTTCGTTGTAAATGAGGCCGCGGCTGTCGGCGGTCCATACCAGACGCTCCGAGGTGATCGACACACCGACGTTTCGGATAAGGTCGCCCAGCAGCCGGCCGGTGGCGACCACCTTAAAGCGGACCGTGTAGATTTCGGGCGTGTCGAGGACAGCAAAGGCAAGGGTTGTTCCGTCATCCGACAGGCCCCAGGCTGCAAAATCGCCGATCGGGCGGCCGTCTGGCCCCGGCTCAGCGGCATCGAGCAGCATTTGCTGCTCTCCCGTTACCCGGTGCACCCGCCACAATTGTTGTCCGCCTGTCTTCCACTGACTCCAATAGCCATAGTCGCCGTCCCACACCGGAGCTGGCGCAGGCGCGGCGGGCGTGGCCGCATCGGCTTCAGCGCGCAGCTTTGAGACCAATTCACCGAGCGGCGCCATGACCTTTTCGGAGGCGCTGGCAACCTCGTCCATCAGTTGGACGACTTGCGGATCATCGAGCATCGCCTCGTCGAGCCAACCAAACGGATCGGTAATGGTTACGCCGTGGACCAAGCGAGTGTGGATGCCGGTTGCAGCCATCTTGCTCGCAAGGGCGGGTGCAAGCGGTAGACCCACCAGTAGCCCGGCACCGGACAGGCCCTTGAGCAAAGTGCGGCGGTCGGTAGCGGCGGCGGTCGAAGACGGACAGGCAAGAGGTGAGGACATCGGCGCGGGGCTCCGTGCATGGTTGCTTGGGTAGGAAGCCACCGTCTCGCTGCTTTGGCCAACCACGCGGGAATTTTGCCATGAATGGACAGATTGGACCCTCGAACGGGCGCCTTAAACGATCAATTGTCGCAATACTTGTGAACCGGTTCGACTCATCGGGACGATCGCCCCTGTCGCCATATGGGCGACGAGCCGCCCGCCGCCGGCAGGCTCGGCATGATCGAGATGATCGATATTGATGATGTGCGAGCGATGCACCCGGATAAACCGCGCCGGATCGAGCCGTTGCGCAAACTCGCCAAGGCTCATGCGCACCAGATGCACGCCGGTGAGCGTCGTGACCTCGGCGTAATCCTGTGCGCCCGCGATGAGCACGATATCGCGCACATTAACAGGCGCAATATCATCGCCCGTGCGTGTGAGATAGCGTTCGAAAGGAGACGTGGTCACGATGGTGACTGGGGCAGCGCCGCGCCCGCCGCGCACGGCATAGGTGGTTGCAGCGACTGCCCAGTAAAGAACCAAGCCCTGCAACATTTGCCAAATAAATGCACCGCCTGTGAGGCCTGTCAAATCAAGTGGCCCACCTGATTTTATGACCTGGATCAACGCCAGCCCAAGGGTCAGGCCGGAGAACCACAAAACAGCGAAGGCCGCGCCTGCAGCAATATGGCCAAAAATCTGCGCCGGCACCGACCAGTGCATCAAGTATTGCTTGATCAGCCAGTGCGCCGCTGCGGCCAGCACCGTCAGCGGGGCGACGTTGACGAATGCTGCAATTGCGGAGTCTCCAAAGTCATTGTCCGGAAACTGCAGGAAAACCAGCAGATAGATGGCCCAGACCCCACCCGATGCGCATAGCCAAAGAGTCAGCGCGCTAGGCGGTGGCAGGGAAGCATTGGGCTTTGGGTCAGGGTCTGGCAGTTTCACCATGCTCGCCAGATATCACCCCTGAGGCAGCTCTTAAAGCTGTCCGAGCGCGTCACGCACCCACCCTGATGACCAGAAGACTGCCATTCGCCAAACCACCCATCTCTGGTCATGAGCGGCGTCACGCTGCGATCCTGCGAGCTGCCCGGCAGCTTCAACGGTTTTTCCGCCAGCAGCCGCATTTCAGCAACCGACCCCGGAGCGGTCATCTCCACCTCGCCGACCCGTGTTCGACATAGGACTGGGCTACTTTGCCGATGGACCAGGCGTGGAAGAGAAAAAGCCTCCCCCGGTCAGGGCCAATCTCGCAGCAATTTTGCCGCTATTCTGGCTTGACCAGCGATGTGACTTAAAGTTCACTTGTTCCAAGGTCTTGAGGGGGGAATGACATGATTTCGACGTTCCGCGTCCGCGCTGCGGCGCTGCTGGCGGCCAGTGCAGCGGCAGCGATGAGCGTCAGCCTTGCCGCGCAAGCCGTGTCGGTGCGCGCCGCGCCGGTGACCGAGACGACCCACGGCATTACCCTCACCGACGAATATCGCTGGATGGAAGACCCGGCCAACGCCCCGGAAATGCTGGCCTTTGTCGAAGCTGAGAACGCCCGCACCCGCGCGATGCTGGACGCCCTGCCCGAACGCGCGTGGTTCGAACGGCGGCTGGCGGAGCTGTCCTCCGATATCGACCGGGTATCGGGCTATATGCAATGCGGCGATATCGCCCTGTTCCGCCGCATCCGGCCCGGCGAGCAGACGCCCCGGCTTTATATCCGCGATGGCGCGGGCGAACGCATGCTGCTCGATCCGGCGGTGGTGGGCGGCGATCCGCTGGCGAGCTTCGGCGGGACGGAAATTGCGCCCGATTGCCGCAGTGTCGCGGTGCAGGTGTCGAGCGGCGGATCGGAGGTCGGGCGCGTTCACCTGTTCGATATCGCCAGCGGCAAGGAGCTTGGCCCGCCCATCGAACGCATCTGGGGCGAAGGGTCAGCCAGCTTTATCGGCGCGGACAAGGTGACCTACACCCAGATGGCCGCCAACCCGGAAGGTGATCCGATGCTGGGGATGACGGCCGTTATCGCCAACCGCGATGGCAGCGGGGCGACGGTGGTGCTCGGCAATGGCGTGCTGGTGGCACCGGAGCAGGCTGCGGTCATCCTCGCCGTCCCTGACGAGCCCTTCGCGCTGGGCGCCGCGGTCGGCGCGCGGGTGGATAACGAGTTTTTCCTTGCCCCCATGGCCAGCCTCATGGCGGGCAAGCCGCAGTGGCGGCAGGTTGTAACGCTCGCCGACCGCATCACCATCGCCCTGCCGCGCGGTAAGGCGCTTTATGCGATGACCAGCCGCGATAATCCGGCAGGCACGATATTGCGCTACCCGCTCGCCGACGATGGCACGCCCGGCGCGCCCGAGGTGATATTCGCCGGATCGCCCGAGCGGCTGGTGCGCGATATGCGGGTCACAAAGGACGGGGTCTATGTTCATGCCACCCGCGACGGCGCGGCGCAGCTGTTCTTCCTGCCCGACGGGCGCGGACCGGCGCAGGAGGTGGCGCTGCCGTTCGAAGGCTCGATCTTCGCTCTGGCCCCGGATGCCGACGGGCGCGGAGTGAGCTTCGGCCTGACCGGCTGGGCCGAGGCGCTGACGCAGTTCCACGTCGTGGGCGGCAAGCTTGAGGCGACCGGCCTTGCCTCGGGCGTGTGGGAGGGGGCCGCCGGCATGGCTGTCACCCGCATGGAGGCGGTCAGCAAGGACGGCACCAAGGTTCCGCTGGTGGTGATCCGCCGCAAGGGCGAGGCCGGACGCACCCCCACCATCATCGAGGCCTATGGCGGCTACGGCTTCGACAACGTTTCGCCGGGCTATGATCGCAACGCCATGGCATGGCTCGATCGGGGCGGCGCGCGGGCCTATTGCGGGACGCGCGGCGGGGGCGAGCGCGGGCGCGACTGGCATGAAGGCGGGCGCGGCCCCAACAAGCCACGCGCGATGGAGGACCTTGCGGCCTGTGCCCGGACGCTGACCGCGGTGGGCATCGCACCTGAACGCGGCCCGCTGATCACCGGTGGCAGTATGGGCGGCACGCTGGTGCCGACCGCGGCCCTGACCGACCCGAGCGCCTTCGGCGCACAGATCACCACGGTCGGCGTGGTCAATGCCAGCCGCATCGCCTTTGCCGAGAACGGCGCAAACCAGTTCGACGAAATGGGCAATCCGGCCGATCCGCAGCAGTTCCGCGATCTATTGGCGATGGATGCCTATGAGATGATCCCAGCCGCCGTCTCCCCGCCCCCGGCGAGCCTGATGACCATCGGCCTCAACGACCGCCGGGTGGCCCCGTGGATGACCGCCAAGTGGATTGCGCGGGCGCGGGCCAAGTGGCCCGACGCGCCGATCTATTTGCGCGGCGACGCGCAAGCCGGGCACGGGATAGGAACTGCCGAGGATGTGGGGCGCAACGAATTCGCCGACATCTTCGCCTTCGCCTGGGCGCAGCAATCGCGGTAACCTTCAGCTCTGTTGCGTCAGGGAGGCCAGCTCGAGGGCGATTAACATGGGCCAATAAAAGGCGCTTCGCATCTCGCCGACGAGTGGCTGTAATGTGCGACACGCCGTGTAAAGCCGTGGACGCAGAATATCGCGAAGCCGCCCTTCCGAATTCCACCCACAAGCGGTCACGAACGGCGTCAAGCTGCGATCCTGCAAGCTGCCCAGCAGCTTCAACGGTTTTTCCGCCAGCAGCCGCATTTCTGGAAACGACCCCGTTCCTGCCGCCGATTACCCCCCCTCTGTCGCCCGCACTCCGCGCTTCCAGCACAACACTCCGATCACCAATGGCAAGCCGAAGAAAAGTAGATAAAGATCCCAATAATCCGCCAGCAAGCCGGGGATCGAAGAAGGTTCAAGCAGAGGGAGTAGTAAGGGAAACAAGATGATCGGCGGCGTCGTCCAAAGTGCCCGAGCCGCTCGCTTCCAAAGAACGGCAGGCGACGGGGGAGTTATGAACCACCGCCAAAATCTCGTGATCGATTCACCGAGCCTCGCCATAGTCTTAGGCATACATTGCCGACGGCAAGAATCCACCCATTTCGGCCATGCGCTTAGTTTAACGCCATGAAAAAGCTGATATTATGGGCAAGTCTTGGGGCCCAAAACATGAAGCAGCCTTTATTTGTCCTCGCATCCTCACTTGCTCTGGCAGGTAGCGTTACGACGTGGGCAGAAGAACCGGAGCAGGCTGCGACCCTTTGCGATTTGCCGACCGGATGATCGGATGTGGCTGAACAGAAAGCGCGCTTCGTCGTTTTTGGAGAACTGCACGGGACCAACGAGGGACCGGGTTTCGTCGGCTCCCTTGCATGTGCTTTAGAGCACTCAATCTGGCTATCTTTGATGAAGGACAGGCTTGAGGCTTCTTGCTGACGACGGGGTTATCTTCGCACAAGCAGATGATCGTGAAGGACACTACCTCAAGGTCATCATGGATGAGGTCTTAGGTAGGTCCAATTTCATCGCAACGTTTCTCTGGCGAAAGGTTGACTCACCCAACGATAACAAGGTTCCAGTCACTCCTGACCACGTGTTGATCTTCGCTTACGCGCGCGATACCACAATGGCGAAGCTGCGCCAGAAGCCGGATCCGTCGCTCATCGAGGCTTATCGGGGCCCCGACGAAGAAGGTCGCTATTTCCGCGACCGGCTGCTCAAGAAGAACGGCAAAAACAGCCTGCGGTCCGACAGGCCGACCATGTGGTTTCCCATCAAGAACCCGGACGGCACAGATATCTAGGCGAATGGCTGCTTTCCGCCTCTTCGATTGAGCCGGGCCGCTCGATGTAGCCCTGCTCAATCGACTGGATACTCAGCTCTTGGCCAGCGCCCGGAATTGCTCTGCGACGGGGGCGAACATCTGGCTCATCATGTTGCTGACCGGGGCCGAAGCGGTGGTCATCGAACCGGCCACAATCGGCGGCTCCGGCGCGTATTCGGCCTGCAACACCAGCGCCTCGGCATAGTCGCGGCCGCGCAGTTGTTCGGTCAGGGCGATGGCGAAATCGAGCCCCGCCGAAACGCCTGCGCCGGTCAGGATGTTGCCATCTTTCACCACGCGCTCATTGGTCGGGATGGCGCCGAAATCCTCCAGCACCGAGAAGGTTGCCCAATGGGAGGTTGCGCGCTTGCCCTTGAGCAGTCCCGCCTTGCCGAGGATCATCGAGCCGGTGCACACGCTGGTGATGTGTTTCGCGCGTGACGCGCAGTCTTTCACCCAGGCCATTGTCCGCTCGGATCGCATGACCTCCATCGTGCCCTGCGTGCCGCCCGGAAAGAACAGCACGTCGAGATCGGCAGGCGTGTCCTCCAGCGTCACCGTGGGCGCAATCGCAAGGCCGAGGTCGGACGCCACCGGCGCCAAATCGGCTCCCGTCGTCACCAGATGCACCTTCGCGCCGAACAGGCAGGCGAAGAAGTAGTGCGGGCCGACCAGATCGAGCGCGGTGAAGCCGGGATAGAGCAGCATCGCGATGTGCTCGTTGCGGAACAGGTTTTCGCCGAATAGCTCCTGCATCGACTGCTGGTGCGCGGCCATCGCCTGCTGTTCCTCGAGGCTGGGCGAACCGGCGGCGGGGGTGTGGCCGGCATGGCTCCCCGCCGTTTGCGCCATCGCCTTTTCGAGCGCGAGGTAGGGGGCGAGCAGCGCCGCCCCCGTCATGCCGCCCAGCAGGGCGCGTCTATCGATGGTCATGGGTTGTCCTCCTCTCAGAAACCGAAGCCGAGCGTCACGAAGGCCGATCGCGGGTTGCCGGGGCGCACCACGTCCTGTGCGAAATACTGGTAGGGCACGAAGTAGTCGGCGCCGAACAGGTTATCGACCCGGAGCCCGACGCGCATCCCGCCGATCTCATAGCTCGCCTGCGCGTCGGCGACGACATAGCCATCGACCTCGGCGCCGTTGGGCAGCGCGATCACGCTGTCGCTGGCCGCCGTGACACCCGCGCCCAGTTCCAGCCCTTCCATCGACCCGTCGAGGAAGCGGTAGCGCGCGGCGATCCGCCCGCGATGATCGGGCACGCGCGGCAGGCGGCTGCCGACCGGGATCACCGTATCGGCGGTGACGCGCGCATCGCTGTAGCCGTAGCTCGCCAGCAGCGAGAAAGCGGGGTTCGGTTCGTAGATGACATCCGCCTCGATCCCCTCGCTGCGCTGCGCGCCGGTCTGGATCGAGGTGAAGAAGGTGCCCGGATCAGGCGTCGGCACGTTCGTCCGGTCGAGCCGGAAGGCGGCGATGGTTCCCGACAGGCCGGTGTCGCCAAGCGCGAACTTGACCCCGCCCTCCCAGCTTTCCGAGCGCTCGGGGACGGGGCTGTTGGTGCCGTTGAAAAAGATCGACAGGCGCGAGCCGGTGGCATAGCCCGCGAACAGGCTGACGCCCTCGGTGATATCGAAGGTGACGCCCACGCGCGGGTCCCATTCGTGATAGACCTCGTCATTGCCCGCCCCGCCAACGAACTCGGTCAGGCCGAGCCGCGAATAGCGCAGCGAGGCGAGCACGTGGAGCCGCTCGCCGATGGTCAGCTGGTCCTGCACATAGGCCGCCAGCGTCTCGTAGCGGTTGGTGTTGAACTGTGAGAGCGCGGGGATCGGGAAGAAGTCGAAATCGGCCGCCGGATCGGCATAGTCGAAGGCCTCGACATTGAAGAGATCGAACCCGATCGCCGCGTCGTAATCCGCCCGGTCCCACTGCACCCCGCCGAGCACCACGTGGCTGATGGCACCGGTGGCGAACTCAGCCGTCAGCGAGCCGTCGACCGTCCATTCGTCGATGCTGGCGGGAAGCTGCGCGCGGATTTGTGGACACGACGTCGCGTTCAGCCCCGAGGCCGCGCCGCAGGGGAAGAAGGCGAGGAAGGGCGAGGAGGCGAATTCGCGGAAGTCGTTCTCGTAGCGGCGGCCGCGCAGGTTGAAGGTCAGGCCGTCCGAGAGGCGCTGGGTCCATTCGAGCTGCGCGGTGAGGTTCTCCACCTCGGTGTCAGGCGCGTTGGTGGCACCGGTAAAGCGCTCGGGATCGACGCGCGGATCGCCCACAAAGATCGCCGGAAGCCCCGCATATTCGAGCTGGGCAATCCTGGTGTAGGTGAAGCGGCCCACGATTTCGGTGTCCTCGGACGGGGCAAAGCGCACCGAGGGGGCGATCAGCAGTCGCTCGATCTCGACCACGTCGATATTGTCCTCGGACGACTGGTATTCGGCGACCACGCGGGCCGAGAGGCTGTCGGTGATTGCTGCGCCCGCGTCGGCGGCGATGGAGTATGTCTCGAAGCTGCCCGCGCGCAAGCGGCCATCGAGGAGGGTCTTGCCGTTGGCGGTCTTGGAGACGAGGTTGATCAGCCCGCCCACCGGCGAGCCGATCCCGCCACCGAACAGGGTCGAGGTCGGCCCCTTGGCGACTTCGATCCGCTCGACATTCCACAGGCTGCCCGGATCGATCACCGCGGTATCGCCATAGCCGATCAGGCCATCGGTGAAGATCTCGGCCTCGAACCCGCGCACGATCGGGTTCACCAGCACGATTTCGGACGGCAGCGAGGGCACCACGCCCGAGACATTGCGCAGAGCTTCGTCGAGGGTCACCAGTTCCTGATCCTTGATCAGCTGCGACGTGATGACCTGGATCGATTGCGGCACCTCGATCAGTGGGACGGGCGTGCGGGTGACGCTGGCCTCGTCGGCGGCATAGCTGTCGCGCGTCCCGGTGACGGTGATGTTGCCCGGGGTCCAGCCGCCGGTTTCGGGTTCGGGGGCCTTATCCTGCGCCAAGGCAGGGGTGGCAAGCGCGGTGGCCGCCAGCAGGGCGGCAAGGGAAATGCGGTTCATTGTCGTCGTGTCCTTGAGTGAGAGAGGTTTCAGCCCACCAGCCGCTTGAGCTTGGCGAGGGCGCTGGGATTGGATTCGTCGTAGGCGATGATCGACTGGAGGCGGCCGGAAGCGTCCATCAGGTAGACGCTGGCGGTGTGGTCGATGGTGTAGTCGCCGTCCTTTGTTGGCACCTTCTGGTAGAAGGCGCGGTAGGCCTTGACCGCCGCGTCGATCTCCCTGTCGGTGCCGGTCAGCCCTAGGATCGGGGTGCCGAAAAGTTCGACATAGCGGCCGATGTCTTCCGGGCTGTCGTAACCGGGATCGACCGAGACGAAGACGATCCGGAACTTGTCGCCATCCTTGCCCAGCTGCTTGCGCAACTGCGCCATGCGCGAGAGCGTGGTCGGGCAGACGTCGGGGCAGCGAGTGAAGCCGAAGAAGATCGCGAAGGGCGTGCCCTTGAGCGTCTGGTCGGTCACCCGCGAGCCATCCGGGGCGGTGAGCGAAAAGGGGCCACCGATGAGGTCGCCATAGGCCGCCTGATCGCTCGCAGGCGGGGTGCGGTCGGGGGCGAGCATGGCGACAAGGCCCATGCCCACCACCAGCACCACCACGCCCCACAGAGCGAGCCGCAGGGTCTTCAGCCCCTCGGCCTGCCGCTGCGGGGAGACGTCCTCAAGCTCGGGGAAGGGATCAGCCATGGGGCTTGTCCCCGCCGTGTGCACTATGGTCCATCGCGGGCATTTCGTCGGCAGGGCGAACCTCGAGCTCGGTTTCCAGCGCGCCTGCGCCCGCGAAGGTCAGCGTCAGGGGCACCTTCTCACCCGCTTTCAAGGGCTGCTTGAGGTCCATCAGCATGACGTGGAAGCTGCCCGGCTTGAGCGTCACTGTGCCGCCTGCGGGCACTTCCAGCCCGTCTGCGAGCTGGCGCATCCGCATCACGTCGCCCTCCATCATCATGGTGTGGATCTCGACCCGGCCCGCGACCGGCGTGCTGCTGCCGGTGAGGCGGTCGGCGTCAGTGCCGGTGTTGGCGATGGTCATGAAGGCGCCGCCCGCGTTCTGGCCCTCGGCGGTCTCGCGCGACCAGGGTTCGGTCACGGCGATGCTGCTGGCGGCGGTTTCGGTGGCGGCGGGGGTATCGGCCTCGGGCGCGGCGTTGCAGCCTGCGAGGATGGCGGCGGAGCCCAGCAGGGCGGCGGCAAGACAGTTACGGATCATGGCAAGGTCTCCAAGGATTAGAGAGCCGGGGGAGCCGCGCCCCGGCGGGCGGCGGCAAGTTCGGAGGCGATGAGATCGGCGACCGCGCGGCGCTCATCGAGGCCGAGGCAGGTGGCGATCTCGATGCGGCGAGCGCGGTGTTCGAGGAACAGGCGCAGGCGCGCAGGCACCGCATCATCGATCACGAAGCGCGTTGCGGCGAGCGGCCATTCGACGGTCTCGTGCGCAAGACTGCGCCAGAGCAACCGGCCGCCGTCGAGCGCCAGCCACTCGGTCGCGGGCCGGGTGCGACGGTGCCAATCGAGCACTCCGACCAGCAGCGCCATGGCGCCGATCGCATAGGCGGGCACCAGCCACTGCCCGCGTAACGCAGGCAGGATCGCCATCGCCATGAACACGGCGATCAGCACGGTGAAGGTGACGCGCGCATCCTGCGACAGGTGCGAGCGGTTTGCCTGCAAGTGCAGGATCAGCCCGCCTTGCTCGGCGCGCCGCGCGGGGTGGCCCGCGTCTGGCTGCCCGGCGGGGCAGCTATGAATGGCATACATGGAAAAAAGCTCCGACAGCCCGCCGCGCCGCAAGGGCGCACAGCCGGGCTTACCGACACGAAGGGTTCAGGGTGTCAGACGGTAGCTGGAGGCCCGCGCAATTGCGGGCGCAGGAAGGGAATATCGCGCCGGGGCAGCGCAGGGAGCGGGGCAAGGCCGATCAGCAGGATGAAGGCAATCGCCCCCGCCAGCAGCAGCGGATCGGCCCCGCCGAGCGCGGAATGGCCGAGGCCCGAGAAGGCACAATGCGTCGCCTTGGCGGCTGCATCGGAATGATCGCCGCCCGTATCCTGCTTGCCCGGGATGGCGATCTGCATCTGCTTGGGCGTCCCGTTCGCATCCGAGCAGATCGTCACCGTCAGGAACCGGTCACCGCCCGCCGAGAGCATGAACCCCGCCGGGACCACAGCCTTCACCGCCAGCGCAAGCGCCAGCAGCACCAGCGTCAGCCGGGCATGGTCACGGATCAGGGCGCGCAGGCGGGTCATTCACGCAGTGCCATAACCATCTCTTGGGCCTGTGTCACGATGCCGCAGTCACATCAGAAATCCGCCGAAAGCGAAAGATTGAACCGCCGCGAGGGGATGAACTGGAAACCCCCGCCGCCGGTGACGTTCCACCCGAATACATTGGTGAGGTTGGCAATTTGCGCGCGCAGCACGGCCGGGCTGCGGCCGAGCTTGAAGCGGTAGCGTGTACCAAGATCGACAATCGCGCGCTCGGGGATGAACAGGCTGTTGTCGATCCGCGCCGCGCGATCACCCGTGTAGTTGACGCCGAGATCGACCGACAGGGCATCAAAGGCAGGTGGCTGATAATCGATCCTGAGGTCGAGCGTCGTGCCTACCCGGCCCAGCGGCCTTTCACCCAGTCGCCCCTGCTCAACCGCTTCGCCGGTAACGCGGGGCCGCATCAGAACCGCTCCTGCAACCACATTGAGGCCCGCCACCGGCCGCGCCGTCAGCGAGACCTCCGCGCCCTGGTGCTTCACCTCACCGAGCACGCGGAAGACATTGTCGGTATCGAGCTCGAAATACGGACGACGCACGTCGAACAGACCGGTGATCAGCTTCACGTCTTTTGCCAGCGTCCAGCGCACCCCCGCCTCGACCTGCCGGGTGCGCAAGGCGGGCAAGGTGAGGTTGGCGTTGGCGGCAAAGGCGGGCGCAGTGCCGCTTTCCTCCAGCCCGCGCGTGGTGGCAGCATAGATCGCGATGCCGTCGATAGCGGTGAGTGCGGCCGATGCGTTCCACAGGATCGGGCTGTCCTCGTTGGCGGTCGGGGCAAGGCCGGGCGCACGGACTTCCTTGCGGTAGCGGGTCTTCTGCACGCCAAGATTGATCTCGCCCAGCCCCTGCCACAGCATCCCGTAACCCAATGCCCCGGTCTCTTGCCGGATTTTATCGCGGGTCAATGCGCCGAAGGCGACGCCGGGCTCGGCAACCGGATCGGCGACGTCGATCATGCCGGGGCCGAGGCTGCGGAAAGCAAAGCCGCCAAGATCGTCATCAACCTGACGGAACCGGGCCGAGGCAAGCAGCCGGTGGCGGCGCGGGCCTTCGGTGAAATCGCGTTCCACCAGCAGCTCGCCGGAATAGGATTGCGTCACCTGATCGCGGCCGAGCAGCACCTGCCGCTCGGCGCTGCCATCGGCCTGCGTATTGGCAAAGAAGTTCGCGCCGAACTGGTCGATGGTAAAGCGCGAGGAGAAAAACCCCAGTCCAATCCGCCAGCCCCCGCGCGATAGCTTCGCCATGCCGCCGAAATTCTGCGAGTGGCCCGCCCAGTCGGCCCAGTTCTGTCCGACGAAGCGATTGCGGGCGATGCGCTTGGGCAGGAAAGCGCCGGCGGTGAAAATCACTGGGGTCTGTTGCTCGTCGAAATAGTCGTAGCGGCTGTAGAAGCCGGTCAACTCCACGCCGTCAGCAGGCCGCCAGCGCGCAACCCCGCCATAGCGGACGAACCAGAAATCCGCGCCATCGGGGTAAACGAACTCTTCCACCCCTGCGCCGACATTGAGATCGAGATTGCCGGCCAGCGGCAGCGCAGCATCGACGGTGGCAAAGGGCGCGAAGAAATCGCCGAAGCCGGTGCGGGCGCTGACCACCGGCTTGTCGCCCGCCCGTCGCAGCGAAAAATCGACGATCCCGGTCGGCGCCGGAAACGGGTAGCCGAGCGCGGAAATGCCGACCTGGATCGTCGATCCGGCGCGCACCGCATCACTGAGCGGGCCCTGATTGTCGAAGTAGAGCCCTTCGATCCGCACGTTCTGCGCCGCAAAGGCGGAAAAGCCGCGCACATTGCCGCCACTATAGAGGCCGATTGTTTCATCGCCCACGCTGGTCCCGAACGCGTCTGAGGCCTGGGTAATAACGTTCTCTTCGGAGCGATTCACCAGTGCAATCGGCGGCGCACCGGGGCGGTCCTCTGGGATGGCAGGATCGGGAGATTGTTCAGCGGGCGGATCGGGGGCTTGTGCGGCAGCCGGATGTAGCGAGGCAAGGCAAAGGGGTCCTGCCAGCGCCTTCATTGTCCGTCTTCCAAGCACCGCCATCACGCCAATGCCGGGCGTGCAAGACGCCGGATTGCAAGCACCATCAGCGCGGCGGCTAGCACGATGAGGGCGGCAATCTCGGCCCAAGGGCTCGATTTCGCGGGCAACCACGAAAAACGCGGAATCCGCCCATCATCGGCCGGCTGCATGATCGCCCCGCGCTCGACGAAGCCCCCGCCATAGGCGCGAAACGCAGCGAGATAGGCCTCGCTCGCCCTGCGGAAGTCGTGGCCTGTCGTCGGATCAGTTCCCGCTGCCTGCTCCAAGGCGCGCTTGGCCACCAATGCGGGCGACGCCCATGACAGTGCCTCGGCAAAGCGCTGCTGCCCGGCAAGCTGGTCGACAAAACGGCGGTCGATCGGTGCGGTCGCCGCTTCCACCTTCTGCGCCAGGTCCCATGTCTTTCGGATTGAAGCGAGGCGGCCCTCGAACTCGCCCGATGCGATTTCCGGGTGGTCGTTCTCGTAGGCCTCAGTCGAAGCGACTTCTGTGGCACGCGCGGCGGCGATCTGTTCAAAGCGCGAGGGCGGCGGGTAGCCCGCCTGCACGATCGCGGAGAAGGCGGCGGGCAGCACCAGCGTGATGAGCGCCCACAGCGCCACCAGCGTAAAGGCGGCGGTCTCTGCCCCGATGGCGAAGCTGTTGACCCATGCTCCGCACGCCGCCCACAGCAACAGGAACAGCGCGGCCACCAGAAGCCAAATTCCCGCTGCCTGCCAGCGGCCCGCAATATCCGGCCCGGTTGCAAGCAACACCAGCACCGCCGCCGCGATCGGCAACAGCACCAGTGCCAGACGGGGCACGATGCGCGCGCCGATCAACCTAACCGGGCTTCCCGCCTGCGCTGAGATAAGCTGTGCGATGCCGCTATCGCGGTCGGCTGCGAACAGGCCATAGAGCAACCCAATCAGCACCAGTGGGCCGAGCACCACCACCACGAATCCGAGATCGATCCCGCCGCGCACCAGCAGCTCGGGGTTGTCGAGGCCGCTGCGCTGGAACAGCGTGTTCCGGCTCGCGCGCATGGTGACAGTGGTTGTGTAAGGATCAACCGGCGCGCGCCCGGCACTGAAATCAGCGAGAACCGGCAGTGGTGCGATCAGGACCTGGCGCAAGCGGTAGGGGCTAAGAATCGCCTCTTCAGGTGGAAGTTCAGCATCGGCAAGCCGCTTGCGCCATTGCTGGACCGCTTCGCTTTGCAGAGTCTTGGCCTCTTCGCGGCCTTCGATCTGGGTCTGCATCAGCGCTGCCCCTGAGAGGCAGGCGAGCGCTAAAGCGCCCACCAGCACCGCCAGCAGCGACAGCGCGGCGCGGTCGCGCAGCACGATCCGCAGTTCGAGCGCGATCAGCCTTAGCACGCCGTTACCCTGCCTCGTTCAGACGCCGCGCCGAGCGGAGCGCGAGCACCATCGCGCCGGCCAGCCAAGCCAGCAGGATCAGCGCATCGGCCCAAAGGCTAGCTAGCGTCTCGCCCAGCGAGGGCGGTTCGAAAGCGAAATCCTCCACTTCGGCCCAGAGCCCCGGCTTGGCGAGATAGTCGAAATCGGCTCCAGCGCCGTTCCGGATCAGGTCGGTATTGAGCTGCGTCACCACGGCGCGGCGGCGGCGCTCGGCTTGTTGCTGGAAGGCGATTTGATGCGGCATGTCGGTGCCGCTCAGCGCCATCGAGATGTTCTGCAAGGCGGGCAGGGGCGAGGCGAGATTGGCCCATCTCAAGGCTGCGCGTTGCTGCTCGTAGATGGCGAAAAGCGCGCTGAACTGCCGGTCATAGACCAGATTGCCGAGCCGCTCGTCCTCTTCGAGTTGCAAGCCACCGAAGCTCACCGGCAGGTCTTCAAGCCGGTTGACGCCATATTGCGCCATCACCTTGGCCCCGAAGGCTTCCATGCCGTCAGCAAAGGGGCTGGGGTATGCGGCTTTTGCAGCAGCGACATCGGCCCAGAACCGTTCAGCTGTGGGCGTTGGCGCAGCCGCCTCCGCCACCGAGGCTGCGGCGCGCGGGGTCAGGACAACGGCAAACAACCAAAGTCCTGCGAGGATCATCAACGCCTGTCCTGATGATCGTGCGCGCAGCGACACGGCCACGGCGACAGCGGCCACGACCGACAAAAATCCGCCATATGCCAGCATCCAGAGGCCGAGGCGCACCGGATCGAACGGCCCGGCGCCTGCCGCAGCCACCGCGCCGATCACGCTTACGGCGCCTCCGAGCGCCAGCGTCACCACGCCAACCGAGGCGAGCTTGGCCTTCACAAGCGCTTCCGACCTTGCCCCGCTCGCCAGCATCAGCCGCAGCGTTCCCCTCTCCCGCTCGCGCGCCACCGAACTTGCAGCAATCACCGCAACGAGCAGGGGCATCAGCACTTGCAGCACCCAGGCGAGGCTGAAATCGCCGCTCGGCAAAATCACCGTCTGATCGTCGATGGGACGTGCGACTGCCGGGTTGCGGTTGTGCGCCTCCATCCACACCGCGCTGCCGGCAAAGGCGGTGATGCCGGGATCGAGCACGGCTTGCGCCGTCAGCGGCTTGAACGCCCATTTGGAAAAATGCGCAGCGCTGTGCGGGTTGCGTTCGCCCTGACCTTCCCATGTCACGCGGTCGGCGACGATGGTGGCGGCGCGGTCGGCTTCATAGGCGCTGATGCGGGCATAGGCGGTCACAAGTGCGGTCAAGGCCAGGGCAAGCACCAGCAATGCCATGACAACGACCCGCCGATCCCGCCGCAGCTCGCGCAGATCCTTGGCAATGATCGCAGCGGTGATGCTCATACCGCGCGCTCAGCCATGTGGGTGAGGTAGATCGCCTCCAACTCGCTAGCAGAAAGGGTCGCGGGGTCGATCATCGCGAGAAGCCGGCCGTGCCGCATGATGCCAATGCGGGTGGAGACGTCCTTGGCGCGGAAGATATCGTGGGTGGAGATCAGCAGCGCGGTCCCGCCTGCCGCCGTCTCGCGCAGCACCGCGACCAAATCATTAGCGGCTGCCGGATCGAGGCCGGACAGCGGCTCGTCGAGCAGGATCGCCTTGGCCTGCTTCATCAGCGCGATGGCAAGCCCGAGCTTCTGGCGCATTCCCTTGGAATAGGTGCCCGCTGGCTTGTCGATCGCACGTTCGGGGAACCGCAGCCTCGTCAGAATCGCGTCACGGGACGCGACGTCGACACGTTCGCTCGCAAGCTGCGCGAAGAAATCGAGGTTTTCTGCTCCGGTCAAGGTGGGGTAGAGCGCAACGACCTCCGCCACATAGCCGAGTTTGCGCCGTGCGGCGGCCGGGTCGCGGGCCACTTCCACCCCGTCGACCAGCGCAGCCCCAGCCGACGGTTCCAGAAAGCCGAGGAACAGGTTGATGGTTGTTGTCTTGCCCGCCCCGTTGGCCCCCAGAAGGCACACAGTCTCCCCCGGCGCGACCTCAAGATCGAGGCTATCGAGCGCCACTGCTGCGCCGAACCGCTTGGTGAGCCCTGTGGTCTGGAGCACGGGAGGTTGTGTGTTCATGATCCTGTAACTCGCTCAGAAGCCTGCGCGCAAGGTCAGCTGCACTTGACGCCGCTCACCAAAGAAGACCGCGCGGAAATCGCCCCCGGTAAAATAGGTCTCGTTAAACAGGTTCTTCACATTGAGCGCGGCTTCGAAAGGCCCGAAATCATGGCGCACCGCCGCGTCGAACACGGTGAAGGCGGGGAGGATGTCGAGCGCATCATTTGCGCGGCGCTCGCCGACATGGCGCACCCCGATGCTGCCTTCGCTGCCTACCAGCCCCACGGCATCGCCCAGCAGCGTCACAAACATGCTCGGCGAATTTTCGGGCACATTGAGCGAGGTCAGGCCGACATCGCCATTGTTGCTGGCCCGCACCTTGGCATCGAGATAGGTGTAGCCCGCCTGCAGGATCAGCGCCTCGCCGATCCGGCCGCTAAGCTCGATCTCCGCCCCTTTGTGCCGCTGCGCGCCGATCAGCACGCTGAAGCCGGGATTGGCGGGATCGCCATTGACGATGTTGGTTTGGTCGATCTGGAAGATGGCTGCCTGCGCCGACAGCCGCTGATCGGGCGATTGCCAGCGCAGACCTGCCTCGATCTGCTCGCCCTGTGAAGGCGGCGGGGTCTCGCCGCTGGTGAGCGGATCGAACCCGAACTGCGGCTCGAACGACTGGCTGTAGCTGAGATAAGGCGAGAACCCCGCGTCGCTGACATACATCACCGCCGCGTTGAAGCTGGTATCGCTGTCGTCCTGTGTGCGGGTTGTTCCTGGGAGCACATCGGTGCTGCTGGTGTCCGAATCCGATTGCCGCACCCCGGCAACGATGATGAACCGCTCCGCGATCTTAGCCCGATATTGGGCGTAGATACCGACCTGTTCCAGCGCGACGTCAGCCGAGAAGAACGGCCCCAACGGCACGGGAGCGATGCCATAGACGGGCGCGTTAGGGTTGATCGGCGCAAGGGCGAACAATTCGCCCGAATTGCGATCGGTGAAGTCCTGATAGTCGATCCCGATCATCATCCGGTGTTCGATATTGCCAGTGCCAAACACGGCTTCCAGCTGGTTGTCGGTCGAAAGCATCTTGCGATCGCCCGTATAGTCGAACCCGCGCCGGGTAATGCTGGTCGGTGTCGAGCCCCAGCGCGGTGCCTGGACGATCGGGCCTTCAATGTTGAAATTGCTATATCTGAGGCGCGAGCGGAACTGGATCGCATCGCTGAACCGGTGCGAAAACTGATACCCGATCTGAATCTGCTCCGACGTCAGCCGATCAAGATCGGGCTCGCCCAGAAACAGCGAACGCCGGATCGGTCCGGCGGGGCTCGGCTGCAAGGTGCCCAACAGAGGCACACCGATGGTGCGGTCGTAATCATCGCGTTGATAAAGCGCGAGCAGTGTCAGCTTGGTCGCATCGCTCGGCTGCCACGTGACGCTGGGCGCCACGAAGATCCGCTCGGCCCCGACGAAGTCCTGCGTGTCCCCGCGCGAGGCATAGACAATCGGCGCGCGCGCGGACAACGTGCCGCTTTCGTTGAGCGCCCCGCCAATATCAGCTGTGAGGCGATAAAAGTCGTCGGTGCCGATGGTCGCGGTGAAATCGGCGACCCGCTCAGGTGAAGCGACGCGGCTCGTCATGTTGACCACACCGCCCGGCGCAATCTGTCCGAACAGCACGGATGCCGGCCCCTTCACAACCTCGATCGACGCCAGTCCGCCCGGCTCCTGCTGCTGAAGATAGCCCGGATCAAGCCGCAGACCATCGCGGAACTGGTAACGGGACTGATTGAACCCTCGCACGAGGAATTCATCGAAGCCTGATCGTCCCGCAAGCTCGGCTTGGACAGAAGGCACGTAACGCAGGATTTCCTCGACGCTGGTAGCGTTCTGGCGCTCGAAGGCGTCTTGCGTGATGACGGTGATGTTCTGCGGGGTTTCGGCCAGCGGCACGTCCAGCTTGGCGATGGCTGTGGCCGTCACAACGATATCGGCCGCCTTGCCCTCGTCTGCTGCGCCCACTTCCTGGGCTTGCAGCGCGGTCGGCAGCATGGAAATCGCTGCAGCCAAAACAATGTTCTTCATGTCTTTCGAAATGCCCAAATGCGCCCCTAGTTCTTCGGTTGATATGTAACAACATTACATTTAGCAACGCTCATGTTCAGAATCCTGCAGATTCATCGTTGGCTCTCCCTTGTCCTGGGACTGCCCGTCGCTCTTGTCGCGCTCAGCGGCTTGCCGCTGGCGCTGTGGGCGGAGACCGATGCCATTGCCGCGCCCGCGTTTTACCCGACCAAGGGCGCGCATGATAACGCCGCCATCAACCGAGCCATTCTTGCGGTCACAACCCCTCACCCGGATATGTCACTGGACTTTATCTATTTCCCGCGCGCGTCAGCCGTGATGCATGTTGGTGCCACGATGCCGTCTGGCGAGCATATCGAAGTGGCAGTTGATGGAATGGGCGAGCAAATCCTGGGCACGCGAAGTCACCAAGGCAGCGTGATCGGCCAGATCCATGTCTTCCATTCGCGTTTCTTTGCCGGCGATGTCGGCCGATGGTTGATGTTCGCTCTTTCTTGGGCGTTGCTCGTTTCGACTGGCTCGGGTGTTTGGCTGTGGCTGGCGCAGCCCACGCGCAAGTTGAAAACCGCGCCGCGCAAACCGCAAGCGAAAGTCGGTGCTCGGATCCTGCACAATCTGGTCGGCATCTGGTCGTCAGGTCTTCTGTTGACGATGGCACTTACGACAATCGTGCTGACGTGGCCGGGCCGATTGGAAACAGCGATGCATAATCACGCGCACCTTCCCTCAGCCGCGCCGCCTGCCGGAAAGATCGCGCGCATCGTCAAGGCTCATGACGGCACAGCCAAACTGCGCAGCATTTCGCTCGGGGGGCAGCCCGACGAACCCGTCCGCGCCATTGTCGAAAACCAGGCCGGGATGATGCGGATCATCATGATCGATACCAAAGCAGATGCGGTTATCAGCGACAGGTTAGACATCCTGACATCCACAAATGCATTCGCCCGCGGATTGCATGGCGGGTCCGCCATTGGGCACGCAGGGCGCTGGCTTATGGCCGGAGCGAGCCTCATGCCCATGATGATGTGGCTGACCGGCGTTTGGATGTTTACGAGGGCAAGGCGGCAGATCAAGCAATGAAGGCCTAGCGATCGCCGAACTCGGGCTGGATCAGTTCCACGATGACCACTTCGGGGTCGACAACCGAACGGCATGTTTTTTCTTCCGTCGCTTCGTAGCTGCCGGTCTCTTGCTCTCGCTCAGAAAAAAGCAGGCATCAGGCCTCCAATCGCTCCAGCACCCCCGCTTCACCCCTGAAGGATGCCAGCTGCCACCTATCGGGGCCTCGATGTGCCTCTCGTTAAGCCGCTGCGCGATCTCCCCTAAACTACCCCCCCGCCCCCCACGGCGACTAACCTGCGGCATATAGCCACCTCCAAATTTCAATCATTTTTCAACCCTTTGCAGATAATCCCGCAAGCGAACGGATTGATCCGTCCGTTGGGCCGCTGCCGCAAGCGGTGGCCTGGCCGCCGCTGAAGGATACACCATGCCGATCGGTTTTCTGAGATCGAGCCGCAGCCCTGACTCTCGCCCGCACGCGAGCCGCGAGAGCCGTCCTGTCCGCGCGGGCAAGGCCGCGAGCCTGAGTGGCAGCATTCTCGCTGACGTTGAACGGCTCGGCGTGGGCCTGTTCTGGGCCACCGATGCGCAGGACACGCTGATCTTCCTCTCCTCGCGGGCACTACACCATTTCGAGAGCGCGGGGGAAAGCCCGCTCGGGCAGCCACTCACCGCCTTTTTCCACGACACCGAAGCCCTGCCCGGCAGCGGCTCGCAGCGGGCGCTGGGGTTCAAGTGCAGATCGCGCGCGCGGATCGATGATCATGTGGTCGAGGTTCGCATACCCAAGCCCGGCAGCACCGACACCCAATCGCGCTGGTGGCGCCTCGCTGGCCGCCCGCTGCATGACAGCAAGGGCCGGTTTCTCGGCTATCGCGGCAGCGCGGTCGATATCACCGCGCAATATCTTCAGGAGATGGAGGCCGCGCTCCAATCGCAGGTCGATGAATTGACCGGCCTTGCCAACCGCCGCCGGATTGGCGAGCGGCTTGGCACCATTCTCGCCGCCTTCCGGCAGGCACAGCGCAGCTGCGCGCTGATGATGCTTGATCTCGACCGCTTCAAGCAGATCAACGACACGATGGGGCACCACGCCGGGGATGACCTGCTCCAGCAGGTCGCGCGGCGGCTGGTGGCGATCCTTGGGGAACGCTGCGAGATCGGGCGGCTAGGCGGGGATGAATTCCAGATCCTGCTGCCCGATATGGATGATCGCGGCGCCTTGTCCGATCTTGCCCAGCGGATCGTGCACGAATTGTCGCAGCCCTATCAGATCAGCGGCAAGCGCGCGAATATCGGGGCCTCGATCGGAATTGCGATTGCGCCTTATGATGGCCTTGATGCGGGCGAACTCACCCACGCCGCCGATATGGCGCTTTATGCCGCCAAGGAAACGCGCGGCAGTTTCCGCTTCTTCACCAGCGGTCTCAACGCCGCAGCCCGGCAAGCCGCGCAGCTGGTTGCCGACCTGCGGGAAGCGGCCGAAACCGGCAAGATCGAGGTCGTCTATCAGCCGGTGGTTGATCCCGTGACCACCGAGGTCAAGGTGTTCGAGGCGTTGCTGCGCTGGGATCATCCGGAGCATGGCCCGATCTCGCCCGCGATCTTCATTCCGCTGGCCGAAGAGCATGATCTGATCCTGATGCTGGGCGAAATGGCGCTCAATCAGGCCTGCCGCGATGCGCTGCGCTGGCCGGAAAGCATCAGCGTGGCGGTGAATGTGTCGGCCAAGCAATTCATGAAGCCCGATTTCCACCGCAAGGTGGCGACAGCGCTGGAAATCTCGGGCCTGTCACCGCCGCGGCTCGAACTGGAAATCACCGAGAACATCTTTGCCGGCGATCATGGCAACATCACCGGGATGATCGAGGCGCTGCACAAACTGGGCGTGCGGCTGGTGCTTGATGATTTCGGCACCGGCTATTCCTCGCTCGGCTATCTCAAGCATGGCCATTTCGACAAGATCAAGATCGACCAGAGCTTTGTGCATGGCTGCACCGCAAGCGGCGATACCAACCCGGCCATCATCACCGCGATCGTGGCGCTGGCCAAAGCGCTCGGCATCACCACCGTCGCCGAAGGGGTCGAGGCGATGGACGAGTTGGCGCTGGTGCGCGAGCGCGGGGCCGATCTGGTGCAGGGCTTCATTTACGCCAGCGCCATGACCCAAGCCGAGGTGCTCGCGCGGTTTGCCGAGGGCGGCATCCATTGCCCGCCCGCAGGCCCGCCGCGCTATCGCTCGGAACGGATCACCATTTTGCGCAAGGTCGGGCTGATCCATGAGGATCATTACTATGATGTGCTGCTGCGCAATCTTTCCAAAACCGGAGCGCGGATCGCCGGTCTTGCCGGGGTGCCGGTTGGCACCGAAGTGGTGCTGGATCTCGGCCATGGGCAATTGGTGGTGAGCACGGTCGTCAATTCGACTGAAAGCAGCCAGGGGCTGAAGTTTGAAACCCCGCTGATCAGCGATGGTTCAGGCGGGTTCATGACCCGGCACCGGATTTCGCCCTATGCTTTGGCCGAAGCCGGGATTCCGCTGGCAGCGCTTGGCGCGGGCAGCGCGGCTCTCGCCCAGTGGCGCGAAAGCCAGCGCGGTGCGCCCAAATTCGTCCAGCTTGAGCTGGGCAGCTAGCGTTCCGCAGGTTCAAGCCGCACTGTCACCGGGGTGGCGTCGAGCCGCAGCCACGGATCGGATGCATCGGCCGCGCGCGAGAACTTCAGCGCGAGGCCTGCTTGCCCCGCGCTCACCAGACAGGTCGTCTCGCCGCCAGCCGCCAAAGCATCGCTGATGGCGGCGATCAGCTCTGATTGGCTCGCAGGCAGACCGGCAGCGCTTGTCGCCGAGAGGCATGGCGCAGGGGTGGACAGGGGCGCAGGCGTGGGCGCGGCTTGGGCCGAACGTTGCAAGCTAGTGAGATCAAGGCTCTCTCCGTTGCCAAGCAGGCCCACCTTCGTGCCGCGCGCCGCCCATGTCGGCCCGGCGGGATAGGCAGTGGTCCGCGCATCGACGACAGTGACCCGCCCGCGCCCGACAACCCGCGCCGTGCGTTGATCGGGCGCGACCACCAGCGCGGTGTCTTCATCAATCCCCAGCCCGATGCGCCTATCCGCCGCGCGCACCTGCAGCGCGGCAATCAGCCGGATCAGCCGTGCGCGCTCGCCGAAATGTTGATCGACAAGCGCGTGGCGCAGGAAACCCAGCCCTTGCCCGGTCTCGATCGGCTCGCGATCCGGCCCCGCGCCGGGCACAAGGCTTAGCGGGTCGCCCTGCACAAGCATCGGGTCGCTCATGATCGCGGCCCCGGCGCTGGTGCCACCGATCACCGCGCCTGCGGCCAAGCGGCGGCGGATCAGCGCGAGCATCGTGGTGTCTGTTCCATCGGCACGCACCAGCGTGGCCAGAATGCGCGCCTGATCGCCGCCGGTGAACCAGATCGCGCCCACATCGGCGAGCCGCGCGATCTCGCCTGCGTCCTCGCCATGGCCGCGCCACAGGCTCTCATCTTCGGGCGTGTCGGGATCATCCTCAACGGCAAGCCGGATGATGCGGATGCGTTCGGGCGCGACCCCGCGCCGGGTGAGCTGCGCGGCGAAGGCGGCAGCAGACTGGGCGGGTACGCCCGAAGCCGCCGGAATGATCGCAATCAGCGCATCCGGTGCAGGCAAGGCTTCGAGAAACGCCGCGAACACCGTGTCATTATCATCGGCGAGCCCGCCGCCGACGATCACCAGCTGGCCCTGCGCCCGAAGCGGTGCGGCACAGGCCAGCAGTGCCACAAGCATGATCATGATGTATCGCATCGCGTCCCCTTTTCCGCGCGCCAGAGTGGCGGCGGGGGCGCAGCAAGGCAAGCGGTTAGATGATGCTGCCTGCGGTAAAGCCGAGCACGATCGTCAAGCCCCCCAGCCCGAGCGACAAGTGCCAGCGCAGCCGCAGGAAATCAGGCGCGGCAAAGCCCAGCGCCCGGTCAACGAAGGGCGACAGTGCGATAAGCGTGCCGAGATAGAACAGCGCCGGACCCGGCCATTCCCATCCGAAGGTCCACGGCAGGAACAGCGCCACCGCCAGCAGGCTCGGCATGACAGCGAGGAGATAGGCGCCGGTGGTTGCGGGTTGCCCGTCTTTGGCGCTTTGCACCGCCTGCCCCCACCACACGCCGCCCAGAAAGCTGAAGATGGCCGCCGCATAGGCAAAGCCGCCGGCCAGCGCCGAATAGCGCCATTCATGGCCGATCAGCACGAGGCCGAGACAGATGATCTGGGGCAGGAGCCCGGCATAGCCGAGCGCGCGGGCAGCCCCTGACAGCGCAGGGGTCGAAAGCGAGGTGTGTCCGTCCATGAAGCCCCAAAAGCGCGCCTGCGCGGGTGGTTCCCGGATGCCTTGCGGCCAGCGCGCGATTGCGCCACAGATTGCGCCATGGCGTTATTCGACCTTGCGGGCCGCACGGCCCTTATCACGGGCGGCAATGGCGGGCTTGGCCTTGCGATGGCGCGCGGTCTGGCCAAGGCGGGCGCGCATGTCGCGATCCTCGCGCGCAGTGTGGACAAGAACGCCGCCGCGGTCGAGGAATTGCGTGGGCTTGGGGATGGCGATGTCATCGCCCTCACCTGCGATGTGACCGAGGATGATGCTATCGCCGCCGCGATCGAGCGCACGCTTGGCGCGTTCGGGCGGATTGATGCCTGCTTTGCCAATGCCGGGATTTCGGGTGCGGGCACCGCTATTCCCGACATCACGGCGCAAGGCTGGGACCATACCATGGCGGTGAACACGCGGGGCGCGGCGCTGGTTTACAAGCACGTCACCCGTCATATGATCGAACGCGCGGGGCGCGCCGATCCGGGTGGTAAGCTGATCGCGACCTCATCGGGCCAGTCGATCATGGGGGTCAACCGCTCGTCCGATTATGCCGCCTCCAAGGCGGCGCTCAACGGGCTGACGCGCGCCGCCGCCTTTGAACTGGCGCGCTATCAGATCACCGCCAATGCCCTGCTGTTCGGCTTCTACGAAACCGATATCACAGCCAAGGCCGATCCCAAATTCGCGGCATGGATGGCCAAGCGCATCCCGCTGCGGCGTCCGGGGGATCACGCCGGGCTTGAAGGCCTCGCCGTGTTCTTCGCCTCGCCCCATTCCGATTACATCACCGGGCAATGCCTGCCGGTTGATGGCGGCCTGAGCATTTCCTGACCTGCGGAACACCGCCCCGCCCCGACCGTTAGCCCCCTACCCTCCCCAAACCGGAAACCCCGCCCCGTGTCCGACGACGACAGCATTCCCGATTTCGACAAGCTCCCGCATGATCGCAGCCGCCAGCGAGCGGTGCCGGCCGGCCGGATGGCGCGCATCGGCACCTTCGGGCGGCTGGTGGGCGGGGTCGCGGGCGGCATGGTGGCCGAAGGGGCGCGGCGGCTCGCCAGCGGCGAAGGGATTTCGGCGCGCGATCTGATCCTCACCCCCGGCAATGTCCAGCGTCTGACCGATCGCCTCTCGCACCTGCGCGGCGCGGCGATGAAGATGGGGCAGATGATCAGCCTTGATGCCGGCGATTTCCTGCCGGACGAGCTTTCCAGGATCCTTGCGACCTTGCGCGATCAGGCCAATTTCATGCCGACCAAGCAGCTCGATCAGGTGCTCAAATCCGAATGGGGCCCCGATTGGCGCAAGCAGTTCCGCTGGTTCAATCCGCGCCCGATCGCAGCCGCCAGCATTGGCCAGGTGCACAAGGCCCTGACCCGCGATGGCGAAGAGCTGGCGATCAAGGTGCAATATCCCGGCGTGGCCAAAAGCATCGAAAGCGATGTCGATAACGTGATGACCTTGCTCAAGGTGGCGGGCTTTGCCCCGCCCGAGCTGGAGGTCGAAAAGCTGATGGCCGCTGCCAAGAAGCAGCTCCACGAAGAAGCCGATTACCAGCGTGAAGGCGAGCAGATGAAGCTCTACCGCGAACAGCTGGCGGATGTACCGGGCTTTGTCGTCCCGCGCCTCCACGAAGGGCTGACACGCGGCGCGATCCTCGCGATGAGCTTTGAAGAAGGCGTCTCGATCGAAGAGCTCGGCAACGAGCCGCCCGCCCGCCGCGATGAAGTCTTCGCCCGGCTGATCCGCCTGGTGGCGCGCGAATTGTTCGATTTCGGCGTGATGCAGACCGATCCCAACTTCGCCAACTTCCGCTACCGACGGGAGACGGGAGAGATCATCTTGCTCGATTTCGGAGCCTGCCGTCCGGTCGATCCCGATGTCGCCAAGGGCTATCGCCGCATGCTCGAAGCAGGGCTCAAGGGCAATGCCGAGGAAGTGCTGCAAGCCACGCTCGATGCGGGGTTCATGATGCCGATTGTCGCGGAAAAGCACCCCGAACGGGTTGGCCGCATGATCGATATTGTCATCAATGAAATGCGCGCCGATGCGCCCTTCGATTTCGGCGACCGCGCCTTTATCCCGCTGCTGCGCGATGAAGGCTATGCCATCGCGCAGGACAAGGACACCTGGGCCTTCCCGCCGATCGAAACGCTCTTCGTGCAGCGCAAGGTAAGCGGCACCGCGCTGCTGGGTGCGCGGTTGAAAGCCAAGGTCAATATCCGCCGGATCACCGAGGAAGTTCTCGCAAGCACCGCACCGGCCCCCGCATCAGTGGCCTGACAACCGGCGAAAAGGCTGGGCCTTGGGTGAAATTTTGCGCAGAATTCACCTAAACTTCTTCTATTGGACAAGCATTTCCTGCGCTGGTAGTCTTGCTACCCATGCATGGAAGGCCCCAACATCACATGGCAGTCCTGTTTGTCTGCCTTGGGAATATTTGCCGCTCCCCGATGGCCGAGGGTGCATTCCGCGCGGCTGTGGCACGCCATCGGATCGATTGCTTCATCGACTCAGCCGGAACCGCGGCCTATCATATTGGCAATGCACCCGATCCGCGCGCGATCGCCACAGCGGCAGCGCATGGTATTGCCATCGGGGATCAGGTCGCCCGGCAAATCGAAGCCCGGGATTTCCAGCGCTTTTCGCACATCATCGCGCTCGACAGCGCCAATCTGGCCGGGATCAACGCGCGCCGCCCGCGCGATTCCCATGCCGAAGTCATGCTGCTGCTCGATTGGCTCGACGGGCATCAGGGACGCGGTGTGCCCGATCCCTATCACGGCAATGAAGCCGATTTTCTCGCCGCGTGGCAGCTGATTTCGCGGGCGACCGAGGCCATGGCAAGCCGATTGGCCTATCTCGCCAGCGCGAGCGCATCGCCGTTCGATTATCCGCCGCGCAGCAACTGAACGCCCCAGTCGCGTTCGAACAGATAAAGCAGGATGCGTGCCGCCTCGCCGCGCGCGCTGGTCAGCCCGCCATCACGCTCCATCAGCAGCCGGGCATCGGCATGGGCGATCGGCAGCAAGCGCTGCACGTGATCGAGGCTGGCAAGCCGAAACGCCGCGTCGCCCGATTGCCGTGTGCCGAGCAATTCGCCGCCACCGCGCAATTCGAGATCTTCCTCGGCAATGCGGAACCCATCCTGCGTCTCGCGCATCAGCGCCAGCCGGGCGCGTGCCGTTTCCGAAAGCGCCGCGCCGCGCAGCAGCAGGCAGGTCGATTTCTCCGCGCCGCGCCCCACCCGGCCACGCAATTGGTGCAACTGGGCAAGGCCGAAGCGTTCGGCCTGCTCGATCACCATCAGCGTCGCGGCGGGCACATCAACGCCAACTTCGATCACGGTCGTTGCCACCAGCAGCCGCGCCTTGCCACTGGCGAAGTGCTCCATCGCGGCATCCTTGGCCTCGGGGCGAAGCTGCCCGTGCACCAGCACGACCTGATCGCCGAACCGCTCCTTGAGCGCCGCATAGCGCGCCTCGGCTGCCGCAATATCGGCCATGTCGGGCACGCCATCGATCTCGCGCACCATCGGGCAGACCCAATAGGCCTGCTGGCCGGTCGCAAGGTGCCGCTCCAGACCGGCGACGACTTCCTCCATCCGCTCCTGCGGCACGACGCGGGTATCGATCGCCTGCCGACCCGGCGGCAGTTCATCGAGGCGGCTGACATCCATCTCGCCATATTGCGCCAGCGTGAGCGAACGCGGGATCGGGGTCGCGGTCATGGCCAGCGTATGCGGCGCCCGCCTGCCCTTGGCCGCCAGCGCAAGCCGCTGGGCAACCCCGAAGCGATGCTGTTCATCAATCACCACCAGAGCGAGATCGCGATATTGCACCGCGTCCTGAAAGATCGCGTGGGTGCCGACAACCAGTTGGATCGAACCATCGATCAGCCCCATCAGGATGCTTTCGCGCGCACGGCCCTTGTCGCGCCCGGTGAAGAGCGCAATCTCCACGCCGGTGGGCGCGGCCATTTTCCGCAGGGTCTCGAAATGCTGGCGGGCGAGCAATTCGGTCGGTGCGAGCAGCGCCGCCTGTTTGCCCGCTTCGGCCGCGATCAGCATGGCGTTGAGCGCCACCACCGTCTTGCCCGCACCGACATCGCCTTGCAGCAAGCGCAGCATCGGCGCTTCCTGCGCCATGTCGCCGGCAATCTCCCGTATCGAGCGATCCTGCGCCCCTGTCAGCGCAAAGGGCAAGGCCAGCTTGGCGCGCAAGCTCCCATCGCCGACCAGCGCCTGCCCCTTGCGGCGGCGGCCCTCGGCCTTGACCAGCAGCAGCGCCAGCGAGTTTGCCAGCAGTTCATCATAGGCGAGCCGCTCGCGCGCTTCGGGATGTTCGTGATGATGCGCGAGCTGGATCGCGTCGCGCCAACTGGGCCACGAACTGCGCGACAATTGCCCCGGCTCGATCCATTCGGGCAGGTCGGGCAGCCGCGCCAAGGCTTGCGCCACCAATCCGGCGATACGCGGCTGGGTAAGACCTTCGGAAAGGCGATAGACCGGCTCGTTCAGCCGCGCGAGATGCGCAGCGCTTGTTTCCTCGATGTGATCGGGATGCACCATCTGGAGCATGTCGCCATAACGATCGAGCCTGCCCGCAACCCAGCGCGTTTCACCCACGGGCAGCAGCTTTTTGGCGGTGTAGGCCGCCTTGCCGAACCATGTCAGTGCGCAGACATTGCCCTTGGCATCCTGCGCCAGCACCCGATAAGGCCCGCGGCTGCCCGCCCGCGGCGCGCGATGCTCGATCGGGGTGAGCGCAAGGATCACCTGCTCGCCTTCTGCGCCCTCATCGAGATCGGCGAGCGCCCGGCGGCTGACAAAGCGTTCGGGCAGGTGATAGGCGAGATCGCGGATGCGCGTCAGCCCGAGCCGTTCGAGCGGCTTCAGCAGCTTCGGCCCGACACCATCAAGGCTGGCGGTTTCGGCAAACAGCGGGTTGAGGATCTCGGGGCGCATCGCGGCTTCGCTACCATCCCTGTCCGCCTATTGCGAGTTGTGCCTGTGACAAGCTGTGGCTAGGTGGGGCCCATGACTGACACCCTCTCCGCTGGCCCCTCTCTCGAACAACGTCTCGCCCGCGCGAAGTTCCGCGCATGGCACCGCGGCACGCGCGAGGCCGATTACATGATCGGCGGCTTCTTCGATCGCTATGCTGCCACATGGAGCGAGCCGGAACTGGCGTGGTTCGAAGCGCTGCTGGATGCCGATGATGTCGATGTGATGGCCTGGGCGCTTGGCACGCAGCCTGCGCCCGATCATCTCGCCGGCAGCTTGCTCACCGCGATGCAGCGGCTCGATTACGTCGATATTCCCCGTTAGCGAAGATGGCCGCGCGGGAACCCTTTGGCCCCGCGCTGCTTGACTGGAAACCCATGCCCGATCTCGCCCGCATCCTCGCGGCCAAAGCGCCGCTCACCCTGTCCTCGCTGCCCCGTGGCAGCGTGCCGCTGGTGCTGGGCGATCTGGCGCGCGCGGCCAAGCAACGCGCGGTCTTCATCGCGCCCGATGATGCCGCGATGCGCGCGGCGGCTGAAGCCGCGCGGTTCTTCGCACCTGAAATCGAAGTGGTCGAATTTCCGGCATGGGATTGCCTGCCCTACGACCGCGCCAGCCCCGCCTTGTCGATCAGCGCACAGCGCCTCGCAGCGCTGCACCGCCTGCAAAAGCCGGGCGCGGCGCGGCAATTGCTCGTCACCACGGTCAACGCCGTGTTGCAACGTGTGCTCACCCCGTTCCGGGTGCGCGAGAGCGTGCGCGAATTTCGCGCCGGCGTGCAGATCGGGCACGAGAGCCTTGCCGCGCTGCTGACCCGGCAAGGCTATTCGCGCACCGACACCGTGATCGATCACGGCGAATTTGCGGTGCGCGGCTCGATTGTCGATATCTTCCCCTCCTCACTCGATGCCGGGCTGCGGCTCGATTTCTTCGGGGATGAGCTGGAAAGCCTGCGCCTGTTCGATCCCGCCACGCAATTGACGGTCGAGCGGCTGGACTCGCACCTGCTGCTGCCCGCTTCCGAAGCGCTGGTTGACGACGAGAGCATCAAGCGCTTCCGCACCCGTTATCGCGAGCTGTTCGGTGCCAGCGCCACGCAGGACCCGCTTTACGAAGCGGTCTCCGATGGGCGGCGGCTGGCCGGGATGGAACATTGGCTCCCACTGTTCGAAGACAAGCTGGCGAGCCTGTTCGATCACCTCAGCGCCGATGATGTCGTAGTGATTGATCAGGGCGCGCTGGCTGCGGCTGATGAACGGCTCAATGATATTGCCGATTACCACACGCAGCGGCAGCGGATCGCGAGCGAGAAAGCGGGGAGCTACCGCCCGCTTGCGCCCGATGCGCTCTATCTGTCGCGCGGGGAGTTCGAAGCCGCGCTTGCCAAGGCTCCGGCCCACCGCGCCACCGGCTTTGCCGCCGAGAGTGGTAACGGCGTGCTTGATTTCGGCTTCACCTCGGCGCGCGATTTCGCGCCCGAGCGCGGCCGATCAGAAAACATCTACGAAGCCGCCGCCAAGCATTTTGCCGCGCTTGCCAAATCCGGCCGCCGGGCGCTGATGGCCGCCTATTCGCTAGGCTCGGCCAAGCGGATTGCAGCGATTCTGGAAGAAGCGGGCTGCCCCAGCGCGCTGGCGGGTTCGTGGCAGGAAGCGCTCGGCCTGTCCGCCAAGGGCCGCCTCGCGCTGATGGTGCTGCCGCTGGAGACCGGCTTTGCCAATGCCGATCTCGAACTGCTCACCGAAGCCGATGTACTGGGTGATCGGCTTGTCCGCCGCAAGAAAAAACGCAAGGATTCCGATGCTTTCCTTGCTGAACTTCAGGCGCTGTCACGCGGCGATCTGGTGGTGCATGTCGAACACGGCATCGGGCGCTATCTCGGGCTGGAGCCGATTCCGGTCGGCAAGAGTCAGCATGACTGCGTCGCGCTCGAATATGCGGGCGGAGACAAGCTGTTCATCCCGGTCGAGAACCTTGATGTTCTCACCCGCTATGGCTCGTCCGAACAGGCGGTGGCGCTCGACAAGCTCGGCGGTGAAGCCTGGCAGCGCCGCCGTGCGCGGCTGAAGGAACGCATCACCGCGATTGCGGGCGAATTGATGCAAGTCGCTGCAGCGCGCGCCTTGCGGCAGGCACCGGCCCTGCCCGCCGATCCGGCCAGCCTCAACCAGTTCGTCGATCGTTTCCCGTGGTCGGAAACCGAGGATCAGGAACGCGCCATTGCCGATGTGCTCGGCGATCTCGAAAGCGGCCGCCCGATGGATCGCTTGGTGTGCGGTGATGTCGGCTTCGGCAAGACCGAAGTGGCGCTGCGCGCGGCCTTTGTCGCAGCGATGAACGGCCAGCAAGTTGCAGTCGTCGCGCCCACGACCTTGCTTGCGCGCCAGCATTATCAGAACTTTGCCAGCCGTTTTGAAGGCTTCCCCTTGAAAGTCGGTCGCCTGTCGCGGCTGGTCACCGCCAAGGAAGCCGCCGAGACCCGCGAAGGGCTGGAAAGCGGTCAGATCGATCTGGTGGTCGGCACCCATGCGATCCTTTCGAAATCGACCAAGTTCAAGAACCTCGGCCTCGTCATCGTCGACGAAGAACAGCGCTTCGGCGTCACCCACAAGGAGAAGCTGAAGCAGCTGCGCGCCGACGTTCATGTCCTCACCCTTACCGCCACCCCGATCCCGCGCACGCTGCAAATGGCGATGAGCGGTTTGCGCGAACTTTCGACCATCCAGACCCCGCCGGTCGATCGCCTCGCGGTGCGTACCTATGTGATGGAATGGGACGACATGGTGATGCGCGAGGCGCTGCTGCGCGAACATCACCGCGGCGGGCAGAGCTTCATCGTGGTGCCGCGCATTTCCGACATGGCAGACGTGGAGGAATGGCTGCGCGCGCACACCCCGGAGATCAAGGCGGTCTCGGCGCACGGCCAGATGGCACCCGGCGAGATCGAAGAACGCATGGGCGCCTTCTATGATCGCAATTATGATGTGCTGCTGTCGACCACGATTGTCGAAAGCGGTTTGGACATTCCCAGCGCCAATACGATCATCATCCACCGCGCCGATCGTTTTGGCCTGGCCCAGCTTTACCAGCTGCGCGGGCGGGTTGGCCGGGCCAAGCTGCGCGCCTATGCCTATCTGACGCATGAGAAAGACGTGGCGCTGTCGGAAGTCGCACAGAAGCGGCTGAAGGTGCTCGGCGATCTCGACAGCCTCGGCGCCGGGTTCCAGCTGGCCAGCCACGATCTCGACATCCGCGGCGCGGGCAACCTGCTGGGCGACGAGCAATCGGGCCATATCCGCGAAGTCGGGTTCGAGCTGTATCAGGCGATGCTCGAAGAAGCGATCCTTGCCGCCAAGGCGGGCGAGATGGGCCTTGAGCGTGCGCGCGACAAGGTGACGCCGCAGATCACGGTCGATGCGCCGATCATGATCCCGGATGATTACGTGCCTGATCTCGCGGTGCGCATGGCGCTTTATCGCCGTCTCAACCAGGCCGAAGGACAGGCCGAGATCGAAGGTCTCGCAGCCGAAATGATCGACCGCTTCGGCGATCTGCCGCAGGCGACCAAGAACCTCATTCGCCTTATCGAGATCAAGCATCAGGCGATTGCCGCGAATATCGCCAAGATCGATGTCGGCGCGCGCGGCACGCTGGTCGCCTTCCACAAGGATGATTTCCCTGATCCGGCGGGCCTCATCGCCTATGTCGAGCGGCTCAATCAGGGCAAGGCCGACACCGCCAAGCTGCGCCCCGATATGAAGCTGGTGATCAACCGCGCTTGGGGCGATCCGCTCAGTCGCTTGAACGGTTTGTTCCAGCTTACCAAGGGCCTGTCAGCCATTGTGAAGAAAGCGACCAAGGTGAAAAAGGCGGCCTAGCGATCCGTCGCACAAGATTGACGCCGACAACAATCCCCCCGCAGACGGGATCGCGTCGGCGCCAATGCTTTCCACCTCCTGATATCAGGATGCGGAATGCGCCTTGACGGTGAACGCCAGCACCGGGTGCCCGCCTGAACGCGCGGCCTGATTGATCCGGGCCGCTTCCAGCTTGTCGAGCTGCCGGTTCAGCCGGTTCAGATCCCGCTCGCTGGTAGCGAGGATGATATTGGCCTGCATGATCTGATCGTCAGGATAGCCGACCGGCACAGGCCCGAGATTATCAAGACGCCGGACCGCTGCCAGCGCAACGCGATTGACCGTGAAGTCCCCTGACCGATGGTGCAGCTTGACGTCGGTCGCGCGGCCTTGGTCATCAATGCGGAAATGCACCATGGCAAGGCCACTCGCATGGTCCCGCGGTGAGAGGTAGACATGGCCAAGCTCGCGATTGAGATTGCTGGATACCTTTGCCACGAAGGCCTGCTCGCCGCGAGGGCCGGGCGTTACGGTAATATCCTGAGATGCAAGGGGTACTGCCAAGGCAGTGGACAGAACGAGAGCTGCCATGATGGCGATAAGTCTTCTTTGCATGGGATCATCCTTTCAACACAAAAAGATGATCGGCCGACGAGAGTACCGCGTAATATGCGACCCTTATTGTTCCGCGATAACGGTCACTGGTCGATCCGGGCCACGAACGCCTGCGGGCACATGCGAAGTCCGCGTGAAAAGCTACGCCTCTCGATGCGGCTGTCAACGCCAATCACGAAAGGCCTTGTGATTCCGCGAAACTCCCCGGCCCTGGCCCAGTAAGGCGTGCAATCTTACGACAGGCCACGCTTGCAATTGAACCAGCGCGAGGTTGGAAATATCAAACCTTGGCCCGACTCGCCGCACCTGCCTGTGCCAGCGCCATCACCCCATCACTCGGCATCGGCTCGGCGCGCAGGAATCCCTGCCAGTAATTGCCGCCCTCGGCTGCCACGGCTGCGCGCTGCGCCTCGTTCTCGATGCCTTCGGCATAGATCGCGAGATCAAGCGCCTGGCTCAACCGGATGATCGCTTGCAGCACTGCGAGCGCTTTGGGATCATCGGGCACGCCTTCAAGCATTGCGCGGTCGAGCTTGAGCGCGTCGAGCGGCAATTCGCGCAGGTACCGGAAATTGCAGAACCCCGCGCCGAAATCATCAAGTGCGATGCGGAAGCCCAGCGCCCGCAGCGCCTGCAAGGCGGCGGCGGCTTGCGGGAGATTATTGAGCAGCAGATCCTCGGTGATTTCCAGCATCAGCCGCGCCGGTGCCACCGCGGACCGGGCAATCAGCGCGGCGAAATCGGCAGCAAAGCAGGGGTCGCCAAGCTCTTCGGGAGTGATGTTGAGCGAGAGCGTGAGATGATCGGGCCAACGCGCCGCCTCATCCAGCGCGCGCGCCACCACATGGCGCGACAGCGGCGCGACCAGGGCCGCCCCTTCGGCAATCGCGAACAGATCGCGTGCGCCGATTTCGCCAAGCGTCGGATGCCGCCAGCGCGCCAGCGCCTCGGCCCCGGTCATCGCATCGCCGTGGCAGGTGAATTGCGGCTGGAACAGCACCTCGATCTCGCCGCGATGCAGCGCATGGAGCAGATCGGCTTGCAGCACCCCGGCGGGCACGTTTTTCAGATGGCCCAGAGGGGTACGGCGTAGCGACAGGGATAATGATTCGATCAAGGACAGGCTCCTTGCCCTGCCCTATCCGCAAATCGCGGGCCCCGCGCAGACGATTTGCAATCCGCCTTATTTTGGAACATCACCCACGCGCAGTGGCATTGGGCGCAGTCGGCGCATGGCCAGACGCGCGCCGCTGAGGGAGGACATCATGGCCAGCGGGCCAGAACATAATGGCAAGCCCTTCGCGCGCATCGCCCTGATCGCCAGCGATACCAAGCGCGCGCAGGAAGCCTGCGAAGCCCTTGCGGCGCAGGGAGAATTCGTGCCCCTTGCAGACGCCGACGTAGCCGTCGTGCTCGGCGGGGATGGCTTCATGCTGCAAACGCTCCACGCCATGCTCGATAGCGGGCATATCGTCCCGGCTTACGGGATGAACCTCGGGACTGTCGGCTTTTTGATGAACCGCTATGACAAGCGCGGCGCGCTCACCGCGCGGCTCGCGCGGGCGCGGCACTGGACGATCGCACCGCTGCGGGTCGAGGCCATCACCCAGAGCGGCGAGGTGCATCATTTCTGCGCGATCAATGAATTGTCGATCCTGCGCGAAACCCGCCAGACCGCCAAGATCGAGGTCACGGTCGGGGATCGGGTGCGTATCCGCGAGCTGGTGTGCGACGGGGTGCTGGTGGCAACGCCCGCGGGGTCGACCGCCTATAACCTTTCGGCCAATGGCCCGATCCTGCCGCTCGACAGCAAGCTGCTCGCCCTTACCCCGATCAGCCCGTTCCGCCCGCGGCGCTGGCGCGGCGCGATCCTGCCGGACCGGATGAAAATCGGGCTCAAGGTGCTCGATCCGGTCAAGCGTCCGGTGGCCGCCGTGGCCGATCAGAAAGAACTGCGCGACATTGCCGAAGTACGGCTCGAGATTGCCAATGACACCGCGCTGACATTGCTGTTCGATCCCGGCCAGTCGCTTGAAGAGCGGATCGTGGCGGAACAGTTCATTACTGACTAAGCCGCGCCCGTGCGCGGGTGAAGAAGTGGGCCTTGCGTGCAAAAGGCTCTTGCAATGCGTAGTCCTGCCCCATATAGGCGCGCCTCTGCCCCGGGCCTTGGTTCGGGGTTGCTCCCCGATAGCTCAGCGGTAGAGCATTCGACTGTTAATCGAATGGCCGTAGGTTCGAATCCTACTCGGGGAGCCATTTTCCTTCCATCACCGGAACGCTTCACCGCTGCGGTACAAACCGCACCGCGGCGCCGCCTGACGCCGCCAGTTGCAGCGCCAGCGTATCGCCCTTGCGCAGCGGGCGCTGGCTGATGGTAAGGGCATAGGGATTGGTCTCCCAATGCGCATCCGGGCCATCGGCATAGATTTCGGCGGTGTAGGTGACGCCCTCGGCGAGGAAATCGAGCGGCACCGCCACAGTGCGCGCGGTGCCATCGCTCACCGCGCCGAGGAACCAGGTATCGGTTCCCCGCGCCTGCCGCGCCATCACCACGAATTCGCCGATCTCGCCCGCCACGGCGACTGATTCCTCCCAGTCCGCCGCAACATCCTTGATGAACTGGAAGGCGTCCATCCGCGCCGCGTAATTCTCGGGCAAGTCTGCCGCCATCTGGAGCGGCGAATAGAGCACCACATAGAGCGCCAATTGCTTGGCCAGCGTCGTCTGCGGGCGGATCGCCGGATCGCTGCGCGGCATATCGGGGCGCAGCGGCGGGCGGGAATTGGGATGCAGATCGAAAATGCCGGGCGTGAAATCCATCGGCCCTGACAGCATCCGCGTGAAGGCCAAGGTCGCCTCGTGCTCGGGCGGATTGGGCGGCGAGCCCCAGGCGTTGTATTCCATGCCGCGCGCGCCTTCGCGGGTCATCCAGTTGGGATAGGTCCGGCGCAGCCCGGTATCCTTGACGGGTTCATGCGCATTGATCGCGATACGCCGCTTTGCGGCCGCCTTGACCACCCGCAGATGATGCCCGACCATGAATTGGCTGTCGTGCCATTCGCGCCGCAGGATGCCCTTGTCGTCAAAGCGCACGATATCGCCCGCATCGGCGACATAGCCGGTCTTCACCGCAGGCACGCCGTGCTTCTCGTAGAGATCGAACGCCGCCTCCATCTGCGCTTCGTAATTGGCGACATGGCCCGAGGTTTCGTGGTGACCGATCAGGCTGACACCCTTGCGCGCCGCATATTGGCTGAGCATCGGCAGATCGAAATCGGGATAGCTTTCGGTGAAGCGGAACACGTCGCCGTTGTTGAACCAGTCGCCATCCCAGCCGATGTTCCAGCCTTCCACCAGCACCCCGGCAAAGCCATGCTCGGCGGCGAAATCGATATGGCGGATCACATCGGCATTGTTGGCGCCGTGGATGCCATCATTGCCCCAGCTGCGATCGCGGATATGCATTTCCCACCAGACGCCGAGATATTTGCCGGGTTTGACCCAGGACACATCGCCCAGCGCACTGGGTTCGTTGAGATTCAGGATGATGTCCGAATTGATGAGGCCCACCGCATCGGGCGCGATCTGGATGGTGCGCCACGGGGTCTGGAACGGGGTCTGCCCATGGACCTTGATCCCGTCAGCCCCGGCGCGCGGCAGGGCTTCGAAAATGCCGGGACGCAGCGCCAAGAGGGACATGGAGGAATAATCCACCAGCGCTGCCTCGTGGATGCTGAGATGCAGCCCATCGGCCTTGCGGAAGGTGATCGGGGTGTGGGCATCTTCCACATCCCCCGCGCGCCCCTTGCGGTAGAGATATTCGTAGCGGTTGAACTGGCGGCTCGGGATCCACCATGCCTCGGTCTGCTCGCCGACCGCAAACTGGGTCAGCTCCTCGATCAGCTTGAGCGGCCCGGTGAAGGCAGGCTGCGCGGGCAGTTCATAGCGGAAACCCACGCCCGTATCGAACACGCGGAAGCGCACGGTAACCTGCCGCTGCGGGCCTGTGGTGGCGGCGAAGGTTACCGCCAGTTCGTTGTGATGATCGCGCACCAGCCGCCGCTCCCCCCACGGCTGTTCCCAGGTTGCATCATGCGATGTACGGGTCGTGGCGGTGATCGCGAGATCGCGGTCAAACCCGTGGTGATCGAGGAACATCAGCCCCAGCTTGGAAGGCGCAATCGCCTCGCGCCCGGCAAAGCTCGCGGCATAACGCGCGGTGCCGCCGTCATCGCTGACGGTGACCACGATCCGCCCATCGGGCGAAGCGACGCTGACGCTTTCCGCCGCCAGCGGCCCGCATGCCCCGATGAGCGCGGCCAGGCCTGCCAGTCTGCTCCACAAATTCATCGCTTCCCCTCCCCTTGCGCTGGCGTGCAGCGCCTCATGGTATTTGTGTGAAAATCCGGTAGCCCCATGCGGGCAGATCGAGCGTCTCGCCCCCGCTGAAACCGATCGGCGCGCCGCCCGCCATGGCATCGACATAGGTGCCATGGTGGCGGGCAAGCGTGAAAGTGACGTGCCGGGGTTCCGGGCTGAGGTTGAACACCGCAAACACCAGGCTTGCGCCCTGTTGCCGCACAAAGCTCAGCACGGATCGGGGCGCGGAGTTAGGCACATCGACGAGCACGCCGCCATGCCGCCCGTTGTGCAGCGCAGCCTCACGGGTCTTGAGCCCGATCAGTGTGCGGAACAGCGGATCATAACGGCCCTGCTGCCAGACAATCGCGTCTTTCTCGAAGAACGCGAGCTGGTGATCGAGATCCGCTTCCTGCCCATTGTGGATCAACGGCATGCCCGGCCCTGTGAAGCTGAGTGCGATCGCCGCTTCATAGGCCGGGCCATAAATCGCCGACGCCACCCCGTCCCATGCGTTCTGATCGTGGTTATCGGTGTAGACCATGCGATAGGCCGCGCGCGGCCAGGTGACATTCTGCCCCGCGTAATAGCCACGCATGGCACCGGCATCGGCCTCACCCCGCGCGATCCGCTGCATCACCTGCTTCCATTCCCACGCATAGGTCGCATCGAAAGCGCGGGCATGCAGATCGCGCTGCTCCCATTCGGCCAGCATGAAGGCGGGCTTGATTGCATCAAGCTGGCGGCGCGCCGCTTCCCAAAAATCGAGCGGGACATAGCCCGCCACGTCAGCGCGGTAGCCATCAATCCCGAACTCACGCACCCAGTAAGCCAAGCTATCCGCCATATAGGCGCGCAGGGCCGGGTTGGCATAGTCAAAGGCCACGACATCCGACCAGTCCGTGCCTTCGGGCGGCATGAACGTGCCTTCGGGACTGCGCTTATACCAATCGGGATGGCGCGCCGTGAGCGGGTTGTCCCACGCCGAATGATTCGCCACCCAATCGAGGATCACTTTCATCCCCAGCGCATGGGCCTGATCGATAAAGGCGCGCAGCTCCGCCTCGCTCCCCAGATCGGGATTGACCGCGCGATAATCCTTCACGGCGTAAGGGCTGCCGAGCGCGCCCTTGCGATTCACCGCGCCAATCGGATGGATCGGCATCAGCCAGACGATGTCGACCCCCATCGCCGCCAGCCGCGGCAGATGGTCCTGCGCGGCGCGAAAGGTGCCTTCGCGGGTGAATTGGCGGGTGTTGATCTGGTAGATGACCGCATCGCGGGTCCATGCCGCATTCTCAAAGGTGACATAGGGGCGCGGCTCATGGGCCGCTTGGGCCGCTGCACTGGTGGCGAGCATGCCCGCCGCGATCGCCAGGGCGAGCCGCGCGATCATGCCGCCTCTCCCACAGGCGCAGGCATGGCCTTGGCCACGCTGCCAGCATCCTCGACAAACAGGGTCGCCAGCGCCGCCAGTGCAAAGGATGCCCCGCCAATCGCCATCGCATAGATCGGCGCGCCGTCGAAAAACACCGTCAGCATGAAGCCGAGCAAGGTCGCCGCGACAAGCTGCGGCACCACGATGAAGATATTGAAAATCCCCATGTAAATGCCCATCTTGCGCGCCGGGACAGAGCCTGCAAGGATCGCATAGGGCAGTGATACGATCGAGGCCCAGGCAATGCCCAGCCCGATCTGCGGCAGCCACAGCAGCGCCGGATCGCGCACCAGCAGCATCCCGGCAAAGCCCGCCGCGCCCAAAGCGAGGTTGAGCCCGTGCAGCCTACGGCGATCAATCCGCGCCGCGATCACGACAAAGCCGAGCGCCGCGGCAGCGGCGAGCCCGTTTCGCACCGCGCTCATCAGGCCCCACCAGTCACCGGCATCCTGATAGCCGCGCGTTGCGGGATCGCTGGCCCCGAAGTGATAATCGGCAATCGCGGGCACGCCATAGATCCACAGCGCGAACATCGCGAACCAACTGAAGAATTGCACCACCGCCAATTGCCGCATCGTGGCGGGCATGGCGAAGAGATCATTGACGACTTCCATGAAGCCGCTCTCCCCGCGCCCCTTGGCGCGCAGCATGCCTGCGGCCAGTTGCACCGCGCCAAAGCCCGCGATCAGTCCGGCAAGGACATACAGCTCCTGCGCGATGTCGATATCGCCGAGCCAGTCGGGACGCATGGCGCTGCGTCCGACCGCGATCGCCGCCGCAAGGATAGCTCCCGCCAGGACCCAGCCCAGCCCGCCTGCGAAAAACTGCCCGGCCGAACGTTGCACGCTGGCAGCAGCGCGCGGCGCAAGGCCCAGCGCCTTATGCCGCGCAGCCTCGAAGGCGGCGAGCTGCTCGGGGCTGTATTCCTTGGTCGTGAGCACCGTCCACACCACGGCAGACAACAGCGCGGCGCCGCCGATGTAGAACGCCCAGCGCACCGTTTCGGGGATCTCCCCCGCTGGCGCGACATTGCTGAGGCCCAGCCAATTCGTCATCACCCATGGCAGCGCGCCTGCGATCACCGCGCCGATCCCGATGAAGAAGCTTTGCATCGCATAGCCGCGCGTGCGCTGGCGATCGGGGAGGTTATCGCCGACAAAGGCGCGGAACGGCTCCATCGTGATGTTGAGCGAGGCATCCATCACCCACAGCATGCCCGCGGCGACCCACAGCGCGGGCGAATGCGGCATGATGAACAGAGCCAGGCTCGCCAGCAGCGCGCCCGCGAGAAAATAGGGACGCCGGCGGCCGAACCGGCTCCACGTCTTGTCCGAGAGGTGCCCGATAATCGGCTGGATCAGCAGCCCGGTCATCGGGGCGGCGATCCACAGGATCGCGAGCTCGTGAACCTCGGCACCCAAGGTCTGGAAGATCCGGCTGACATTGCCGTTCTGCAATTCGAACCCGATCTGGATGCCGAGAAAGCCGAAGCTCATGTTCCAGATCTGGCCAGCGCTCATCGCAGGCTTGCGCCCGGCCGTGCTGGTATGCGGCCCCTCCATGCCTATCCCCTCGCCTCACGCGCTGCGACGGATAACCCCGCCCGAACGCTTGTGTTCTTGATGCAGCAGTGTGCCGTTTTTGCAAAGTTTTGCAAGATTGGGTGAAATTTTTCGTAGAAAAATCCTGCAGCCCGCCGCATTCACGAGGTCATTTTCCTCATATTTGCTAACTTTTTTGCATCATTCGCTCGCCATTTGCCGCAATACAAAGAATTGCAAAAAGTGATGTTCAATGGCACAAGGCTTCGCGGAGGGGATACTTCATGACACTTTACCGAGCGATCACGCGCGCGGCAATTGGCACCGCTATCAGCGCCCTTGCGTGCAGCGCTGTTGCGACCGCACAGCCCCAGCCGCCGGCCGCGCCCGAATCGCTGCGCGATCGCCCGCCTGAAGACGAAGTGGTCTATTTCGTGCTGCCCGATCGCTTCGCCAATGGCGATCCGCGCAATGATCGCGGCGGCTTGAAGGGCGATCGGCTCACCCACGGGTTTGATCCGACGCACAAGGGCTTCTTCCACGGCGGCGATCTGGCGGGCCTGACCGCCAAGCTCGATTACCTGCAAGGCATGGGCATCACCGCGATCTGGTTTGCTCCGATCTTCCAGAACAAGCCGGTGCAAGGCCCCAAAGGCGATGAAAGCGCAGGCTATCACGGCTACTGGGTGACGGATTTCACCCGGCCCGACAGCCACTTCGGCACCATGGATGAATTCAAGGCCTTCGTCGCCGCTGCCCATGGGCGCGGGATGAAGGTCTATATGGACATCATCACCAATCACACGGCCGATGTGATCCGCTACCGCGAAGGTGACGCGGCGGCCTATGCCTATCGCAGCATCGCTGATTACCCCTATTCGCGCCGCGGCGGGGTGGATGGCGCCCCGATCAATCCGGGCTTTCTTGGCCATGAGGTGCGCACCGAAGAGAACTTCGCGCGGCTTACCGATCCGACCTATGCCTACACGCCCGAAATTCCGCCCGCCGAAGCCAAGGTGAAGGTGCCGGCATGGCTCAATGATCCGATCTATTATCACAACCGCGGCGATACGACCTTCAGCGGCGAGAACAGCCGCCACGGCGATTTTGTCGGGCTGGATGATCTGTTTACCGAACATCCCCGCGTGCTCGCCGGGATGATCGCAATCTATGGCGACTGGATCAGGAACACCGGGATCGACGGCTTCCGGGTGGACACCGCGCGCCATGTGAACCCCGAATTCTGGCAGAGCTTTGTGCCCGCGATGCGCCGGATCGCTGCCGAGCAGGGCATCCCGCATTTCCACATTTTCGGCGAAGTCTACCGCGACACGCCCGATAGCGGTTATATTGCGCAATATACCCGCCGCGATGGCTTTCCGGCGGTGCTTGATTTCGCGTTCCAGATGGCCGTGATGGAAGCGCTGAGCGGCACCAAATCGCCGCAGGTGATCGTCGAAATGTTCGATGGCGATGTGCTCTATGAAGGCGGCGAGGCGGCGGCACGCACCCTGCCGACGTTCCTCGGCAATCATGATATGGGCCGCTTTGCCACCCTGCTGCGCCAGCGCGTTCCGGGCATTTCGCCGGATGATCTGCTGGCGCGGGTCAAGCTTGGTCATGCCATGATGATGAGCCTGCGCGGCAGCCCGGTGGTCTATTACGGCGATGAACAGGGCTTTGTCGGGGATGGCAATGATCAGGACGCGCGCGAGGATATGTTCGCAAGCCAGGTCGCCAGCTATAATGATAACGCGCTGATCGGTACCGATGCCACCACCGCCACCGCCAATTTCGATGTGCGCCATCCGCTCTACCGGCTGATCGGCGAGCTTGCTGCCGTGCGCAAGGATCACCCCGCGCTGCGGCGCGGACTCCAAGTGGTGCGCTCTTATGCCGATACCGCGCCGGGCCTCATCAGCTTTTCGCGCTTTGATCCCGAAACGGGCGCGGAATATCTCCTCGCCTTCAACACTTCCCCCCAAGCGGTGACGGCGCGCTCGGCCATCGGCTACGCAGCACAAGCCCTCAGCCCGCTCCATGGCACCTGCCCTGACCGCGTTGCCGCGCCGGGTAGTGTCACGCTGAGCCTGCCGGCCTTCAGCTGGTGCATCGCGCGCGTTGAAGGGCTCCAGGAATGAACACGACCACGTCGATGCGTATCGTCCCCAATCCGCACACCCGAACCGAAGAAGCCCCATGGTGGCGCGGCGCGGTGATCTACCAGATCTATCCGCGCAGTTTCCGCGACACCAATGGCGATGGGATCGGCGATCTTGCCGGTATCGTTGAAGGTCTTGATTACATTGCCTCGCTCGGGGTGGATGGCATCTGGATTTCGCCCTTCTTCACCTCGCCGATGAAGGATTTCGGCTATGATGTGGCGGACTATTGCGGGATCGATCCGACCTTCGGCACCTTCGCCGATTTCGACGCGATCATCGCCAAGGCGCACCGGCTGGGCCTGAAGGTCATCATCGATCAGGTCTATTCGCACACCTCGGATGAACACGCGTGGTTTCAGGAAAGCCGCGCGGATCGCACGAACCCCAAGGCCGATTGGTATGTCTGGGCTGATCCCAAGCCCGACGGCGCACCGCCTTCGAACTGGCAATCGGTTTTCGGGGGATCGGCGTGGCAATGGGATGGGCCGCGCAAGCAATATTACCTGCACAATTTCCTGATCAGCCAGCCTGATCTCAATGTGCATAACCGCGCGGTGCAGGATGCCCTGCTCGAAGTGACGCGGTTCTGGTTGAACCGGGGCGTCGATGGTTTCCGGCTCGATGCGCTCAATTTCACGATGCATGATCCGCAGTTGCGCGACAATCCGCCCTCGGGCCTGCCGATCGAGCAAGTCACCCGCCCGTTTGACATGCAGATCCGGCGCTACAACCAGTCGCACGCGGATATTCCGGCATTCCTCGAACGGATCCGCAGCGTGATCAATGAATTCCCGGCGCGCTTCACCGTCGCCGAAGTTGGCGGGCCGGAGCCGCTGGCCGAAATGAAGGCCTTTACCCACGACGGCAAACGGCTTGATTCCGCGTATAATTTCGATTTCCTCTATGCACCCAAGCTGACGGCTGATCTGGTGCGCGCCTCGCTGCTGCAATGGGATGGTTCGCCCGAAGAAGGCTGGCCGTCATGGGCCTTTTCCAACCATGATGCGCCGCGCGCGATCACCCGCTGGGCCGATGGCTTTGATCAGGAGCAGATTGCGCGGCTCAACCTCCTCCTGCTGCTGGCGCTGCGCGGCAATCCGATCATCTATCAGGGCGAGGAATTGGGCCTGCCGCAGGGCCATGTCGCCTTTGAGGATCTGCAAGACCCCGAAGCCATCGCCAACTGGCCGCACACGCTGGGCCGCGATGGCGCGCGCACCCCGCTGCCCTGGGCCCACAACGCCCCGCAAGCGGGCTTTTCCCATGCCAACCGCACCTGGCTCAAGCTCGATGCGGAGCACACCAGCCATGCGATTGACCGGCAGTTGCCCGATCCCGCCTCGCTGGTCAGCTACACCCGCCGCCTGCTGACCACCCGCCGCGCCCAGCCCGCGCTGGTGCAGGGCACGAGCCTTGTGCTCGACACCCCGGCGCAGATCGTCGCCTTCATCCGCGAGGCGGACGGCGCGGAGGTGCTGTGCGCCTTCAACCTTGGCGATCAGGCGATGGCATGGCAGCCCCCTGCCCGCTTTGCCGGGGGGACTGTTCTCGCGGATACCGCCGCGCTAGAGCCTGCACGCACAGTGCCCGAAATTCTCGCCCCACGGTCGGGCTATTGGGTCACAACGGGGGACGGTTAGCGATCATGGGTGCAAGCGAGACGAAAGCCAAACGCAACGCGCGCCTTGAAGACATCGCGCGCGAGGCCGGCGTTTCGATCTCCACCGTCTCGCGCGCCCTGAATGACAGTCCGGCGGTCAAGCGGCGCACCAAGCAGGAAATCTGGAAGATCGCCCGCGCGCATGATTATGATTTCGCGCAGCATATGCCGCAGGGCCCGGTGGGGGCCGAAGCCACCATCGCGGTGATTGTGCCCGCCCCGCAAGCGCGCGAGACGCGGGTGGCAGACCCGTTCTTCCTCGAACTGCTGGCCGGGATTGCCGAGGCCGCGCGCGAACGCAACGCCGATCTGCTGATCAGCCATCTCTATCCGCGTTCAGCCGAAGATCTCGAATTTGCGATGGCGACGAGCCGGGCGACCGGGATGATCTTCATCGGGCAAAGCTCGCTCCACAACGCCTTCAACCAGATGGCGAGCCGCGATGATCGCTTTGTGGTGTGGGGTGCGGAATTGCCTGATGCGGCCTATTGCGCGGTGGGTTCCGACAATATCGCAGGCGGGCGCAAGGCCACCGCTCACCTCGCCCGGCTGGGCCGGCAGCGGGTGCTGTTTCTTGGTGACACCGAAGCGCCCGAGGCCGAGCAGCGCTTTCGCGGCTATCGTCAGGCGCTGGAGGACGCGGGGCTGCCGTGGGACGAAAGCCTGGCTGTCAGTGCGCATTTTGATGTGCATTCGGGTGAAGCGGCCACGCTTGCGGCGATTGATCGCGGCGTGAAATTTGACGCGGTCTTTGCCGCCAGCGACCTGATCGCGATTGGCGCGATCCGCGCGCTCACCCGCTCAGGTCGCAAGGTGCCGGTGGATGTTTCGGTGGTGGGCTATGACAATATTCCCGCCGCGCGGCTCGTCACCCCGCGCCTCACGACGATTGATCAAAGCACGGCGCTTGCCGGACGGATGCTGGTGTCCAAGCTGATTGATTCGCAAGGCGGCAAGGCTGCTTCGGAACGGCTCGAAACCAGCCTGCTGATCCGCGAATCCTGCGGGGGATGATGATGGAACAAACCGGCCCGTTGCAGCACATCGTGATTGTCGGCGGCGGCAGCGCCGGATGGATGACAGCCGCTGCGCTGGCGCAGGCCGTTGGCCCGGCCTGCCGTATCACGCTGATCGAGTCCGAGGTGATCGGAACAGTCGGCGTGGGCGAGGCAACGATTCCCCCGATCCGCAATTTCAACCAGCGGCTTGGCATCGACGAGGCGACCTTCGTGCGCGAGACGCAGGGGAGCTACAAGCTCGGCATCCAGTTCGTCGACTGGCACCACAAGGGCGCGAGCTATTTCCACCCCTTTGGCCAGTATGGCGCGGAGTTCGACAGCGTCCCCTTCTACCATCACTGGATGGCGGGCCATCTCGCGGGCGAGATTGCTGGCCCGATCGATGATTTTTCGATGTGCTGGGCGATGGCCAAGGCAGGCAAGTTTGCCCACCCCTCGCCCGATCGGCGGCTGATCCAGTCGACGTTTGATTACGCCTACCACTTCGATGCCGGGCTCTATGCCGCCTTCCTGCGGCGCTATGCCGAACACCGCGGCGTCACCCGTGTGGAAGGGCGGGTGGTGGATGTTGCGCTGCGCGGCGAGGATGGGTTCATCACCGCCGTCGCTCTTGATGATGGCGCGCAGATCGAAGGCGATTTCTTCGTCGATTGTTCGGGCTTTCGCGGTCTGCTGATCGAGGAGGCCCTGCACGCAGGCTACGACAATTGGCAGCACTGGCTCCCTTGCGACCGCGCTGTTGCCGTGCCCTGCAAACGCGGCACCTTCACGCCTTACACGCGTTCAACCGCGCGCGCAGCCGGGTGGCAGTGGCGCATCCCGCTGCAACACCGCACCGGCAATGGCTATGTCCATTGCAGCCAGTTCATCTCCGAAGACGCAGCCGCCGAGACCTTGCTCGCCAACCTTGATGGCAAGCCGCTCGCCGATCCGCGGCCCTTGCGCTTTGTCACCGGCAAACGCCGCAAGTTCTGGGAGAAGAACTGTGTCGCCATCGGGCTGTCGGCGGGCTTCATGGAGCCGCTCGAATCCACCAGCCTGCACCTGATCCAGTATGGCATCCTGCGGCTGATCGCGCTGCTGCCCGACCAGCGCATGTCCCCGCTGCTGGCACGCGAATACAACGCGCAGACTGCGATCGAATATGAACGCATCCGCGATTTCCTGATCCTGCATTACAAGGCGACGGCGCGCGATGATGGCGAGCTGTGGCGCTACACCGCCGACATGGCGATCCCCGACAGCCTGCAATACAAGATCGATCATTTCCGCGAATACGGGCTGTTGGTGGCCGATGAGCGCGAGCTGTTCGCCAATCCGAGCTGGATCGCGGTCTATTTCGGCCAGGGCATCACCCCGCGCCGGGCGCCCGCGCTTGCTGCGATGCGCAGCTTTGTGCCGGTGGCTGAACGGATGGGCGCCATTGCCCGCGCGATGGATGAAGCCGTCGCTGCCATGCCCAGCCATGGCGATTTCATCGCCCGGCATTGCGCGGCACCGCCTCTCGCCGCCTGATTTCCTCCAGGTTTTTCCCGGCATTCTGCCCTGCTGCGTCTGCGGGCGTGGGACACCCGCCGCGAGCCTTTAGCTACACAAAAAAGGGCCCGCCATTGCTGGCGAGCCCCCTTCCCCCCTTGGGTGCGACCCTCAGGGCAAGCTTCAGAAATTCTTGCGGATCGTGAAGTTGAAGGTGCGGCCATACTGATCGAACTGGCTCGGGAAAGTCCCCACCAGCGCGCCCGCACCATTGAACAGATCATTCTCGGTCACGAACGGCGCGTTGGTAAGGTTAGCCCCCTCGACCAGCACGGTCAGCCCCTTGAGCGGCCCGCTTTGGTTCTGGAAGGTATAGCCGATCTGGGCATCGATCTGCGTTTCGGGCTGCGCCTGCGCGCCAAACAACGAACCGTCAAAGCTTTGCACTTCGGCAAGGAAGCCCGACCGGTAGCGCGCGTTGACGCGGGAGCGCCAGCCGTTCTTTTCATAGAAGACGTCGGCCGACCAGGTGACATCGGAATAGCCCGGAATGTTGATCGTGCCGCCCGGCCGCGTCACCTGCGCATCGACATAGGTGACGCTGAACAGGCCGCCAAAGCCATCAAGCGTGCGCGTAAAGTCCCCGAAATTGGCGCGGACCGTGCCTTCAATGCCGGTAATTTTGCCATCGGCAAAGTTCACTGGCCCGCCAAAGGTCCCGGTCGAAAGCTGCGGGTTGTTGGTCAGTATGCCGCCAAAACCCGCATTGTTGATCGGCTGGGTGAGGTCGCGCACCTCGTTGAAATCGATGATCCAGTCGTCCAGCTGTTTGTGGAAACCGGCGATGATGATCGCCGAAGCCGGGCCGAAATATTTCTCGAAGCTGATATCGAACGACGTCGAGATGTAAGGCTGCAAGAACGGGTTGCCACCGCCAAGGGTGAAGCACACCAGCTGCGGCGGATTGAACCCGACGACCGTGTCCGGGCGCTGATCGCCATTGGTATCGACACAGCTTTGCGGATTGAACCCGATATTCTGGTTCGCGGCCATCTGATCAAGCCGGGCGCGGGTCACCGTCTGCGCAGCGGCGATGCGGATGAAGGTGTCGGGTGCGACCTCGAAAGCGAGGTTCGCACTCGGCAGCCAGTTGCCATAGCTAAAATCAACCGTGTTCACCCCGCCGGCAATCGTCCCGGTCGAGCTTTGGCTGGTATCGGCATAGCGCAGGCCGATATTGCCGCGCACCGGCACCGAGCCAAGATCACCATCGATGTTGGCTTGCAGATAGAAATTGTGGATCTGCTCACTGACCACCCATTGGGTGTCAAAAGTGCCTTTCTCCACCAGATAGGTCCCATCGGTGAGAAAGCTCGAAGGATCATAGGCGAGGATGTTCTGGCCAAGCGAACGGGTATTGGTGCGCCCGATGATCGCGCTCGCCGGGATCGCCAGCGAACCATTCACGAAGCGGTTCGAGGGGCGCAGGAAGCTTTCGTTGGAGTCGAAGGACTTGGTGCGGTCGGTGTAAAGCCAGCCAGCCCGGATATCCTTGAGGATGCCGCCATCAAATTCCCAGCGGGCTTCGGCCCGCAGCTGATGGAGCTCATCTTCGATCTGCGGCTGCTTGATGAAGCCGACCTGGCCCCAGCCACCCGGATCGGTCAGCAGCACATTGGCCGGATTGGTGTAATCGAGCTGCCCAGCAATCGAATACTCACCGCTGCGGGGCATGGTGAAGGTCAGGCGATCTTGCGCGCCCGACCGCGCACGGCCGGTGCCGGCATAGGATTCATAATCAATGTCGTCGCGATTCAGGGTCGAATAGCCATAATCGACCATGAAACCGAGATTGTCAGTCACCATGAAATCGAGATTGGATCCGATCGCGAAAATCTGCGATTCGGTGCCCTCGGTATCGGTGCGCAGGATCGGCACCACGCCCGAATAGGTAGCAGTATCCGCAAAGGGGCCAGCCCCGGTCGCGCCTTCGAACTGCGCGCCGCTCCACGACGCGATCGGGGTTTCCGTGCCGCGGAACACGCCCGAATCCTTGGTGTCGGTGTAGAAGGCATCGATGTTGAGCGCGACCTTGTCGCTCGGCTCGAACTGGAGCGCCCCTGCCACCGAGAGGCGCTGGAAATCACGGCTCACCGCACCCTGACGGGGATTGTCTGCCGGATAGATCAGACCGGCGGGCGTGCGCGCGGTCTGGAACTGGTTGGATTTCAATTCGCGGGTGACAAACTGTGTCGGGTTGGATTGCAGTGTCGCCCCGAGCGACCAGCCGAGCGTGCCATCCTTGTTCTGGTCGATGTAGGACGCGAAGAAGCGATAGCCATCAGCCGGGAAATCGGGATTGAGCGTGCCCTGATCATTGCGCGAATAGGTCGCCGAAACGCTGATCTGGCGATCCTTGTAATCCAGCGGCTTGACGGTGCGCAGATCAACTGCCCCGGCAATCCCGATCGAGGCCAATTGGGCATCGCCGGTCTTGTAGACAATCGCCGAGCCGACCAATTCAGAGGGGAACTGGTCAAATTCGATCCCGCGGTTGTTACCCGCCGAGACCACTTCGCGGCCATTCAAGAGCGCGAGGCTGAAATCCGGGCCGAGCCCGCGGATCGAGATCTGCTGCGAGCGGCCACGCACGCGCTGCGCGGTTACCCCCGGCAGGCGGGCAAGCGAGTCAGCAATCGAGAGATCGGGCAGCAGGCCGAGATCTTCCGACGCGATCACTTCAACAATGCTGGTCGCGTTGCGCTTGGCACCAAGGGCTGATTCGATCGAGCTGCGGATCCCGGTGACAGTGATGTCAGTACCCTGCTCGTCGACCTGCGCTTCCGGCTCGCTCGTGCTTTGCGCCGCAGCGGGCATCGCCGATGCCATCAGCGCGATCCCGGTGGCGGCACCGCACAGCAGGCGCGCGTTGGCGGAAATTGCCCTCAAACCCATCACTACTCTCCCCCTTCTCGCCACTCTTGGCGAGTGTCTTTTCATTTTTTTTCATAGCTCACTTCACGCGCCGCGTAAATGTCGAATTTTTGACCGTGCGGAAACGAGGGAAAATCGCCGTTTTCTCTCATAAATTCCGATTTTTGCGGAAAAGAAGCGCAATCGAAACCCAATAATATCCACAACCCGAGGCGCGCCGAACCAGCTGCGACCGATCCAATAGAGCCATCACCCTCCCTGGAGGACCGATGCCAATTGATGCGTGTCTTATCACCCTCATTTCAGGCGATTCTTCTGAGAGATTGGCAATCCGTGCGCAGTTTGATAGCCTTTGTTTCGGAGAGAGGCAGAACATGGCAAGCGCGACAATCGGGCCGGACTGGGCAATTTCGCTGGCGCAACTCTCCCGCGAGCAGTTTTCGCCTTCCAATCATGATCTTGTGGCCGTGGACAGCTTTCTCGCGGAGCCGGAAATCATCCGCGAGCACGCAAATTTGCAAAAATTTGCAAAAATCACACCACAATATCCCGGCATCCGTGCCGCGCTTGATTCTCACGTATGTGAGGCCTGGCTTACCCAGCTTGCACCATTGCTCAGTGCCCACTTCGGCCCACCGGACAGCCGCTGGACGATGCAGGCCTGGTATTCACTCGTCACGACACCGCCCGGCCACTTGCTGCCGATCCAGTGCTTCCCGCATGTTGATGGCACTGATCCGGCGCAGATCGCGATGATGCTGTACCTGCATGACAGCCCGCATGGCGGCACAGCCTTCTTCCGCCACCGGTCTTCGGGTCTCAGCGCGCTGACTGATGCGACCTTCCCCGCCTATCGCTCCGCGCTTGAGGCCGACGTCGCCCGCACCGGCCTGCCGAAACCCGCCTATCCCACCGATGGCGCCCCGCATTTCGAGCGGCTGCACGCCACCACCGGCACGTTCAATTCCGCGGTGTTCTACCGCGGCAATATTCTTCATTCCGGGGTGATTGATAACACCGCCCCGCTCTCCGCCGATCCGCGCACCGGGCGGCTGACGATCAACGCCTTCTTCCGTCCCATCTGAGCGCGCCCCACGCCCGTAACTGAGACCGCCATGACCGACACACCAAAGCGCAAACTCGTTATCGTAGGCGGCGGCACAGCCGGCTGGATCACGGCCGCAGCCTTTGTCCGCCTGCTCGGGCGCAGCCTCGACATCACACTGGTGGAATCCGAAGCCATCGGCACGGTGGGGGTCGGCGAAGCAACGATCCCGCAGATCATCCGTCTCAATGCGATCCTCGGGCTCGACGAGATGGAATTCGTGCGCGAGACCAAGGGCACCTTCAAGCTCGGGATCGAATTTGTCGATTGGGGACGCAAGGGCACAAGCTATCTCCACACCTTCGGCGATGCCGGTTTGAGCCTCGCCGGAGCCGCCTTCCACCACTACTGGCGCCGTGCCGCCGCCAGCGGCCACACATCCGATCTGTGGCACTATTCGCTGCACCGGCTCGCTGCCGATCACGCGCGCTTTGGCAAGCTTGACCGGGTCGGCAACACAGCGATGACCGGCCTTGCCTATGCCTATCACTTCGATGCCGGGCTCTACGCGGCCTACCTGCGGCGCTATGCCGAAGGCCAGGGCGTCGTCCGCCACGAAGGCATTGTCCAGCACGTCACCCGCGACGGCGAAAACGGCGACATCACTGCCATCACGCTCGACAAGGGCACGCGGGTCGAAGGCGATTTCTTCATCGATTGCACCGGCTTTCGCGCCATGCTGCTCGGTGAGGAACTGGGCGTGGGCTATGAAGACTGGTCGCGCTGGCTGCCGTGTGATCGCGCGCTCGCCGTGCCGAGCGAGCGCCTGCCGACCCTCGTGCCCTATACCCGTGCAACGGCCAAGCAGGCGGGCTGGCAGTGGCGCATCCCGCTGCAACACCGCACCGGCAATGGCCATGTCTATTCGAGCGGCTTCATCTCGGATCAGGACGCAGCGGATACCTTGCTGGCCGGGCTTGATACCAAGGCGCTCGGCGATCCGCGCCCCCTGCGTTTCACCACCGGGCGGCGCGAAGCCTTCTGGGCGCATAATTGCGCGGCAATCGGGCTTTCGAGCGGGTTTCTCGAGCCGCTCGAATCAACCTCGATTCACCTCATCCAGTCGCATGTGAACCGGCTGATCCAGCTCTTCCCGGCGCAGGGTGACGGAGCGGCGGAGCGCGCCGAGTATAACCGGCGCTGCGCGGCCGAGTTCGAGCAGATCCGCGATTTCCTGATCTTGCATTACAAGCAGACGGCGCGCGATGATTCCGCGTTCTGGAATTATTGCCGCACCATGGCCGTGCCCGATAGCCTTGCCCACAAGCAGGCGCTCTTCGCCTCGTCAGGCCGGATCGGGCGCGATATCGATGATCTGTTCCGCGAAGCAAGCTGGGTGCAGGTGATGCTGGGACAAGGCGTCACGCCGCAAGCTCATGATCCGATGGCCGATGCCTTGTCCGATGCGCAGTTGGGTGAGTTTCTCGGCAATGTGCGCACCCTGATCGAACGCGCGGTGAGCGGGTTGCCGACGCATGAAGACTTCATCGCGCGGCACTGCGCGGCGGGCTAGATCAGCAGCCTGACGCCCACCACCAGCACCAGCAGCGCGGTCAGCCAGCGGATCCATTGCACCGGCAGGATACGCAGCGCGAGCAGGCTGCCGATCTGTCCGCCGATCACCACCGCGATCAGCAAGGGCAGGCTTGCGCTGATCGCCGCGCCGAAGGCAGCGGGGCCGTTCTTTACCAACTGCCCCGCCAACCCGAACAGCGAATTGACGAGAATGAACAGGCTCGCCGTCGCCGCGATCTGCCGGGCGCCATGCCAGCGCGTGAGGTGGAGAAACGGCGCGAGGAATATCCCCCCGCCAATCCCCACCAGTCCGGCGAGATAGCCGAGCGGTGCGGCAAGCAGCGGCATGGCCTTGGCAAACCGCCCCGCTCCCCCTTCATGCGCCTCGCGCACCGGGATCAGCATCGCGCAGCTGGTCAGCACCAGACTGATGCCGAGCAGCGTGAGAAAGGTGGTCTCCTTGATCGGGGTCAGCCCGCCAAGAAAAGCCGCAGGTGCCCCCAGCCCCACCTGCCACGCCGCCCGCCGCCACGGGGTGATGCCAGCGCGGGCAAAGCGGATGCTCCCGCCCGCCACCACCACGATATTGCAGGCGAGCGCCACCAACGGCAGCAAGCGATAGTCGAGGCCCGACAGCGCGAGCAGCGCGGCATAGGTCGATCCACCGCCAAAGCCGACGCTGGCATAAAGCAGCGCGGTGAGCAGGAACGCGAGCGCGAGGCCGGCCGGAACCGCTCCGATCATCGCCCTCGCCCTGCTCTGCCGCGCGTGCCGATCAGGTCAGCGAACGCGCCGCAACCGCGCCATGGCAATGCTTGTACTTGTTGCCGCTCCCGCAGGGGCACGGCGCATTGCGGCTGATGTCGAGATTGGCGAAGGGGTTTTCGGGGTTCACGCCGCCCGGCCCGAAGGCCGCACGCGGGCTGCCCGCCAGCGAACCGAACAGTTCGGGCCGCAGTTCCGAACCATCACCATCGCCCGAATTCTCAAGCCCGGTCAGCGGATCAATATGCCCGGTGAGGAAATCGGGCAGTTCGGGAAGCGCCTGCGGCTCGGGCGGCGCCATCCGCAATTCGGCGCGGAACAGGATCTTGGTGACTTCCTCGCGCAGGGTATCGAGCATCGTCTCGAACAGACCGAAGGCTTCCTGCTTGTATTCGTTGATCGGCTGCTTTTGCGCGATGCCGCGCATCCAGATCACCTGCCGCAGCGCATCAAGCGTGGCGAGGTGTTCCTTCCAGTGGAAATCGAGCTGGCGCAGCAGCACGTCCTTTTCGACCATGCGCCAGATCGCGGGATCGCTGGCCGCGACCTTGTCCGCAACCATCCGATCGGTCATCTCGCGCAGGCGCTCCTCGATGATATCGGGTTCGACCTGATCTTCCTGCAACCATTCATCAATCGGCGGGGTGAGCCCGAAGACCTCTTCAAGCTTGGTCTTGAGACCGGCAATGTCCCACTGTTCGGGATAGGAATCAGGCGGACAGGCCGTGCCGACAATCACGTTGAGCGTGTCGTGCCGCATGTTTTCGACGACATCATCCACCGTTTCGGAATCCATGATCTCGGCGCGCTGTTCGTAGATCACCTTGCGCTGATCATTCATCACGTCATCATATTGCACGACCTGCTTGCGCATGTCGTAATTGCGCGCCTCGACCTTTTTCTGTGCGGTCTCGATGGCTTTCGAAAGCCACTTCGAACCAATCGCCTCGCCATCGGCGAGGTTCGATTTCATCATCTTGGAAAACAGGGTGTCGGGGCCGAAGATGCGCAGGAGATCATCTTCGAGGCACAGGTAGAAGCGCGACAGGCCGGGATCGCCCTGACGGCCCGAACGGCCGCGCAGCTGGTTATCGATACGGCGGCTTTCGTGGCGTTCGGTGCCGAGCACGAACAACCCGCCGGCCGCCTTCACCTTTTCCTTTTCCTCGGCGACTTCGGCCTTGATCCGGGCAATCGCGGCATCGCGCTCGGGCCCTTCGGGCATGTCGGCCAATTCGTCATGGATGCGGAATTCGACATTGCCGCCAAGCTGGATGTCGGTGCCGCGCCCAGCCATGTTGGTGGCGATGGTCACCGCACCAAGACGGCCCGCCTGCGCGACGATCCCGGCTTCCTGTTCGTGGAAGCGCGCGTTCAGGACGCTGTGCTTGACCCCTTCCTTGTCGAGGAACTGGCTCAGCAATTCGGACTTCTCGATCGACACCGTGCCCACGAGCACCGGCTGGCCGATCTCGTTCTTTTCCTTGATCGCCTTGGCAATGGCCGAGAATTTATCGAGCGTGTTCTTGTAGAACTCGTCTTCCTCGTCGATCCGCTGGACCGGCAGATTGGTCGGGATTTCGACCACCCCGACCTTGTAGATATCCCAGAATTCCGCCGCTTCGGTGGCGGCCGTCCCGGTCATGCCCGAAAGCTTGGGATACATGCGGAAGTAATTCTGGAAGGTAATCGAGGCCATCGTCTGGTTTTCGGGCTCGATCTTGACGCCTTCCTTGGCCTCGACCGCCTGGTGCAACCCGTTCGACCAGCGGCGGCCATCCATCATGCGCCCGGTGAATTCATCGATGATGATGACCTTGTCATCCTTGACGATGTAATCGGTGTCGCGCTTGCGGGTGAAATTGGCTGCCAGCGCCTGATCGAGGTGGTGGACGACCTGCGTGTTTTCGACATCGTAGAGATTGGTGGTCGCGAGCAGACCCTTTTCGATCAGCAATTGCTCGACCTGCTCCAGCCCGTCTTCGGTCAGCTGGACGCGCTTCACCTTTTCATCAATGTCGAGCCATTCGAGCGGGATCTCGCGTGCGATGGCATCCAGCGACACGTAAAGATCGGACTTGTCCTCGGTCGGCCCGGAAATGATCAGCGGAGTGCGCGCCTCGTCGATGAGAATCGAGTCCACTTCGTCGACAATCGCGAAATTGAACGGACGCTGCACCATCTGGGTGCGCTCGTGCTTCATGTTGTCGCGCAGGTAATCAAAGCCGAATTCGTTGTTGGTGCCGTAGGTGATGTCAGCGTTGTAGCTGTCGCGCTTGGTGTATTCATCCATGCCGGGCACGACGACGCCCACCGTCAGGCCGAGCCATTGGTAGAGCCGCCCCATCTCCACCGCATCGCGACGGGCAAGGTAATCATTGACGGTCACAACGTGAACGCCCTTGCCTTCGATCGCGTTGAGATAGACCGCGAGCGTTGCCATCAGGGTCTTGCCCTCGCCGGTGCGCATTTCCGCGATCTCGCCGCGGTGGAGCACGATGCCGCCGATAAGCTGTACATCGAAATGCCGCATGCCGAGCACGCGCTTGGATGCCTCGCGCACCGTGGCGAAGGCTTCGGGCAGGATATCATCAAGGCTCTTGCCGTCATCAACCAGGCCGCGCAGCTTGGCAGTCTGCGCTTGCAGCTCTTCGTCCGAAAGGGCGCTGATCTGCGGCTCCAGCGCGTTGATTTGATTGACAATCTTGCCAAGCGATTTGACATAGCGATCGTTCGAAGAACCGAACACGGACTTCAGGAGAGCATCAAACATGGGTGTACCTTTGATCAGGTGCGGCCCGGAATGGGGGGCCTTGAATTCGGGAAATCATGCGCGCGATGCCGCAAGGGCTGCGCAGGGAGCAAGCGGGGCAAGAATGGCGCAGGCGGCCTATTCGTAGGCGCGCTCGATCCCCATCAGGACTGGCAGGCGCAGGCTGGCAGGAGCCGCCGGAACGCTGGGCGCAGGCTTGCTTGCGCGGGCCGCGCGGGCATTGGCAGACAGGCTTTCGCCCAAGGCAAAATGCCCAGTCTCGCTCCGCGCCGCCTGGTCAGCCGTGCTGGCCGCAATGCTCGCATCGCAGGCCAGCGCCTCGGCAAGAGATGCCTGCGCGGGGCTGCCAAAGGCGGCAAGCCCGGTCAGCAAAGCCAGCAATGCGAAAAAATGCCGCGTCATGGTCTCGCCCAGATAGTGCCTGAAGCCGCCCGCGTCCACTCACTTTGCCTGATTTACTGTGCGCGCCTGCGCGCCTAAAGGCCTCGCCCATGGATCTGAAGCCCTCGCCCCTTGCCCGCCCCTTCCCGCACATGCCCGCCATTGCCGGGTTGACGCTGCGTGTCGCGCGCGCCGGTTACAAGGCGTGGGAACGCTGCGATCTCACATATGTCGAGCTGGCTGAGGGCACCGCTGCAGCCGGCGTGTTCACGCAAAGCGCTTGCGCATCCTCCGAAGTCGAACTGGGCCGCGCCAATATCGCGCGGGGCGCGGCGCGCGCGCTGATTGTCAATGCGGGCAATTCCAACGCCTTTACCGGCTATCGCGGGCGCGAGGCGGTGGAGCAGATCATGGATCAGGTCGCCGCGCACCTCGGCTGCGCGCGCGAGGACGTGTTTGTCTCGTCCACCGGGGTCATCGGCGTGCCCTTGCCCAAGGACAAGGCGCGCGCAGGCGTCGCCGCTGCGCTGGTGGCAGCGCCCTGCACGTGGGAGGATGCCGCGCGCGCCATCGGCACCACCGACACCTTTACCAAAGGCGCGCATGCCAGCGCCATGGTAGGCGATGTGCGGGTGGAGATCGCAGGCTTCATCAAAGGCAGCGGCATGATCGCGCCCGATATGGCCACCATGCTCGGCTATATCTTCACCGATGCCAAAGTCGCCCCTGCCTTCCTGCAAGACCTGCTGGCCGCTGCCAATGATGCCACCTTCTCGTGCATCACGGTTGATGGCGATACCTCGACGAGCGACACCGTGCTGGCCTTTGCCACAGGCAGGGCCGACCATCCGCCCGTCACCGGTTGGGACAGCCCCGGCGCCGATGCCTTTGCCGCTGCGTTCACCGCCGTCTGCCACGAATTGGCGCAACTTGTGGTGCGCGACGGCGAAGGCGCGCAGAAATTCATCACCATCCGGGTGGAGGGCGCGGTGAGCAATGCCAGCGCGCGCCGGGTTGGCCTCGCCATTGCCAATTCGCCGCTGGTGAAGACGGCGATCGCAGGCGAGGATGCCAATTGGGGCCGCGTTGTCATGGCCGTCGGCAAGGCGGGCGAACCGGCTGACCGCGACAGGCTTTCGATTGCCTTTGGCGGGGTATGGGCCGCGCGCGATGGCCTGCCGGTGGCGGATTACGACGAAGCGCCGGTGGCCGCACACCTCAAGGGCGATGCCATCGATATTCTGGTCGATCTCGGCATCGGCGAGGGCCGAGCCACCGTATGGACGTGCGATCTCACCCACGGCTACATTGCGATCAACGCGGATTATCGCTCGTGAGCGGCGAGCTCGGCGCGCTCGACGCGGAAATCCGCGATCTGCTGCGCTTTGCGGCGCGCCGATCCATGCTGCCGCGTTTCCGCGCGCTCGCCGAAGGCGATATCGCGATGAAAGGCACGGATGATCCCGTCACCATCGTTGATCGCGAGGTCGAAGCCTTCCTCAGCGAAGCGCTGACCAAGCTTGCACCGGGCGTTGCCATTGTCGGCGAGGAAGCCGCCCATGCCGATCCCGCCGTGCTCGATCATCTCTCGGGCCAGTGCTGGATCATCGATCCGCTCGACGGGACAGCCAATTTCACCGAAGGCAAGGAGCCGTTCGGCATCATCATCGCGCTCGCCGATGCGGGAGAGGCGGTGGCGGGGTGGCTTTATGATCCGCTCAAGGACCGGCTGTGCCATGCGCGGCGCGGCGAAGGTGCCTTCGTCAACGGAGAGCGGATCACGGCGCGCACCACCGGGCAAAGCCCGCCCGTGACGGCGGTGAGCCGGATGTTCCTCACGCCTGACCAGGCCGCGCATGTCGATGCGCGGATTGCTCCGCATTACACGCTGGTCGACATTCCGCGCTGCGCGGCGGAGCAATATCCCCGCCTCGCGCTCGGGCAGAATGATATCTCCAGCTTCCAGCGCACGCTGGCGTGGGATCACGCCGCAGGCATCCTGTGGCTCAACGAGGCTGGCGGCAAGGCCGCGCGGCTCGATGGCCGTGCCTACCGCGTCGATGAGCAGAACAAGCCGGGCCTGATCGGCGCATCAAGCCCGGCGCTGTGGGACGAATTTGTTGCGCGGGTGCTGGTTTAAGGCATCATCCCGGCAAAGGCCGGGACGACAGGACGCTTAAAGCTCGCCTTCGAGCCACGCCTTGAGCTGGCCCTTGGGGGCCGCGCCGAGCTTCTGTGCGACCGGCTTGCCGTCCTTGAACAGCACCATCAGCGGGATCGACTGCACCCCCATCTGCGAGGGGACATCGGTGTTCTCCATGATGTCCATCTTGGCGATGGTGACTTGCCCGGCCAATTCGTCGCTGATTTCCTCAAGCGCCGGGGCAATCATCTTGCACGGGCCACACCAGTCGGCCCAGAAATCGACGAGGACCGGCTTGTCGCTGCCCAGCACATCGCTGGCAAAGCTGGCGTCGGTGACATTGATGGTGGCCATTGGTGATTCTCCTGCATGGCGCGGTGCGCCGGTGTTGCTGCCTATGTAGCGTGCCGCGCGGCTCACTCAATATCCGGCGGCAAATAGGATTGCTGCGCTGTGTCCAAGCCCTGCTTGTGCGCGGCGATGGTCTCGGGATCGAGCACGAACAGCGCAGGCGCATGGGTGTAGAGCACACCCGCCTGCACCGCGCGGCCGGGATAAATCGCCTCGAGCGCGGCGACATAGGCCGCCATCTGGCGCTGGGTGGCAAGCGGAATGTCACGTGCCGAAGCCGGGGGCCGCCGCGTGGTCTTGAAGTCAACCACCAGCACCGCCTGTTCGGTCACCAGCAGGCGGTCTGCCGTCCCGGCAACGACGATCCCGCCGACTGTCGCCGCGAGCGGCACTTCGGCAAGCGCATCGCTGGCAAAGATCGGGGCGAATTCGGGATGATCCAGCACGGCGAGCGCGCTGGCCAGCATCTCCGCACGCAAATCGGCGGGCAGATCCCCTGCCTGCCGCTCAAGCCAAGCATGGGCGGCATCCGCGCGCGCGGCCTCGGGCAATTCGGGCAGGCGTTCGAGCAGTTTGTGGATCAGGCTGCCGCGCCGCGCGGCACTGCACGCAGCTTCGGGTGGCGGGGGTGGATCGGCCGCCATGTCCTCCCCGGCTGCTGACGGCGCAAGTGGGCGCGGCGGGCGCGGTTCGGGGCCAATCGGGGTGGTCACCCAAGGCGGCAAGGGCGCATCTTCTGAAGCCGCAACGTCTGCGGCGATCGGCGCACCCGGCGGTGCGCGCGTGCCCCATTCCTGCCGCCCGCCCCACAGCGGATCAGCCAGCGCATCGCCATCGAACAACACCGCCAGCCGGGCATACCAGCTGTCTTCATGCGGGCCTTTCTCGATCCGCTTCGGGCCGAGCGAGCCGCCAATGAACAGCGCTTCTTCCGCCCGCGTCATGGCGACATACATCAGCCGCCAATGTTCCTGCATCTGCGCGATCCGCGCCGCATCGGCCGCGGGCGCAATCGGCCCGTTGAGATCGCGCTTGGTGAGCGGGGGCAGCGGCACCATGTGCACCCGCTCATCCGGTGCGGCCTGACCGAGCGGATCATCAGCCAGCGCAAGATCATGCGGATCGCCCGGCTCGCCCGTGGCATCGGCGAGGATCACGATCGGCGCCTGCAACCCCTTGGAGCCATGCGCGGTCAGCACCCGCACCTGCCCCGCACCGCCATCGGAGTCGCGCTTCAATTCGCCCTCGCCCGCATCGAACCATTGCAGGAACCCGGCCAGCGAGGGCACGTATTCGCTTTCATAGGCAAAGGCCGCGTTGAGCAATTCATCCAGCGGATCATTGACTTGGGCGCCGAGCCGCTCGACCAGCCGGGCCCGTCCTTGCCATGGGCCGTTAAGCAGCCATGCTATCAGTGCCTGCGGGGTTTCATAATCTGCCCGGCGCAGGAGATCGCGCAGGCGTGCGGCGGTTTCCACAACCGGTTCAGGCGCATCATCCCGCCGCAGATGCTCCCACAGCCGCACGTCCTTGTCGCGCGGGACATGGGCCAGCAAATCATCCTGCGTCCAGCCGATCAGCGGCGAGGCAAGCAGATTCGCAAGGCTGAGATCATCGAGCGGCTGCGCGGCAAAGCGCAGCGCCGCCAGCACATCCTTGATCGCCAGCGGCGCCCCCAGCCTCAGGCGATCCACCCCCGCCACGGGCACCCGGCGCGCTTGCAATTTGGCGACGATCTGGCTTGCCAGTTCCTTGCGGCGGCGCACCAGCACCATGATATCGCCCGGCCCGGCATGACGCGGCGTGCCACCTTTGGCGAGCACGAAGGGCTCTGTCCCCTTGACCCAGCGCTCGATCTGTTCGGCAATCCGGCCGGCGAGCAGCGTATCGTGATGCGGCAGCCAATCCTTGGCGGGTTCCTCGCTCGGCTCGTCCTCATCGTCCTCGGCACTCGTGGCGACGACAGGCTGCCACAAGGTGACGAGCCCCGGCCCGCCATAGCCGATATGCGGGCGCGGCGGGATGTCGAGCCCGAACTCCACGTGCCCCAAGGTATCAATCGCCGCGTTGACGAAATCGAGCACCGGCTGGGCGGTGCGGAATGACTGATCGAGTTCGAGCGCGCGCCAGTTGGGCGCTTTCTGGCCCACCCTGCCCGCTTCGATCTGCGCCCGGGCGGCAAGGATCTGCCCTTCAACAGCGCCGCGCGCGCGGGCAAAGTTTTCCGGGCTGGTGCCCTGAAACCCGAAGATCGCCTGCTTGTAATCCCCCACGGTGAAGAGCGTGCGGGTGCGGTCTGCGCGCGCGCCTTGGCCGCTGAAGAAATCATCGATCAGCGCGAAAATGATGTCCCACTGCGCCTGATTGGTATCCTGCGCTTCATCGATCAGGATATGATCGAAATGGCGATCCAGCTTGTAGCGGATCCACGCCGAGGCATCCTCCCGCCCGAGCAGCCGCGCTGCCTTGCGGATCAGGTCGGAGAAATCGAGCAGGCCTTCACGCGCTTTGGCCTTGGCCCATTGCAAGGCGAAGGCACGCCCGATTTCAAAGGCGTCGACAAGATAGGCGGCGGTGGCCAGTAGCGCCCGGCGGGTTTCAACGGCGGCGAGCGCTTCGGCGATCTCTTGCTGGCGTGCCGGAAAATGAGGGTCGAGTTTTTCCGGCGTCTGCATCCGGCGTGGCGCGCCGTCCTTGGTCAGCAGCGTTGCGTAAAATTGCCCCATTGTTGCGGCGCGCTCGGCCAAAGGCATCACAAGCCACGCCGCAATCAAAGCGCTGCTCTTTTCCCCTGTCTGCGATTTCCATGCCTGCAAAGTCGGCAGCATAATCCGCAAGGTCTCGTCCGGGAACACACCAGGCGCGAGGCCTTCGCAAGCCCATGCCTCGTCCGCATCGGTGGGGATCCGGAGCAAGCGGTGCACCCTGCCATCGACCGGCGAAGGCCATGCGGCGGGCCCATCCCACAGTTCCTCGGCCTCGGCACAGGTCATCAGCCAGGCTTGCAAGGCGCCCGGATCCTTGCGCCGGGTAAAGCGCTGCACTGCGCCAAGCAGCCGGGCATTGCCCGCGGCTTCCGCCTCCCCCAGCACATCGGCAAGCACGGTCCGCGCGAGCAGCGTGCGGGTGCGATCCTCCATCGCGCGGGTACCGGGCACGAGGCCAGCCTCTTCCGGAAAACTGGCAAGCAGCCACTGCGAAAAGGCGTGGATCGTGTCGATCCGGAGCCCTCCGCCCGGGCAATCAAGCACGCTCGCAAACAGGCTGCGCGCGCGCGCTTGCGTTTCGGGGCCGATATCCGCGCCGAGATGCCCCAGTTCGGTTGCCAGCGCGGTAGCGGGCAAGCGCACCCAGCGCGCCAGCACCGCGTTGATGCGGTTCGCCATTTCCGCCGCGCCCGCCTTGGTAAAGGTGAGGCACAGGATCTGCGACGGATCGACCGCGCTTTCGAGCAGCAGGCGCAGCACCCGCGCGGAAAGCACCTGTGTCTTGCCTGTGCCCGCCGAAGCCGACAGCCAGACATTATCAGCCGGCATGGCCGCGGCGCGCTGTTCGCCCTTCAGCTCGAACACCCGCCCGCTCATGTGCTGTCTCCACCCGCATCGGTGAGACGGATCACCCATTCTTCCAGCCGCATAAGCTGGTCATAATCATTATAGCCCTTGTAATCGGGGTTCTCGCGCGCGGTGAACGGCTCGGTGCCGAGAATGAAGCGGGCAATCGCCTCGCGCAGCTTGGTTTCGTGATGCGGCAGAAAGTCGTGGGGCTCGACGCCTTTTTTCTTCCCTGCTGTCTTCATCGGGACATCGATATAGCCGAAGCGCTCTTCACCCTTCTTGCGGCCGAAAGACCAGTATTCGAAGCCCGCAGCTTCTCCCTTTACGAACTGTCCGCTCTGCTTGTCCTCGAACTGTCCGTCGCGCGCGATCAACCCGAGCAGGCCGAGTTGCAGTGCAAAGCCCTTTTCGACCTGTTTTGCGCTGGGCGGGCGGCCGGTCTTGTAATCGATGATGGCAAGGCTGCCATCGGGAAGGCGATCAATCCGATCCGCGCGGCCGTGAACCTGCACCCCGGCGACATCCATCGCGCCCGAAATCTCGGTCGCAAGCGTGACGCGCCCCTGCGCCTCGTGTTCGGCGATCAGCGCCTCGAAGGTTTCAAGCGCGGCAATCAGGCGCGGCTGCCACAGGGCACGGAACAGCGGGTGGACTTGCTCTTCGGCCAGCGCTTGCTCGGCGAAGGGAACCAGCGGGACAGGCCCGACACCCGCTGCCCGCGCGCGGTGCCAGCGATCAAGGATCGCATGCATCAGCGTGCCGCGCAGCGCCGGATCGCTGAAGGGATCAGCGCCGAGCGGATCAAGCTTGCTCAGGCCAAGGATCGCCTTGGCGTAGAACTGGTAGGGATCGCCCAACAGCCGGTCGAGCGCGGTCGCGCTGATTGGCACCTGGCGCTGCGCAGGCGCGGGATCGGGCGCAGGGCGCGGATAATCCGCTGTCACCGAGCGCAGGCGATCGATCCGCTGCGCCAGCGCCGGAATGGTCGCCTCGCGGTGATCCTTGGCGAGATCCTCGCCAAGCAGCGCTTCGACCCGCAGCAGGAAGCGCGAGGGCAAGGTCGGCCCTTCGGCATCGCGCAATGCCCGGCTCAGCACCACCTCGGGCGCGCCGAGGCATCCGGCAAGGTCATGCGCGGCAAGGCCGATCCGGAACTCCGCCCCCGGAACGCCCAGCGCGCGCAGGATATCGGGCGCAAGCAGCGCATCCACTGCCGGAGTGCCCGGCCACGACCCTTCGTTCAGCCCTGCGCAGATCACCAGATCAGCCCGCGCCATGCGCGCTTCGAGCAAGCCGTAAATGGCCACGCGGGGGTGCGAACCATAAGGCGGGCGCACCGCGATTTCGTCCATGCAATCGCGCAGCACGCCGGCCACATCGCGCGGATCGATCCGCGTGTCGCACGCTCGCGCCTGCATCCGCAGCGCTTCGATCATGGTGCCGAGCGCGCGGCCATCCTCGCGCGCCCAGACACTCTCCCCCGCGAGGCTTTCCGCAACGCTCGCCAGCACCTCCAGAGCCTCGGCCAGCGGGTATTCGCCGTCCGCGCGCAGCAGGGGCGTGAGCAGCGCCTCCACCTCGTCCCACCATGCGGCAACCTTGGCCTCAGCGGCGATGTGGCGCAGCGGCGCAAACCCGGCAGGCGGCGCAGGCCCGCGCAGCGCGCGATCAAACGCGCGCAAGGATCGCAGCCACAGCCGCCGGGCTTCGGCATCGCCTGCACGCACCAGCGGATGCGCCAGCGCACCGATCAATGCCTGCGGGGTGATCCCGTCCGCCATGATCTCAGCGAGCAGGCCGAGGAACCGCCCTGCTGCCGTCAATGCCAGCGGGCGCCCGGCGCTGTCGTCCGCCGCGATATGCCAGCGCGCCAGATGTTGCACCACCCGGCGCGCCAGCCCGCGATCCGCCGTCACCACCGCAACGCGCTTCTCGGGCTGTTCGAGCGCCTCGCGCACCATCAGCGCAATCGCCTGCGCTTCTTCCTCGATGTTGGCGCTCGTCATCAGCCGCACGCCTTTGAGACGGCGCTGGTCCGCGGGCAGATCGACCCATGAACGGCTTGCCTCGGGCGGCAGGAACAGCGCGGAAATCGCCCGCGCGCGGGCCGATTCGGCGGCCCCGATGCCGCTGCGATGCCACGGCCGCACCTCTTCCCGCGCCACGCCCATGCGCCCGAGCAAGAGCTTGAGATGATATTGCGGATGCGTCAGCGCATCGCGGGCGGTGAAGATGTCGCCACGCGGCTCGGGCGCAGCGCCCGCCCGGCCGAGTTCATCCCACGCCGCGTCGCTCATCTGCAAATCCAGATCGGGCAGGATCACCGCGCCGTTGGGCAGATCGGCAATCACCCGCAGCAACCGCGCAAGCGCTGGCGATGCGCTGGTGACACCCGCGGCCACGATGGGCGTTGCAGGCGGCGTGGCCCGCCAGCGCTTGGCCGCACGATCAAACAGCAGGTTGCGGCGGGTCGCGGCGTCAACCTCGCCGGTTTCCGCCAGCCTTGCGACCCAGCGCGCCTGAACCCGCGCGAACAGCCGGATCGCGCGCTGCCAATGCTCCGAAAGATTGCCCAGCCGATCGAGCACGGCATCGCCCAGCAGATCATCCGGGGTCTTTTCCTCGACCAGCAGCCGATCCATCGTGCGCGCCATTTCCCGGGCAAGATGCAGCCGTGCCCGGCCCGGCAGCGGTGTATCCCCGGCCTCGGCCATGTCCTGCGCGATCAGCGCGGCGAGTTCGAGCCAGCGCCGCCCCGGATCGACCGCCGGGGGAATGTCGCTCGCCCCCAGCGGATCGAGCAGGTTGCCGAGCGCTTCATCGAGATCAAGATCGCCCACCGTCACCATGCGCGGCATCAGCAGGCCTTGCAGGCCCGCCGCGCCGGCATGGCGGATGAAGGCTTCAGAGATCGTGCGCGCCGCTCGGGATGACGGCACCAGCAGTGTCAGCCGCGCAAGACCAAGATCACCCTCGCGGTAGCGCGGCACCAACCCCGCCACCAGCGCATCGGCAAAGCCGCGATGCGCGGCGATGGTGTAGAGGGCTGGCCCGGCGGTGCGCTCAACCACGCCGCAGCGCTTCCTCGGTCGGCGCGATCGCCGCAGGCGTGCCCACCTCGAACCATTGCCCGGTGAAGGCAAGGCCATAAAGGCGATCTTCAGCAATGGCCCGGTTCCACAGGATGTTGGTGGAGAACGGCCCTTCGGGCGCATCACGCAGCAGGCGGTGCGACACCAGTTGGATCCCGGAGTAGATGAAGGGGGCGATCCGGCCCGGCTTGCGCCGCGACAGCCGGCCGAGCGCATCCATATGGAAATCACCCGGCCCATCGAAGTTATGCGCCCGCGCATGCGGCACCACCAGCAGCAGCGCGTCCATGATCGCCGGGTTCCACGCTGCCGAAAGATCGGCAAAGGCATTGCGCGGCCCGTCGAGCCAGATGTTGTCCGAATTGAGCGCAAAGAATGGATCGGGCAGCAGCGCCTGTGCCTTGATCATGCCGCCGCCGGTTTCGAGCAGCAGCGCGCGTTCATCCGACAGTGTCACCTTGGGCACGGCGCGCGCGCTGACATGGGCATCGAGCGCATCGGCAAGGTAGTGGACATTGACGACCGCCTTGGCGATCCCCGCATCAGCCAGCCGATCCAGCGCATGATCAATCAGCGCCTTGCCCGCCACCCGCACCAGCGGCTTGGGCTGGCTGGCGGTGAGCGGGCGCATCCGCTTGCCCAGCCCGGCGGCCAGCACCATCGCGGTATCGCTGGCAAGCGGCCAAGCGGTCATGCCGGCAGGGCACCTTGGGCGTGACGGATCGCCGCGGGGATATTGGCATCGAACCAGCGCGCCACCGGGGCCAGCGCGGGATGGGCGAGATCGCGTTCGAGCGCATCCCACACCCGCGAGATCAGGCCGAGATATTTCGGCTTGCCATCGCGCTTGTCGAGCCGGGTGAAAATGCCCACGATCTTGGCGTTGCGCTGCGCGCCGAGCAGCGCATAATCGGCTGCGAAATCGTCTCCGGTGATATCCATCGCCGCGCGGTAGCGATCGAGCATGACAGCTTCGAGTTCGCGCGGCACATCGCGCCGCGCATCCTGTAGCAGCGAGACCAGATCATAGGCGGGATGGCCAACCAGCGCGTCCTGAAAGTCGATCAGGCCCTGCGGCGCACCCGCCTGCCCGCCGATCAGCATGATGTTTTCCGCATGGTAATCGCGCAGCACTGTGACGCCGGGGCTCTGCCGCCCAAGCAGCGGCGCAAGCGCCTCGTGCCAGGCCGCGTCATATCCCGCTGCATCCACCGCAAGGCCGATGGCCGGGCAATACCATTCGGTGAACAGCGCCGCCTCACGCGCATAGACCGCCATATCATAAGGCGCGAAGGGACCGGCGGGCACGCGGTGAAGTGCAGCCAGCGCGTCAACCGCGGCGGCATAGGCCGTGGTTTCATCGCCGGGGTGCAGATCGAGCCAATCGCGCATCCGGTCATTGCCGAAATCCTCGGTCAGCACCCAGCCAGCAGGCGCATCTGTCGCAAGGATCTGCGGTGCGCGCAGGCCATTTGCCGTCAGCCACGCCGCAACATGCAGGAAGGGCGCGGGATCTTCATGCGGTCGCGGCGCGTGCATCAGCATCGCGGTATCGCCATCTGCCCGCGTCAGACGGAAATAGCGCCGGAACGAGGCATCCCCGGGCAAGGGCGCGACGATCGCTCCGTCCCAGCCCGCACGCGCGACAAATGCTTCAAGACCATCAGGCAGACCGCTCATGGCATCCGCCCTAGCCAATCCGCCCCGCCCCGCGCAATCGCGATCCGCCCGGTTTCATCCGGTTTTTCAGCCGCTGTGAGATGGATCGCCAAGCAGCCCGCCTCATGCTCAAAGCCGCCCGCATGATCGGGCCATTCGGCGAGCAGCACTCCGCCTTCGCGGTAATCCTCCAGCCCCAACTCCTGCACCTCTTCCGGGCTTTCCAGCCGGTAGAAATCCGCATGCACCACCGGCAGACGCAAGGGCGGCGCATCGTAAGTCTCGATGATGGTGAAGGTCGGCGATGGCACCTCGCCCGCATGGCCAAGGCTGGCAAGGATCGCGCGCGCCAGCGTGGTCTTGCCCGCGCCCAACCCGCCCGATAGCGCCACCACATCACCCGCCCGCAACCGGGCGCCAATCCGCGCCCCATAAACAGCGACCGCCGCTAGATCAGGCAGGGCGACGCGCGTCTCGATCATGCCCGAACTCATGGCAGGCGGATCACCGCCGTGGTGCCCGCGCCCTTGCGGCTGACGAGATCCAGCTCGCCATCATGCGCCTCGATCAGCTGGCGGGCGAGCGGAATGCCCAGCCCGCTGCGGCGCTGCGGCGTGCCATCCTTGCCGATCACCACCCCGCTCTGGGCGGCTTGCTGCAATTCCTCGGCGCTCATGCCGCGGCCATTATCGGCAATCCCGATTTCGACCTTCCAGCGCGCCTGATCCGTCGGACGGCGAAACTCGATCACGATCCGGCCGCCTTCAGGGGTGCCGGTGATCGCGTTGTCGAGCAGATTGCCGAGCGCACGCCCGAATTGGCGCGGATCGATCTCGACCATCCGCCCGCGCCGCCCCTTGAGATCGAGATTGAGCCCGCCCGCCAGAATCGCCGCTTCGCGCTCGCGCACCAATTTGGTCAGGAACGTCAGCAGATCGACGCGTTCCTTGCTGATCGGCAGCAGCCCCGCTTCGCTCTGCGAGAGATCGAGCACATTCTCGACCTGCTCGGTCAGCCGCTCGACCGCAGCGAGGATCGCATCGACATATTCGACAACCTCGTCGCGGTTTTCGCCCGCAACCTGCGTCTTGAGAAGCTCGGCATAGCCGCCGATCGTCGTGAGCGGGGTGCGGAATTCATAGGACATGTTGGCGAGAAACCGCGCCTTGACCGCATCGGCTTCTTCGAGCGCCAGGGCCCGTTCGCGCAGCGCCTTTTCGGCTTTCTGCGAATCCGTGATGTCGAGCACGGTCAGCAGCCCGTTGCCATCGGGCAGCGGCACTCCGGCAAAGCGCAGCGTGCGGCCATCGGCAAGCTCGACCAGCCCCCCCTTCTCGCGCCGGTCGAGCGTGGCGGCGCGCACCACGGCACCGATCTGCTCGGCATCTTCAGGGTGGACAAGATTGCGGCCGATCGCGGTCAGCAAGCCATCGGCGCTGGGATGGGTATCGAGGAATTCGCTGGAAAGGCCCCAGGTCCCGGCAAAGCTGCGGTTCCACAATTGCACCGAGCCATCGGGCGCGAAAATCGCCAGCGCTTCGAACAGGCTGTCGAGCGTGGCGGTGCGGGTGCGCAGCAAGGTATCGCGCACCGCCGAGAGCGCGAGGCTTTCGGTGCGGTCTTCCGCCAGCATGACCAGCCCGCCATCGGGGAGCGGCTGGACGACGACGCGCAAGTGCGTGCCGCCGGGCAGCGGCCAGGCCTCTTCCTGCATGTCGCTGAGCGCAAACCACTGCACCCGTTCGCGGCGCCATTCGGGGAAATCGCGCACTTCCGGCGTGCGCCCCTGTTCGCGCGCATCGGCGAGAAAGCGTTCAAACGTGGTGCCTTCCGCGAAGCGATCCTTGCCCAACTCGAACAGGCGGCGAAACGGGCGGTTGGCAAAGGCAAGCTTTTCATCGGCATCGAACTGCGCAACGCCAACCGAAAGCTGATCGAGGATCGCACGCTGCGCATCACGGAAGGCGCGGAAATCGCGCTTTACCTGCTGCTGTTCCTCGATGTCGATGGCGTAGCCTGCCACGCCTTCGTTCCCGATCGGCAGATCGCTCACCCGCAGAGTGCGGCGCGCACCGTGGATGGTGGCCGCGACAATCCGTTCCTGCTTGCCCTGCGCCTCCAGCGCGCGGCGGGCAATATCGGCGGGCGAACGGCCATTTTCGGCTTCGAGCAATTCGATCTGGCTTGCCACGGCATCAACCGCGCTCGCCGCCCCGACGGCATCGACATAGGCCTGGTTGACCAGTTGCAGCCGCATATCGCTGCCACGGAACCACATCGGGACGGGCGCAGCCTCGATCAGCCCGACCAGCGCGCCAAAATCACTCTCGGCGCGGCGGGTGGCGGCGCGCAGCCGGGCCATTTCCTCGTGGCTCTGGGTAAAATCGAACACCCACACCAGTGCAGCGCCCGAAGGCGAGACCTGCGGATCGGCCAGCATGCCATGCAGCGCGAGCGAGCGTTTCGAACGCGGCGGGGTCAGCGTGATGCGGAATGGCGCTGCGCTTTTCTGGGTCGCCTGGATCTTGGCGGTGAGCAGCGCGATCTGATCGCTCGAAAAGGCACCGCTTGCCGGATCATTATCGCCAATGGCCAGTTCGGAGAGATATTTCGGCATCCGTTCGAGCCCGAGCAGGCGGGCAAGCTTGTCGGGCGCTTCGATCCGGCCATCGACCCGCACCAGCAGCGGCAAGGCCGGGGCGACATCAAGCAGGTGCTGCAACCGCGCCTGCGTGCTCCTGAGCGCACGGGTGCGCCGCATTGTTGCACTGGCGCGCAGCATCACCACCGCAGCGGCCAGCGTCCAGCCAGCCAGCAGCAGCGCAATCCCGATCAGCGCGAGCGCAGAAATTTCCATATCATGCAGCTATGCGGGCCATCGCCCGGATGCAATGGGGCTTGCGAGCGCACCCCCAATCGGATGCGCTGGCAAGCCCCGAAATCACGCATGAAAGCGCGTGTGGATCAGTAACGGTAATGATCCGGCTTGAACGGCCCGGCCTGCGGCACACCGATGTAATCGGCCTGCTTGCTGCTCAACTGGGTCAGTTGCACACCAAGCTTGGCAAGATGCAGCGCCGCGACCTTTTCATCGAGGTGCTTGGGCAGGACGTAAACATCGTTCTGATATTCATCCGCTTTGGTGAACAATTCGATCTGGGCGAGCGTCTGGTTGGTGAAGCTTGCGCTCATCACAAAGCTCGGGTGGCCGGTGGCACAGCCGAGGTTCACCAGACGACCCTTGGCGAGGATGATGATCGACTTGCCATCGGGGAAGGTGACAAGATCGGTGCCCGCCTTGATTTCCTTCCACTGGTAGTTCGACAGCGCCGAGATCTGGATTTCGCTGTCGAAGTGGCCGATGTTGCACACGATCGACATCGGCTTCATGTTCATCATGTGCTCGGCAGTGATGACGTCTTCGTTGCCGGTCGCGGTCACGAAGATATCAGCCCGCTTGACCGCTTCTTCCATGGTGACAACTTCAAAGCCGTCCATCGCGGCTTGCAGCGCGCAGATCGGATCGATTTCAGTCACCATCACGCGTGCGCCGCCATCGCGCAGCGAAGCGGCCGAGCCCTTGCCGACATCGCCGTAGCCAGCGACGCAAGCAACCTTGCCGGCGAGCATCACGTCGGTCGCGCGGCGGATCGCATCAACCAGCGATTCCTTGCAGCCGTAGAGATTGTCGAACTTCGACTTGGTGACGCTGTCGTTCACGTTGATCGCCGGGAACGGCAGCTTGCCCTGCTTGGCAATCTGGTAAAGGCGCATCACGCCGGTGGTGGTTTCTTCCGAAACACCCTTGATCGCCTTGACAGTCTTGGTGAGGTAGCCGGGCTTGGCGGCGACAAACGCCTTGAGCGCGCGCTGGAATTCGATTTCCTCGGCGTTGGTCGGTGCGCCCATTTCCTCGCCCGCTTCGATGCGTGCGCCCCACAGCGCGAACATGGTGGCATCGCCGCCATCATCGAGGATCATGTTGCAGGTGAGATCCGGGTCGGCTTCCGAAGCCCAGTCAAAGATGCGGCCGACATAATCCCAATATTCGCCAAGCGTTTCGCCCTTCACCGCAAACACCGGGATCCCGGCAGCGGCAATGGCGGCGGCCGCGTGATCCTGGGTCGAGAAGATGTTGCAGGTCGCCCAGCGCACTTCGGCGCCCAGCGCCACCAGCGTTTCGATCAGCACCGCGGTCTGGATGGTCATGTGGAGCGAGCCGGTGATGCGCGCGCCCTTGAGCGGCTGCGAAGCACCATATTCTTCGCGCAGCGCCATCAGACCCGGCATTTCGGTTTCGGCGATCATGATTTCATCGCGGCCGAATTCAGCGAGGCTGATGTCCTTGATGATGTATTCGTGGGTCGGGGCAGCAGTGGTTGCGGCAGTGGCCATGGGGTATCTCCGGGCGTAGCTTGGGATGTTGCCCTCGCCCCTAGCGACAGGCCGCTTGCGAAGCAAATATAAACTTATCTTTATATGTCTATTTGTTGCCAGTGAACGGCAAGCCGCTATAGAGAGCGCCGTACTTCACCCCTTGCAAAGGATGCATTTCGCATGACCATTTCCGTTGGCGACAAACTGCCCGATGTCACGCTCGTCAAGGCTGGCCCCGAAGGCCCGCAGCAAGTTTCCGCAGCCGAATTCTTCGCGGGCAAGCGCGTCGCGCTGTTCTCGGTGCCCGGTGCCTTCACCCCGACCTGCTCGGCCAAGCACCTGCCGGGCTTTGTCGAGAAAGCTGCCGAGCTCAAAGCCAAGGGCGTTGATGAAATCGTCGGTACCGCGGTCAACGATGCTTTCGTGATGAGCGCGTGGAACAAGGCGGCTGGCAGCGATGCGATCACCATGCTGGCCGATGGCAATGGCGATTTCGTCGAAGCGCTCGGCCTGACCATGGATGCGAGCGGCTTTGGCATGGGCAAGCGCGGGCAGCGCTTCTCGATGGTCATCAATGATGGCGTGGTCGAGCAGCTCAATGTCGAAGCGCCGGGCGACTTCAAGGTTTCGAGCGCGGAGCACATGCTCGGCCAGCTCTGAGCTGTTCGCTCCAAGGCACTGGAAAATAGGCGTTTCGCGGCAACGACGCGCCTCTTTTGCATTCAGGTCAGCGGCGGCGCGCCATAGGCCACCCACAGGGCAAAGCCCGCCGCCAGTACAAGCGCGAGCAGCCCCCGCAGCCACGGTAGCGGGCCGATCCCGGTGACGCCTGCGACAGGCGGCCTGTCACCGCTCACCATCGGGCTGAGCAGATCATCTCCTTTGACCGCGTACCATGTGATCGCGGCAAGGTGCAGCCCGATCAGCCCGGCCACCACCCAGAAGAAGGTCTCGTGCCATTCGGTGATGGTATCGGCGGTCAAAACGCCGACCAGTGGATTGAGCGGCCCTGTCATCCCGTCATAGGGATCGCCGGCAAACAGGCCCATGCCGACCTGCGCCAGCATCGCAGCGATCAGTGCCACGGTGCTCCACCCGCCGAGCGGTGAATGCCCGATACGGGTCGCCGCATCAGCCCATTCGCCGCGCAGATAGGCCATCACGGTGCGCGGACCATCAACAAAGCTGGCAAAGCGTGCCGTCTGCGGCCCGAGGAAACCCCACAGCACCCGAAACACCAGAATGCCGAGCAGCACCAGGCCCAGCCGCTTGTGCAGGGCCCACTTGGAGTTCTCCGCCGTCCACCACATCGCGGGGATCAGCAGCGCAAAACTCCAATGGGTGGCCCGCAGCAGCGGATCCCATACCCGGATGTCGGGCTCGGTGGCCGGGCTGGTGCCGCGCGGCGCGTTCATGCAGGCTTACTTCTTGTCGTCGAGCCGGAAGTTGTCATGGCAGCCCTTGCACGCGCCGCCCATGGTCATGGCCTGCGCGCCAACCGCCGCCTTGTCGCCCTTACCCGCAAGGCTTGCCAGCTTGGCGCTTTCACCGACGAGCTTTTGGGCAGCAGCCTTGAAATCATCGGGCTTCTGCCAGATCGCGGCTAGTGCTTCGGTGTCGAAGCCATCATCGACACTGGTGCCAGCGGGGAAATGGCCTTCAATCTTGGCCGCGCGGGTGTTGATATCGCTCGCCTTGGCGGCGATCAGGGTGAAATCGGGCGCATCCTTTTCCAGCTCGCCGCGCACCGCCTTGAAGGCATCGCCGATCGCCTCGAAATTGTCCTGCCGCTCTTCAATCACCGCAGGTTCGGCCGCCGCTGCCGGCGCATCGACCGGGGCTTCGCTGGAACAGGCGGCGAGCAATCCGGCCAAGGTGGCGGAAACAACAAGACGCGGGGCAAGCGTTCGGATCATGGGCGTTCTCCTTGACGATATGCGATGGGAGCTCATCAGCATGGGCGCAGCCTATGCCGGATCGCGCCCCATCGCAAATTCCGGATCACCGAGCGCCGGTCAGTAGCCCATCAGGCTCATGACTTCTTTGCGGCTGCGATGATCATCCATGAAGCAGCCGAGCACCCGGCTGGTGACCATTTCGACGCCGTGGGTCTTGACCCCGCGCCCTGTCATGCAGCCATGCTGGGCTTCGATCACCACGGCAACGCCGTGCGGTTCGAGATTGTCCCAGATGCACTGCGCCACTTCGGCGGTGAGCCGTTCCTGGATTTGCAGGCGATGGGCAAAGCCATGCAGCACGCGGGCGAGCTTCGAGATGCCCACCACCTTGTTGTTCGGCAGGTAGGCAATCGATGCCTTGCCGGTGATCGGCGCAAGGTGATGCTCGCAATGCGACTGGAAGGGAATGTGCTTGAGCAGCACGATCTCGTCATAGCCGCCCACTTCCTCGAACTGGCGGCTGAGGTGGATGGCGGGGTCTTCCTTGTAGCCCTCGCAATATTCGAGCCATGCCCGTCCTACGCGCTTCGGCGTATCGAGCAGGCCTTCGCGGGTGGGATCATCGCCGGCCCATTTGAGCAGCGTGCGGATCGCATCCTGCACATCTTCGGGCACATCGGGCTTGCCCAAGGGGTTATCAGGATCGAATTCGTCGTGATCGTGAGCGCAGATATAATTCATCGTGATCAGTCTTTCTCAGCATCCAACGGGCGAGCGCTGTGCCAGCACTGTCAATGCCCGCTCCCGCTGAACCAAACCCGCAGAGCTGTGGCGCGTTCCCGGCAATTACAATCTGGTTAACTTTGCTTGCCTTCCCAACATAAGGTGAAAACTGGCAAATCCATCCCCTCGCGGCAAAGAAAATGGCCGTCTGGCAGGGCCAATCTGAATAAGTATGCGCCCCCTTGGGGTTTGCCTCCGGCTGCTGCTAGGGTGCGACGCAAGCCACAAACGGGAGGGGCACAGCGCGATGACACAATTGGTCGTGGTCGATATCGGCGGCACCCATGCCCGCTTTGCGATAGCCACGATCAGCAGCGCGGGCGCGATCACGCTGGGCGAACCGGCAACGCTCCACACCGCCGATCATGCCAGCTTCCAGACCGCATGGGAGGCCTTCCGCGCCCGCAATGGCGGCACGCTGCCGCGCGCGGTGAGCATGGCGATTGCCGGGCCGGTGGGCGGCGAGGTGATCCGCTTCACCAACAATCCCTGGATCATCCGTCCGGCGCTGATCACCGCCAAGCTGGACGTCGATCGCTTTACGCTCGTCAATGATTTCGCCGCAGTCGCCCACGCCGTGGCGCGGGCGGATGACAGCCAGTTCCTGCACTTGGCCGGGCCGGATGAGCCCTTGCGACCCAGCGGTACGATCAGCGTGATCGGCCCCGGCACCGGGTTGGGCGTGGCGCATGTCTGGCGCGACGGCGCGGCCTACCGGGTGCAAGCCACCGAAGGCGGGCACATTGATTTCGCTCCGCTCGACAGCATCGAGGATGCGATCCTTGCGCGGCTCAGAAAGCGCCACAACCGCGTGTCGGTTGAACGGGTGGTGGCAGGCCCGGGGATTGTCGATATCTACCAGACGCTCGCCGCGATTGAAGGCCGCGCCGTGCCCGAACGCGATGCGATCGAGATCTGGACAGCCGGTCAGGACGGATCAGACAGCCTGGCCGCCGCCGCGGTCGATCGTTTCTGTCTCTCGCTCGGCTCGGTCGCGGGGGACATCACCCTCGCGCAGGGCGGCTTTGCCGGTGTGGTGATTGCCGGCGGCCTTGGTTACCGCATCCGCGAGACCTTGCGCACCTCGGGCTTTGCCCAGCGGTTCCGCGCCAAGGGGCGGTTTGAAAGCCTGATGGCGAGCATTCCGGTCAAGCTGATCGTCCACCCGCAACCCGGCCTGTTCGGCGCGGCGGCCGCCTTTGCCGAAGAGCATGGGGTATCGCCATGAAAACCCCTGCCGATCTCGCCAGCCGGCTTGGCGAATTGCACCGCCGCACTGCGGAGACCCCGCTGTTCAACCCGGTGTTCCAGCTTTCGCTCGATCTGTCGCGCGAGTTGGAAAGCGGATCGCTTGATCTTGCAGCAGTTGATGCGCTGGTCAGCGCGCTCGAACGCGATGGTCTCACCAGCCGGGCAGAGCATCTGCGACGATTGGTCGGGCCGATGGATGGCGACACCGCTATCCTGACGGGCGGCGAGGATGCAGATTTCGACAGCTTCCGCGCCCGCTGGGAACGCCCGCAGATCCACGCGGTTTTCACCGCCCATCCCACCTTCCTGCTGACCGAGGCACAGGCTGACGCGGTCGCGCAGGCAGCGTCGGTCAAGAGCACGATCGACGAGACGGTTTGCACAGCGCCGGGCGCGCCGAGGACTGTCAGCCTTGCGGACGAACACCGCGCCGCCATGGCCGCCATCACCCGCGCCGGGGCCGCGCGCGATACGCTTGTCGCGCGCCTCTTCGCACAGGCGCGGCGCCGCTGGCCCGATCAGTGGCGCGCCTTTCGCCCGATGCCGTTCCGCTTCGCAAGCTGGGTCGGCTACGACATGGACGGGCGCACCGATATCGGCTGGCACACCTCGATTGCCTTCAGGCTTGAAGAAAAAGCCGCGCGGCTCGCAAGCTATGCCGCAAGCCTTGCCGCGATCGCTGCGAATCACGCGCTTGTCAGCGTGCTGGCGGATGCGAGCGCCTTTGCCGCAGCGCGCGCCGGTGATTTCCAGCGCGATGTTGCCGATGGCACAGCGCTCGCCGCCGCAGCCAATGCGCTGACCCAATCCGCGCCCGAAAACCTCCTCAGCCTTGCCCCGATCATCGCCCGGCTCGAAAGCGAAGCGGCTGACGCGGCTGATGATCGCGCAGCCGCGCTCCTCACGCTGGCCGCCGCGATGCGCGCGGACGGGCTCGGCATCGGCTGGATTCATTTCCGAGTGAATGCCAAGCAATTGCACAACGCCATTCGCCGCCGCTTGCCCGCGGGTGAGGAAAGCGTTGACCTCGCCAGCAAGAGCGCGCTCACCGTGCTGCGCCGCATGGTCGAGGATGCGCGCACGCTGCGCAGCAATTTCGCCGCGCTTGCCACCGAAAGCTCGACCGCGATCCGCCAGTTCATCGCGATGGCGCAGATCCTCAAGCATATTGATGCCGATGCGCCGATCCGCATGCTGGTCGCCGAATGCGAGCAGCCCTCCACTATGCTGGCCGCGCTCTATTTCGCCAAGCTGTTCGGGGTCGCCCACATGGTCGACATCTCGCCCTTGTTCGAGACCGAGACCGCGCTCGAACATGGCGGGCGGTTTCTCGACGCGCTGCTCGCCGAACCGGCCTATCGCGATTACGCGAGGGCGCGCGGCCGCGTCGCCATCCAGACCGGCTTTTCCGATGCCGGGCGCTTTGTCGGGCAGATCCCGGCCAGCCTAGCCATCGAACGCCTGCAAGGTCGCCTCGCCGAAGCCATGGCCGCCAATGGCCTCAGCGATGTGGCCGCGCTGATCTTCAACACCCATGGCGAAAGCATGGGCCGCGGCGCGCATCCGGCAAGCATGGCTGACCGGCTCGAATGGCCGCTATCGCCCTGGGCACGGCGGCGTTTTGCCCGGGCAGGTATCCGGCTTGAGCCCGAGGCAAGCTTTCAGGGCGGCGATGGCTATCTGTTCTTTGCCACGCCCGCGCTCGCGCTCGCCACCCTCACCCGGCTTGCTGCCTTGCGGCCTGCCGAAACCGATACGGGCGCGCCGCCCGATCCCTTCTATCAACGCACCGATATCAGCCTCGATTTCTACCGCGCGATCAAGGATCACCAGCGGCATCACCTCGAAAGCCGCACCTATGCGCGCGCCATCACCGCCTTTGGCCTCGGGCTGCTCAATCCCACCGGCAGCCGGGTGTCGCGCCGCCAGAGCGACATCAACGCCGACCGCGAGATGAGCCTGCGGCAGATCCGCGCGATCCCGCACAATGCGATCCTCCAGCAATTGGGGTATCCGGTGAATGTGCTGTCAGGCGTTGGCAGCGCGGCGGACAGCAACCGCGAGGATATCGCCGCGCTGCTGGCCGAAAGTCCACGCGGGCGGCAGATCGCCCGGCTGGTGCGCGCGGCCAATGCGCTGGCCAGCATCAAGACGGTGGCAGCCTTTGGCGAGCTGTTCAATTCCGCCTATTGGGCCAGCCGCACCTATCGCGGCACCGAACCGCACCTCGCCGCGCCGTGTGCAGCGCTGGCCGAATATCTGGTCGGCGATGATCGCACCGGGGTGTTCCGGCGGCTGACCTCGCGGCTCAGAATCGATGCGATCAAGCTGCACCGGCTGCTCGAACTGCTGCCGCAGGAAACACCCAAGCCCGATCGCGAGGCGGTGCGCCGCCGCATCGGCGTGTTGCAGGCGCTCCGGCTCGCGTTGCTCCAACACATGTTCCTGAAAGCGGTCGCGATCCCAGCCTTCAGCCGCGCCAATGATATCAGCCGCAGCGACGTGATCGAAATGGTCATGACCTTGCGGATCGAGGAAGCGCTCGCGCAGCTGCGCCGTGCCTTCCCGGTGCGGGTGCCGGGGCCGAGCGACTTTACCCTCGCCGAGCCGTCGGATTATCCCGATGGCGGCGAGGAAGGCTATGGCGCGATCGAGCGCGATTTCATCGCCCCGATCGAGGCTGCCTATCGCCTGTCGCTCCGGATTTCGACCGCCATCGCCAATGAATTCGGCGCGCACGGGTAACGACGGCGACAGCACCTTCTTATCCCATCCCTTGAGGGAGGGGAGTTGAAGCGCCACATGCCTCGTTATCGCGCCGTGCTTGCCCGCGCGATCAGGGACACCGGGACGCGGCGGCGCTTCTCGCCGTCCCCGCCCAGCGCTGCTTCGACCAGCGCCGCGCCCGCTTCGGCCGGATCAGGGCCAAGCGACGTCAGCGGCGGGCGGCTGAAACGCCCCGCCAGCAGATCATCAAAGCCCATCACCCCGATATCGCGCGGCACCATCAGATCAGCCGCGGCAAAGGCTTCGAGCGCGCCGAGCGCCATCGCATCACAAGCTGCGAACACCGCATCGATCCCGTCCGGCCGTGCCACCAGCCGCCGCGCCGCCCGGCGGCCTTCTTCCTCGCGCGTCGGCGATTTGGGCGGGACAATCAGGATCGGCTCGCGCCCGGCCTCACGCATGGCCGCGGCATAGCCTTCATAGCGCTCGGCAAACTGGCGTTGCGAACCATCAAGCGCGCCCATGAAACAGGGGCGCTGATAGCCCGCCTGCAACAAATGCTGCGCCGCCAGCCGCCCCGCGGCGTGATTATCCGAACGGATCCATTCGAGCTCTTCGAAGGGCGAGCCCCAATAGACCACGCGGCGGCCTTCGGCCTCCAGCGAACGGAAATAATCCCACGCCGCCTGATTGGTGGTGGTGCCGATCACCACCAGCCCATCCGCGCGCCCGTGTTCCTGATAATGGCCGAAAAAGGTGTTGTGCTGAGCCTGGAACGACACGAGCGTTTCAAACCCGCGCTCTGACGCGGCCAGGCACACGCTGCCTAGCAGGGCATAGGCGAAGGGGTTGATCTCGCCCGCCGTATCGCCAGGGCGGCAGATCACCACCACGGCGAGCGTGCCGGTTGATCCGCGGCGCAGGCGCGCGGCGCGTTCATCGACGAAATAGCCAAGCTCTTCGGCGGCCTTCATCACGCGGCTGCGAGTCGGCTCGGCAATCACGGGCGAACCGGACAAGGCGCGGCTGACGGTCGACTGGCTCACGCCCGCCCGTTCGGCCACGTCAAAGGATGTCGGACGCCTGTTCCTGTCGATGGTCATCTGTCCCGCCGTTCTCGTGTCGATTAAAACGCGCGGGCTATGACTGGCAAGAGGGGCGCGGCCGTCAGGCCGCTTTGGCGGGGCAATAGCGTTCGAGATAGGCCGTATGCGTCGGCATGTGCTGGACGAGATAACGGATCGAGGCTTCCATCTCGTCGAGCTCTTTCTTGAGGTCCGGCCCGCCGAAGGTATCGGCCATCGCATTGTGGCCGCCCATCGCGATCCGTTGCCCCATCATCACCGCCGCCCAGCTGGTTTCGGTGAAAAGCTCATCCTCCTCGCGGAAGATCTGGCCATTGGCGCGGAAAAGCTCGATCTTTTCGGTGAGCGTTTCGGGCACAGCCATCGTGCGGCAATGGTTCCAGAACGGCGTGTCACTGCGTTGCGTGGCGTGGTAATGCAGGATCAGGAAATCGCGGATGCGGGCATATTCCTTGCCGGTCAGGCGGTTGAAGGTATCGACCTGCACCGGGTTGATCCCGTCGAGCGACAGCAGCGAAACCAGCTTGTTGATTCCGGTGTTGATGAGGTGGATCGAGGTGGATTCGAGCGGCTCCATGAAGCCTGCCGCCAGCCCGAGCGCGACGACATTCTTGTTCCAGAACTTCTTGCGGCGCCCGGTGACGAAGCGCAGCCAGTTGGGATCGGCCTGCGGCTTGCCCGCGATATTGGCGAGCAGGATATCAAGCGCTTCGTCATCCTTCATGAATTCGCTGCAATAGACATGGCCATTGCCGTTGCGGTGTTGCAGCGGGACCGTCCACTGCCAGCCTGCGCCGTGCGCCATGGCGCGTGTGAAGGGCGGCGGGCCGCTGCCATCCTCGCGCGCACAGGGCAGCGCTACAGCGCGATCACACGGCAGATAATGGCGCCAATCTTCATAGCCGGTTTCGAGCGCCTGTTCGATCAGCAGTCCGCGAAAGCCCGAGCAATCGACGAACAGATCTCCCGCAATCACGCTGCCATCGGCCAGCTCGACCGAGGCGACATTGCCGCTTTCGCCGTCAAGCTGCACATCCTGCACGCGCACTTCGCGCCGGGTAACCCCGCGCTTTTCGGCAAGCTGGCGCAGGAAGCGCGCATAGCGCCCCGCATCGAGGTGATAGGCATAGTTGATCGGCGGCAGATCATCGCGCGCATAATCCTGCGTACGGGCAAACTTGCCGAAATAGGCGGCCATGGTTTCGAGATTGAAAGCCTGGATCGGGCGCTTGTCGCCCAGCTCCTGCGTGCGGTGCCAGATCTGGTGAAAGGCAATCCCGCCCATCTCATAGCCATAGGCGCCGAAGGGGTGGATATAGCTGTCACCGACCTGACCCCAGTTCACGAACTGGATGCCCAATTTGAAGGTCGCCTGACAGGCCGACATCATTTCGGCTTCATCAATGCCGATGAGGTTCTGGAATTCGACGAAGGGCGGAATGGTCGCCTCGCCAACGCCGACCGTGCCGATTTCCTCGGATTCGATCAGCGTGATCTGCAAGCCCCGCGCGCCGATCATCTTTGACAGCGCAGCTGCTGCCATCCAGCCGGCAGTGCCACCGCCCACAATCACGATATGCCTGATTGCCATCGTCATCCATCCCCTGTCGGCCCGGCTTTCCGGGCATGCCGCGTTGTTATCGCCGCCATTCTAACGGCTCCTTTGTAACACTCCACAGGGAGAATTGTGAACGTTAAATTTCTTCTTGGTAACGCTCACAAGGTGCGTTATTGAGTCATCAAACAGTCATGGGGGCGATCCGTGGCACAAGGGAATTAGAGGGGAGAGACTGTGGCATATCACAACATCAATGCGCGCATCCTGTCGTGGCGCGGCCTGGCACTCGGGACGGTTTCGGGTCTGGCACTGACAGCCATGGCCGCACCGGTCATGGCGCAGGAAGCCCCGCCGGTTGAGCCTGAGCCCACCGAAGAAACCGAAGCCGAGATTCTGGTGTCGGGCTTTCGCGCCTCGCTCCAGTCCGCCCAGAACATCAAGCGCAATGCCGATACGGTTGTGGATGTCATCACTGCGGAAGACATCGGCGCGCTGCCCGATCGCTCGGTGGCAGAAACGCTTCAGCGTATCCCTGGCGTCAACATCGGTCGCTTCGAGAAGAGCTCGGATCCGACCCGCTTTTCGGTTGAAGGCACCGGCGTCATTATTCGCGGCCTGCCCTTTGTCAGCTCGCAGCTCAATGGCCGTGACATTTTCTCAGCGAACGGCGGCCGTGCGCTCAGCTTCGAAGATGTCTCGCCCGAACTCGTCGGGCGCGTCGAAGTGTTCAAGAACATCACCGCTGATCAGATCGAGGGCCATATCGCGGGTCTCGTCAATCTCGTGACGCGCAAGCCGCTCGACAAGCGCGGCCTGCATGTCGCCGGCTCGATCGAAGGCAATTATGGCGACCTGCGTGAAGAATGGTCACCGACCTTCAACGTTCTGGCCTCGAACACCTTCGAGACGGCTCAGGGCACCTTTGGCCTCCAGCTGAGCTATTCCAACTCGCAGCTGAAGAGCCGCACCGACGCGTCACAGCTGGTCGATTACTGCTATCGTCCGGCAGACCTCAGCGGTGGCTGCGCGCGTATCTTCAACCTCAACTCGGGCGGCTTCGGCGATGTGCCCAACTTCACGCCTGACCAGTTCCCGCCGCCCAATTCGGTAATCGTGCCGCAGTTCGCCAACGTGCGCACCACCACGCTCGACCGCGATCGTGAAGCAATCTCGGCAGTGGGTCAGTTCGAGTCGCTCGACGGCAATCTGGTAATGACGCTGGAATACCTGCGTTCGGAAACCAGCTTCTTCACCGAAGAATACGCGCTGCTCGGCCGTATTGACGATGGCGTGTCGACCAACCAGCCGCGGCCGGGAACGAGCTATCAGTTCGACGCGAACGGCAATTTCGTGAGCGGTATCCTCACTCAGAATGTTGGTGATGCCTATGCCAACCCGTTCGGTCGCGGCGGCATCCCGATGGACTCGCTGCGCTTCCTGCGCGGGACAACGTCGGTCACCCAGGACATCTCGTTCGATGCGAAGATGAACTTTACCGACCGCTTCCGCGGCAAGGTCGAGATGCAGAGCCTGAGCTCGAACCTGCGCCGTGATTCGGTGTTCGGTGCCATGAGCACCTGGGCTGACATTGCGATCGATCTGCGGGGCAGCACCCCGAATATCGAGTTCCTCGCCCCGGTCGGCGCCCCGGCGGATTACTTCTCCAGCGGGTTCAACACCTACCACTGGTTCGGCCTCGACAGCCGCGAGCAGAACGACGGCACGATGTTCAGCCTTGCCGGCGATCTCGAATACGATCTCAGCGACGACGGCTTTTTCCGCAAGGTCTCGGTCGGTGGACGCTGGGCCGCGCGCGACCGTGCCAACCGCAACACCAACTTCAGCACCTGGGGCAACCTTTCGGCACCGTGGGCTGGCCGTGCCGGCTGTGCGCCGTGGGGTGAAGGTTCGGGTTGCTTTGCCAATGGCCCCGGGCCGTTCGGCAATGGTTTCATCCCCGGCCGCTTCTACACCGGCCTGCCCGGTCAGGAATTCGCCATCGCAGGCGGCGCCTATGCCGACGAATTCCCGGGCGCATCGGCGTATCGCACGCCTTTCGCCAACAACTTCCAGCGCGGTCAGGCCGGCATCCCGATCGCGGGCGGCGGGACCTTCTTCTCCGGCGGCGACGACTTCCTGAAAGAATATCTGGATGGCGTAACCGACCAGCAATGGGACGCCATCAGCGCCTTCGGTGTGTCGCCGGAACGCTTCAATCTGGGCGTGAACGGGCGCAGCCGCACCACTCTGGATGGTCAGACGGTCCAGTGCGATCCGTTCTGCCCGGAAGAAATCTCCGACGTGACCGAAATCACCTCGGCAGCCTATGCCCGTCTCGACTTCGGCGCTGATCTTGACGGCGGCGCATCGCTCGCCGGTAACATCGGCCTGCGTTATGTCCGCACCAATGTCAGCAACAATTCGCTGGTGGCCTTCCCTGACCCGGCGCGCTTCGACGCAACCGCGAACGGTGGCAATGGCGACGGCATCGTGCAGGTCGCTGAAATCACTGCCGCCTGCCAAGGCGCCGGTCCCGGCGTTCCGCAGCAGGCCTTCTGCCAGCTTTCCGGCGCACGTCTTGCCGAATTTGCCGCGCTGCATACTGGTGAGGTGATCCGCGACAACCGCGACATCAATTTCGATCACTTCCTGCCGTCGTTCAACATCCGTTACGACAATGGTAGCGGGATCGTCGTGCGCGGCGCTGTCTCGAAGGGGATCAGCCGTCCGGACCTCAACCTGTTCAACGCCGGCGGTGTGATGGGCTTCAGTGGCCGTGTCACGGATGGACCGCTGCTTGCGATTGCAACCGGTAACCGGAACCTTCGGCCGACCGAATCGTGGAACTACGACATCAGTGCGGAATGGTATTTCGACAAAGTCGGCCAGCTGAGCGCAGCCTTCTTCGTCAAGGATATCAAGGGGATCGTAACTTCGGGTGCGGGTCTCGTCAGCTACCCCATGCTGAACGGCGACTCCGAGGAGGTGATCATCAATGGTCCGGCCAATGATCTCTCGGGCACGCTCAAGGGTGTCGAACTGGCCTATCAGCAGACCTTTGATTTCCTGCCGGGCATTCTGAGCGGGCTCGGTGTCGCAGCGACCTACACCTATGTCGACGGCAGCGATTTCCCGAACCCGAACATCTCGGGCATCGGTTCGCCGTCCGTCAATTCGAGCGGTCAGCCGCTCAACAACGGCCCGTTTGCGGCGCAGCTCCCGCTGGCGGGGATTTCCGAGCACACCGTCAACGCCACGCTGTTCTTTGACAAGGGGCCGCTGTCGATGCGCGCCGCTTACAACTGGCGCAGCGATTTCCTGGTGACCCAGCGCGATGACCTGTTCCCGTTCTCGCCGATCTTCCAGGAGGCCGGTGGCCAACTTGATGGCACGATCCTCTACAGCGTGACCAAGAACATCAAGCTGGGGGTGCAAGGGGTCAACTTGCTGGATGAAACCACCCGCCTTTCGACCGTGATCGACTATGACGGGACGCGCCCGATCAGCGCCGTCTTCCGCAACGACAGGCGCTTCACCTTCATCGCACGCTTCGATTTCTGATCGCGCGGGCTTGGCTGAAATATCGGCGGGCCGGGGCTTCGTGCAACGGCCCGCCGTTTTCTTTACACGTTCAGACAGAGGGGAACGCCTGCCATGATCCGCTGGACGCACACCGCCATACTGACTGCCACCGCTTTGCTCGGCGCCTGTCAGACCGTGCCCGAACGCCCGGCCAAGGTGATCAGCGTGGTGGAACCGCCCGCAGCCGGTTCAACCCGCACGCCTGCCAGCGAAAGCGGCTGGCACTTGGTGTGGGCGGACGAATTCGCCGACGGCACGATTGATCGCAGCAAGTGGGATTTTGATGTCGATTGCTGGGGCGGCGGCAATAATGAACGCCAATGCTATACCGACCGACCCGATAATGCGCGGATCGTCAATGGCCGCCTGGTCATCACCGCGCTGAAAGAGGACTTCACCGGCCCTGCCCTGCCCGCACATATGCGCGCAGGCAAGGAAGCAACCACGGCCACCAAGCCGTTCACCTCCGCGCGGTTGGTCACCCGCGGCAAGGCCGCGTGGCAATATGGCCGCATCGAAGTGCGCGCCAAACTGCCGCAAGGGCAAGGCACCTGGCCTGCCATCTGGATGCTGCCCGAAGATGCCGCCTATGGCCCGTGGGCCTCATCCGGCGAGATTGACATTCTTGAGGCCGTCAATCTCGGCACCCCGTGCAAGGATTGCCACGGCGGGCGCGAGAACACGATCCTCGGCACGCTCCATTTCGGCGGTCAATGGCCCGACAATGCGCTCAACAGCACCGAAATGCGCGTGCCCGATGTGCTCGATGGCTTCCATACCTTCGGGATCATCTGGGCACCGGGGGAGATCGCATGGACCTATGATGGCGTGGTCTTTGCCCGCAAGGAGACAGGCAGTTGGTGGAGCGTCAATTCCGCCAATCCGCTTGCACCGTTCAACAAGCCCTTCCACCTCATTCTCAATCTCGCAATCGGCGGCGGATTGCCTGAAGAGCGCGGGCTTGGCGGGGTTGACGAAAGCGGCTTTCCCAAGACACTAGAGGTCGACTGGGTGCGGGTGTGGCAATGCACGCCCGAAACCTCTAGGCAGGCCTTACAAGAGCCGAATTGCAAAGGATAAAGTGCGACAATGCCGAGGCGAAGGCAGGCTGTCACGATCAAGCATGTTGCCGCTGATGCCGGGGTCTCGCTCCAGACAGTGAGCCGCGTCATCAATGACGCGCCCAATGTGCGTCCGGAGATGACCGAGCGGGTCAAGGCGTCGATCGAAAAGCTGGGATACACCCCTTCGATCGCTGCCCAGCGGATGAGCGGATCGCGTTCCTATCTGATCCTTGCCCTGAATGACCGCGCGCGCACCATCGCCGATTGGCAGGCGCGGCGCGGCTCTGACTGGGTGGATCAGATGCTGCTGGGCGGCATGCTCAAATGCGCCGAGCATGGCTATCGCATGATCTTCGAGCTGGTCGACACGCATAATGATCACGTCACGCGCGAGATCAATGCCGCGCTGGTCGCGCTTCAGCCCGATGGCGTGATCCTCACGCCGCCCCATTCGGATAATCCGCTGATCACCGGGCTGCTCGCCGAACGCAAGATCCCCTTCGCGCGGATCGGATCGCTCGGCGAAGGCGGCGGAATCCCCCTGATCATGGGCGATGAGGATGCCGCACGGCAGGCGACCCGCCACCTGATCGCGCTGGGCCATCGCCGCATCGGCTTCATCACCGGGTCGGGCGAATATGCACTCAGCCAGTGGCGCGAGGATGGCTGGCGCGCGGAAATGGCGGCAGCAGGCCTCGCTACCGAGGAGCTGTGCCAGCCCGGCAACTTCAGCCACGCTTCGGGCTATCGCGCGGCGAGCGCATTGCTCGCCCTGCCCGACCGCGCCACCGCGATCATTGCCAGCAATGACGAGATGGCGATGGCCAGCCTCGCGGCCGCCGCGGACAAGGGCCTCGCTGTCCCGCGCGATCTTTCGGTGATCAGCTTTGACAACACGCCGATGGTGGCGCTCGGCCCGACCCCGATGACAGCGATTGATCAGCCGATCGCCGAGACTGTCGCGCGCGCCGCCGAATTGTTGATCGCGGCCAAACGCGGCGATGCGATCCCGGCTGGCCCCAGCGTGGTGCTGGCACGGCTTATCGAGCGCGGCTCGACGGCGCCCGCACCCGCCCTCGCCGCGCGTGTCTGACCCGCGCCCTGCCGGGCAAAGCACGCGCTTTTTCATCGGTTACGCGCTGGCGCTGGCGGGCGGGACGATTGCCTATGTGCCGTTCCTTGCGATCCTCTTGCCGATGCAGGTCGCAAGCCTTGCGGGCGAGGCGGCCAAGGTTGGCTGGCTCGCCTATCTCACCTTTGCGGGAGCGCTTGCCGCCAGCTTTGCCGGGATCGGGTTCGGCTGGTTGAGCGACCGGATGGCATCCCGCCTGCCGCTGGTGATCGCCGGGCTGGCGCTGTCGACGCTGGCGCTGGTGGCCTTCAGCCACACCACCAGTTGCGGGGCGCTGCTCGCGCTGCTGATTGTCTGGCAGTTGGCGCTCAACCTGATGCTGGCCCCGCTGGCGGCTTGGGCGGGGGACTGTGTGCCCGATCACCAGAAGGGCACGCTTGGCGGATGGCTGGCGATGGCACCTGCGGCGGGCGCGCTCGCGACCACCTTGGTGACATGGCCCGGGCTGGCGAGCGCGGAGCAACGCCTGTGGCTGGTGGCGGCGCTCGCAGCGGTGCTGGTGCTGCCCGGCATAGGGATCGCCCGGCCCCGCGCTTTCCCGGCGCTGCGCGCGGCTCCTGCATCGCACCAGAAGAGCGGCGCTGCCGCGCTGGTGGCGAGTCTCACCAGCCCGGCGGTGGCGCGGATGTGGCTGGCGCGCCTGCTGGTACAGATCGCGCAGGTAGCCTTGTTCGCCTTCCTCTATTTCTGGCTGCGCGCGCTCGACCCGGCCTTCGATGATGCCGCGATAGCCCGCATCTATGGCGGGGTCTTGCTGGTCTCGATCCCCGTCACCCTGCTGGCCGGACGCTGGTCGGATCGGCAGGCGCGCCCGCTTGCCCCGCTGCCGGTGGCGGCGGTGATCGCGGCCGGCGGGCTGATCATGATGGCTTTAGCACGCACGTCGCTGCTGGCGGTGAGCGGCTATGCCATCTTCGCGCTGGCCGCGGCGGTGTTCCTCGCACTGCATGCGGCCCAGACACTACGCGTGCTGACCGATCCGGCGCGCCGCGCCGAGCATCTCGGCTGGTTCAATCTCACCAACACCGCGCCTGCCATGATCATGCCGTGGCTGACGCTGGCGGTGGAGCCGTCCTTCGGCTTTGCCGGGCTGTTCGTCCTCCTCGCCGGATGCACCCTGCTGGCAGCCGCCTTGCTTGCCCGCATTCCCCGCCCCGCTGCGCAAAATCCCGCTTGAGGCTTGCAATCAGCCGGGCTTCATGCGAGAGCCGTTGAGAACGTTCCCAGAGACAAGCATAACAGCGACAAGGGACGGGAGGAGTGGGTATTTTCATGCGATATGGGTTGATCTCGGCAGCGGGAATTGCGCTGGCGACAGCGACATTGGCACAGGCGGGCGCACAGGAACAACCGCAGCCACAGGCAGCAGCCCCCGCGGGCACGGCCGATCATGCCGCAGCGGTCGATGCTTTGCTGGCTCGCATGGGTCTGGAGCGTAAGGTCGCCCAGCTCATCATGCCCGATATCGCCTCGATCACGCCCGAAGATGTCCGGCGCTACCGGTTTGGCACGATCCTCAATGGCGGCAATTCCGGCCCCGATGGCAATGATCTCGCCCCGGCCCCCGCCTGGCTGAAACTTGCCGATGCGATGTGGGAAGCCTCAACTGCGCCCTTGCCCAATGGCGAGCCCGCGATCCCCGCGCTTTGGGCGACCGACGCGGTGCATGGCCACAACAATCTCGGCGCCGCCACGATCTTCCCGCACAATATCGGCCTTGGCGCAACCCGCGATGCCGAATTGATGCAGCGCATCGGCCAAGTCACGGCGGCTGAAATCGCGGTGACGGGGATCGACTGGACCTTTGCCCCCACGCTTGCGGTGGTGACCGATGATCGCTGGGGCCGCACGTACGAAAGCTTCTCGCAAGACCCGGCGCTGGTCGCCGAACTGGGCCGCGCCATGGTACTCGGCCTGCAAGGCACGCCAGATACGCCCGCATTCCTTGATCAGACCCGCGTGATCGCCACAGCCAAGCATTTCTTCGGCGATGGCGGGACCGGCGGGCTCGATCGCGGCGACACCCGCGGTGATCCGGATGAGGTCTACCGCGTTCACGCCTCGCCTTACCCGCCCTCGATCGCGGCGGGTGTGCAGAGCGTGATGGCGAGCTTTTCTTCGGTCAATGGCGCCAAGATGCATGGCAGCAAGGCGCATCTGACCGATATCCTGCGCGGCCAGATGGGCTTTGATGGCCTCGTGGTGGGTGACTGGAATGGCCATGGCGAGTTGGCCGGATGCAGCAACACCAATTGCCCGCAATCGCTGATGGCCGGGCTTGATGTCTATATGGTGCCCGAAGACTGGAAGGGGCTTTACGAAAGCCTGCTGGCCCAGGTGAAGGATGGCACGATCCCGATGGCGCGGCTTGATGAAGCAGTGCGGCGGGTGCTTCTGGTCAAGCAGCGCTATGGGCTGATGGCCAAGCCCAAGCCTTCGGCGCGGGCGCTTGGGGGCAAGTGGGACATGCTCGGTGCGCCCGAACACCGCGCGGTCGCGCGCGAAGCGGTGCGCAAGTCGCTGGTGCTGCTCAAGAATGAAGGCGTTCTGCCGCTCAAGCCCTCGGCCAACCTGCTGGTCGCCGGCAGCGCTGCGGATAGCGTGCCCCTGCAATCGGGCGGCTGGTCGATCACCTGGCAGGGCGGCGGCACCCTGACCAATGCGGATTTCCCCGGCGCGACGTCGATCTACGCCGGGATTGCGGAAGCCTTGCAAGCCGGCGGCGGCGCGGCAACCCTTTCGCCCGATGGCCGCTACACCGCCAAGCCCGATGCTGCCATCGTCGTCTTTGGCGAACAGCCCTATGCCGAATTCGTCGGTGACCGCGAAGATCTCGCCTTCCGCGATGAGGAAGGGCTCAAACTGCTGCGGCGCTATCGCGCAGCGGGGATCCCGACCGTGGCGGTGTTCCTGTCAGGCCGGGCGATGTGGGTGAACCGCGAATTGGCCGAAGCCGATGCCTTTGTCGCCGCCTGGCTGCCGGGCAGCGAAGGGGCGGGCGTCGCCGATGTCCTGATTGCTGACCGCGCTGGCCAGCCGCGCCATGATTTCACCGGCAAGCTTGCCTTTGATTGGCCTGCGGGCTGCGCGCCGGGCTCCCCTGCCCTTGCCCCCTTCGGCTTTGGCAGCAGCTATGCTGCGCCCGCCAGCCTGCCGCGCTTCGATACCACTTGCGCGCTGCTCGATCCCGATCCTGCAAAGGGACTGGCGATTTTCACCCGCGGCCTGTCGCAAGCGGTGACCGCGAACAGCGAGGGCGCGGCGCTGGCCAATCTGGTCGGCAAGGGGCGTTCGGGGGTACTGACGGTCATCGCCTTTGACATTGCCGCACAGGAAGATGGCCGCCGCCTCCGCTGGAGCGCGCCCGCTGCGCTGTCCTTGGCGTGGAACCCGATCACCCTGCCCGCAACCGCCGGGCTGACCATCCGGTACCGGCTCGACGCAATCCCGACTGCGGCGATCACGCTCACCGGCAAGGACAAGGCGACGCCGCTTGATCTCACCTCCAGCTTCACGCTCGGCGCGGGCAAGGGCTGGCGCACCATGCAGGTGCCGCTTGCCTGCCTTGGCACGGGCGAACTCGGCGGGATCACCCTGTCATCGGCGGCTGCATTCGAATTCGAATTGGAATCGCTGGCGCTTGTGCCACAAACCACCGGACAGGATTGCCGCGGGCCGTTCTAGAGCGCGCGCACCAAGGGGGAGAATAGCAGACCATGGCATTGGCACCCGATCTGTCGGCAAGCGCCGCGCTGGACGAAACCACCGCAGACACCGCGCAGGTCGATGCGCCTGGCCTCAATACCTTCGTCTTCGCGCTGTTCTTCATCTTCGGCGGGATCACCTCGCTCAATGATGTGATCATCCCCAAGCTGAAAGAACTCTTCACGCTCAGCTTCCTCGAGGCGAGCCTTGTGCAGTTCTGTTTCTTCATTGCCTATGCCGTGGTGGGGATACCGGGTGCGCGGCTGGTGAAGCGATTGGGCTATATGCGCGGCGCGGTGGCGGGCCTGCTGACGATGATGGCGGGCTGCCTGCTGTTCATCCCGGCGAGCCAGACCGCGCTGTTCCCGATGTTCCTGTTTGCCTATTTCATCCTCGCCACTGGCGTGGTGCTGGTGCAGATCGTTGCCAATCCGCTGATCAGCCTGCTCGGCCCGGCGCGCACGACGCACAGCCGCCTGACCTTCGCACAGGCGTTCAATTCGCTCGGCACCACGATCTTTCCCTATTTCGGGGCGATCCTGATCCTCGGCAGCCTTGCCACCGTTTCGGCTGATCAGCTTACGGGCGCAGAACTTGCCGCCTATCGCACCGCCGAAAGTCAGGCGATCGTGAACGGCTATCTCGGCCTTGCAACCGCGCTCGCCATTGTGGCGGGGGTGGTGTGGCTGTTCCGCAACCGGCTGAAGGGCGAAAAGCATGAACGCACCAGCCTTGCCGATGGCCTTGCGCTGCTCAAGCGGCCGCGCTTCGGCTACGGCGCGGCGTGCATTTTCCTTTATGTCGGCGCGGAAGTCGCGATCGGCACCTTCATCGTCAATTACCTGATGCAGGCCGATGTCCTTGCCATCCCCGAACAGCAGGCGGGCAAGCTGATCTCGCTTTATTGGGGCGGCGCGCTGATCGGGCGTTTCATCGGCTCGGCGGTGCTGCGCATGGTCAGCCCCGGCCTGTTGCTGGCGGGCGTGGCGGCGGGCGCGATCACGCTGCTCGCGCTGTCGGCCAACAGCGCCGGCACGCTGGCGGGCTATTCGCTGCTGGCGGTGGGCCTGATGAACGCGATCATGTTCCCGACAATCTTCAGCCTTGCCTGCGAGAAGCTCGGGCCACGCGCGGCGGACGGATCGGGGATCATCAATGTCGCGATCTGCGGCGGGGCGGTGGTCCCGGTGCTCTATGGCGCGCTCGCCGATGCGACGAGCCTGGCCTTTGCTCTTGTGCTCCCGGCGGTGTGCTATGCGATCATTGCCGGCTTCGGAATCTTCGCCCGGAAACCGGCCTGATCTGAATAAGTATGCGGCCTACTGGCGGTGCGATACCCTTGCGCCTAGGTAGGAGGCACGAGGGAAAGGGCCGTTCGCCATGAGCTTTACCGCTGATCGACTGCTGCTGTTCGGCGCGACCGGGGATCTGGCCCAGCGCATGCTGCTGCCAAGCCTTGCCGCGCTTGATGCCGATGGCCTGCTGGCCGTTGATCTGAAGATCATCGGCACCGCGCGCAGCGAGATGGACGATGCAGCCTTCCGCGCATTCGCCCGCAATTCGCTTGAAAAATTCCTGCCCGCCGAACGGCGCAGCGGTATCGATAGCTTCCTAGCCCGCCTGTTCTACCAGCCGCTTGATGCCACCACGATCGCGGGCTTTGATCACCTCGCCGCCAAGGTCGGAACCCCGGCGCGCGGCCTTGCGATCTTCCTCTCCACCGCGCCCAGCCTGTTCGAGCCGACCATTCGCGGGCTCCAGTCGGCAGGACTGACGGGCGAGAATGTGCGGATGTGCCTCGAAAAGCCGCTCGGCACGGATCTGGCCTCAAGCTGCGCGATCAATGACGCGGTGGCGGCCGCCTTCCCGGAAAACCGGATTTTCCGGATCGATCACTATCTCGGCAAGGAGACGGTGCAGAACCTGCTCGCGCTGCGCTTTGCCAATCTGCTGTTCGAACCCTTGTGGAACGCGGCGCATATTGATCACGTGCAGATCACGGTGGCGGAGACGGTCGGCCTTGAAGGGCGCGTCGCCTTCTATGATGATGCCGGTGCGATCCGCGACATGGTGCAGAACCACATGCTGCAATTGCTGGCGCTGGTGGCGATGGAGCCGCCTGCCCATTTCGATGCGACCGCGGTGCGCGATGAAAAGGTCAAAGTGCTGCGCGCGCTACGGCCCGTGGCCGCAGGAGAAACCGTCACCGGGCAATACCGCGCCGGCGCGATCGGCGGGCAGGCAGTGCCGGGCTATGACGAGGAACTGGGCAAAAACAGCGCCACCGAAACCTTTGTCGCGATCAAGGCGCATGTCGATAACTGGCGCTGGAAGGGCGTGCCCTTTTACCTGCGCACCGGCAAGCGCATGCCGCGCCGGGTGACCGAGATCGTCATCCAGTTCCGTGCGGTGCCGCACAGCATTTTCGCCGGAAAAGGCGCGACGATGCAGCCCAACAGCCTTGTGATCGGCATTCAGCCGGAAGAGAACATCACGCTCTCGCTGATGGCCAAGGTTCCGGGATTGGACCGCGAAGGCATCCGCTTGCGGCAAGTGCCGCTCAACATCGCGATGCCCGACGCCTTTACCGGCGCGGTGCGGCGCATTGCCTATGAACGCCTGTTGCTTGATCTCGTCGAAGGGGATCAGACCCTGTTCGTGCGCCGCGACGAGGTGGAAGCGCAGTGGGAATGGATCGACGCGATCCGCGCGGGCTGGGAAGCGGAAGGCCTCACCCCCAAGACCTACACTGCGGGCAGTTGGGGCCCCTCCGCGGCCATCGCGCTCGCCGAACGCGACGGAGTGACCTGGCATGAGTAAGCCCTTGCATGACACCCTGCACAAGGTGACGCAGCGGGTGATCGAAAACTCGACGGCGTCCCGCCGCGCCTATCTCGATCTGATCGCCCGCGAGGCCGACAATATGGGAGATCGCAGCGCGGTATCCTGTTCAAACCTCGCCCATGCCTTTGCCGGTGCGCTCGAGGATCAATCCGCGCTGGTTGCGGCCAAGGGCCCCAATATCGGCATCGTCACCGCCTATAATGACATGCTCTCGGCGCATCAGCCCTATGGGCGTTATCCTGATCGGCTGAAGATCTATGCCCGCGAAGTGGGCGCCACCGCGCAGGTCGCGGGCGGCACCCCGGCCATGTGCGACGGGGTGACGCAGGGCGAAACCGGCATGGAGCTTTCGCTGTTCAGCCGTGATGTGATCGCGCTGTCCACTGCTGTGGCGCTCAGCCATGCGATGTATGATGGCGCGCTGATGCTTGGCATCTGCGACAAGATCGTGCCGGGGCTGCTGATGGGCAGCCTGCGCTTTGGCCATCTGCCGACCATTTTCGTGCCCTCCGGCCCGATGCCAAGCGGCATTCCGAACAAGGAAAAGCAGCGCGTCCGCCAGCTTTATGCCGAAGGCAAGGCAAGCCGCGCGGAACTGCTTGCGAGCGAGATGGGCTCGTACCATTCGCCCGGCACCTGCACCTTTTTCGGCACCGCCAATTCGAACCAGATGATGATGGAGATGATGGGGCTGCACATTCCCGGCAGCGCCTTCATCCAGCCGGGCACCAAGCTGCGTCAAGCACTGGATCGTGAAGCCGTGCACCGGGTCGCCGCGATCGGCCCCAAGAGCGCGGATTACCGCCCGCTCGGGCGCTGTGTCGATGAAAAGGCGATCATCAATGCCGCTGTCGGCCTGCTGGCCACCGGCGGATCGACCAATCACGCGATCCACTTGCCCGCCATGGCGCGCGCGGCGGGCGTGATCTTCGACTGGGATGACCTGTCGGAGCTTTCCGGCGCCGTGCCACTGATCGCGCAGATCTATCCCAACGGCTCGGGCGATGTGAACCATTTCCACAATGCGGGCGGCATGGGCTTTGTGATCGGCGAATTGCTGGAGGCAGGGCTTGCCCACCGCGACATCCTGACAGTGGGGCGCGGCGATCTGTCGGATTATGCGCGCGAACCCGGCCTTGATGAGGATGCGCTGGTGTGGCGCGACGTGGGCGCAAGCATGGACGATACGATGCTGCGCCCGGTTGCCCATCCGTTCAAGCCGGATGGCGGGATGCGGCTGGTTGCGGGCAATCTCGGGCGCGCCTGCTTCAAGACTTCGGCAGTTGATGAAGCGCGCTGGACAGTGGAAGCGCCCTGCCGGATCTTCGAGGATCAGGCCAGCGTTGCCGCCGCTTTCAAGGCGGGCGAGCTGGATCGCGATGTCGTGGTGGTGGTGCGGTTTCAGGGGCCGCGCGCCAACGGGATGCCCGAACTTCACAAGCTGACCCCGGCGCTCGGCGTGTTGCAGGATCGCGGGTTCAAGGTCGCGCTGGTCACCGATGGGCGCATGTCAGGGGCAAGCGGCAAGGTGCCGGCTGCGATCCATTGCACCCCCGAAGCCTTGGGCGGCGGGCCGCTCGCCCTGCTCAGGGATGGCGATATGGTGCGCCTCTGCGCCAAGACCGGCGCGCTTTCGACCGATGCCGATCTGGCGGCCCGCATCCCCGCTCCCGACCCAGCGCCCGAAAGCGGTACGGGACGCGAGATTTTCACGATGATGCGCCGCTTTGCCGATGGCGCGGAACAGGGCGCCAGCGCCATGATGACCGTTGCAGGACTCTGACACATGACCACGATTGACGATCTGATGCGCTTGGCCCCGGTGATCCCGGTGATCGTAATCGACGATGTCGCCCACGCTGTCCCGCTGGCCGAGGCGCTGGTGGCAGGCGGCCTTCCGGTGCTCGAAGTGACGCTGCGCACGCCTGCCGCCCTGCCCGCCATCACCGCGATGAAGCAGGTTCCGGGCGCCATCGTCGGCGCGGGCACCGTTACCAATGCCCGCGAGCTAGATGCGGCCCTCGACGCAGGCAGCGCTTTCATCGTCTCGCCGGGTCTGACCGAGCCTTTGGGCAAGGCCGCCATCGCCAGCGGTGTTCCTTTCCTGCCGGGCATTGCCAATGCGGGCGACATCATGCGCGGGCTCGACATGGGACTTGATCGGTTCAAGTTCTTCCCGGCGATGGCCGCAGGCGGGCTCCCCGCCTTGAAGGCGCTGGCAGCGCCCTTCGGACAGTGCCGCTTCTGCCCGACCGGCGGCATCGGGCTGGATAATGCCTCCGAATGGCTCGCGTTCGATCCGGTCCTGTGCGTCGGCGGAAGCTGGGTCGCCCCGAGGGGCGTGCCGGACAAGGCTGCCATCACCGCCATGGCCAAGGCGGCCTGCGGGCTGCGCCCGGCCTGATCGCGGTGCGGCGCCCCAAATCTTCTTTGCGCGCCTGATAGGCACGGGCTAAACCCGGCACATCCATGACCCTCACCGAAGTCTATCTCATTGCGCTGCTCATCATTTTCGCGCTGCCGTGGCTGGCGTGGCGGCTGCTGCGCCTCGATTACTGGGCGCCGCTGGTGGTGGTGCAGATTGTCGGCGGCATCCTGCTTGGCCCCGGCGTGCTGGGCGCGGCCTTCCCGGAATACTATGCCTTCGTCTTCCGCCCCGAGGTGATCCAATCGCTGAACGGCGTGGCGTGGTGGGCGGTGATGCTGTTTGTCTGGGTCGCCGGGATCGAGCTCGATCTCGCCACCGCCTGGAAGCACCGCGCCGAAACCGGGATCACCGCCAGCCTTGCGCTTGGCGTGCCACTGCTGGCGGGCGCGGGCGCGGCGATGATCCTGCTGCAATGGCCCGGTTGGCGCGGCCCCGAGGGTGAAACCTGGCAAGTTGTGCTCGGCCTTGGCATGGCCTGCGCGGTGACCGCCCTGCCCATCCTTATCCTGCTGATGGACAAGATGGGCATTCTGCGCCGCCAGATGGGCCAGCGGGTGCTGCGTTATGCCAGCCTTGATGATATCGCGATCTGGGCGGTGCTGGCGCTGATCCTGCTCGATTTCGCCCGCATCGGGCGGCAAGCGGTGTTCGTGATCGGCTTTGCGCTGACAGCATGGGCGGTGCGGCGGCTGATGGAGCGGATCAATATCGAGGAACGCTGGCCCATCGCGTTGATCTGGCTGATCGCGGTCGCGCTCGCGGCAGACTGGTCGGGCCTGCACTACATGGTCGGCGCTTTCCTCGCTGGCGTGGTGCTGGAAGCGCGCTGGTTCGGGGAAGAAGCGATGGACCGGTTCCGCGCTGTCGTCCTTCTGACCGTGATGCCGGTGTTCTTCCTGTCCACCGGCCTGCGCACCGCGTGGGAAGGTGGCGGGTTGATCGTGTTCGGCGCGGCGCTGCTGCTGCTGGCCGCAGCGGTCGGCGGGAAGCTGCTTGGTGTGCAGATTGCCGGGCGGATCCTCGGTTGGACCCGCAACGAGGCAAGCCTGATCGGCTGGCTGCTGCAAACCAAGGCGCTGATCATGATCATCTTCGCGAACATCCTGCTCGACAAGGCGATCATCACCAGCACCACATTCACCGCACTGCTGCTGATGGCGGTGATGAGCACCATGCTGACGACCCCGCTGGCGACCCCGCTAGCCAAACGCGCCCACGCGCGCATGGATGACGAGGCCTGACCACGATGCCCGATATTGCGCTTGTCGCAGGCGCCCCTGACGCCGCGATTGCAGACTGGATTGCCGAACAGCTTGCCAGCGCACTGGCTGGCACCGAAGGGCCCGTGGCGATTGCGCTGCCCGGCGGATCGACTCCGTTCCCGATCCTCGCCGAGTTGGTCAAACACCCGCTCGGGTGGGATCGCGTGGTGGCCTATCCCGGCGATGATCGGCTCGTCCCCGAAGATCACCCCGCCAGCAACACCGGCAAGCTGCGCGCACTGCTAGAACCGGTGGGGGCACAGGTCATAGCGCTCGATTGCGATACCGCGCCGCCGCACTTCGCGCTGGTTTGGCTCGGCATGGGCGCAGACGGGCATATTGCCTCATTGTTCCCCAATACCGATCCGCAAGCCGATGATCCGGCGCTGGTCCGGCGGCTTACCCCCGATCCGCTGCCGCCCGAGGCGCCGTTTGACCGCATCACGCTGACGATCCCGGCGCTGCTCGCCTGCGATGCAATGATGTTTGTGATCCGCGGAGCCGACAAGCGCGCCGTGTTCGACGGGGCGCTTGCGGGCGCGCATGATCTGCCCGTCGCGCGCCTGCTGGCCGCGCGCGGCGATGTGCCCGTGACCTGTTTTGTTTAGGCTGTCGCGCGGATTTTGAGCTGCGGGGGCAGCACGAGACTTTCCGTTTCCTCACCCGCCAGCCGCCGCAACAACAGGTCAACCAACCCGCGCGCGCCGGCGTGGATATCCTGCCTGATCGTTGTAAGCGGCGGCACAGTCTGGTTCGCGATCGGCAGATCGTCAAAGCCAACGATCCTGACAGAGCCGGGCACGGCCACACCGCGCTTGTGTAGCTCGGCAAGGCACGCGGCCGCAATGGTATCGGTGGCGGCGAAGATCCCGTCGATGGCACCGGCATGGGTGGACAGATGCGCCGCGATCTCATCGCCCAACTGATCGGGCGCGAGATGCGTCGGCAAGACGCGCAGCAGCACCCCCATACGTTCGGCAACGTCGAGCGCGCCCGCGTAACGCGCGGCAAATTCGATCGGTGCGGTATCGCCGAGAAAAGCAAGATTGCGCGCGCCGCTGGCAATCAGCCGCTCGGCCGCCATCCGCCCGCCGAGCCGGTTGTCGGTGCCGACCACGCAATGCCGCTGGCCTTCAGAATGATTGCCCCACACCACCATCGGGAGATAGCCATCGGCAACGTCCTCGATCCGATCGAACTGATCGGACTGCCCGATCACGATCACGCCATCGATCATCCCTGAACCGATGAACCGATCGAGCCAGTCCTCGTCGGACAGCGGCACGACGCGTCGCAGCATCAGGTCATAGCCCCTGTCGGTCAGCTCATCGGCAAGCAGCCCGAGCAGGGTCATGAAAAAGGTGTCGGAAATCTGCTGGCGGACATCGTGCCCCAGGGGGATGGCGACACCGATCACACCGGTCTTCTGGCGGCGCAATCCGCTGGCCATCTGGTTGGGACGAAAGCCGTGCTCGCGCGCGAGTTTTTCAATCTTCTCGCGGGTCTTGGCGTTGACGAGGCTCTTGCCTGCCAGAGCGCGCGAGACCGTGCCTGGCGAGACACCCGCCAGCCGCGCCAGATCAGTGATGGTGCGCACACCCCCACCCCTGCCCTTCAAATCGCTTTCGCCCATCTTCCCTTATCGGATCGTCACTTTAGCTTGCCGTCACGGCCTGCCCGCTCCTGACACGATGCCCCGCATCTACCAGCAGCGTAGCAAGCGCGCCCGCCAGCATCAATCCACCGCCGAGCAGCAACACATTGCGAGGATCGCCCCCCAGCAATGGACGATAGATAAGCGGCATCGTCAGCGTCTGGATAAGCATGGGCACGACAATGAACATGTTGAAAATGCCCATGTAAATGCCGGTCCGTTCCGGAGGGATGCAATCGGCCAGCATCACATAGGTGTTGCCCATCATCCCGGCCCAGCCGATCCCGATGCCGATCATCAGAACAAACAATCCGGCGCTGTCCTGCACGCCGGGGATAAGCAGCATGGCAATCCCCGAGGCGGTGAGACAGGCAGCATGGACGAGCCGTGCGCCGAGCCGCGCCACGATCGGGATCAGCGCAAGCGCACCGGCAAAGGCGATGAAATTGTAGAGCGCGCCTGCCTGCTGCGTGGCGAGGGTGGCCTCGCGAAAGGCTGCGCTCGATGGGTCGGAGGTATCATAAAGCGAACGGGCGACGGCAAAGGTGATATACTGCCAATAAGCGAACATCGCATACCACTGGCACAGCATCGCAGCCGCCAATTGCCGCATCGGGCGCGGCATGGAGCCGATCGCATCGGCAATTTCAGCGAGAGTGGCGCGCACCGTTAGCGGCTTGTCCGCCATCGCGGCGCGCTCATCATCCGACAGCGGCAGTTCCGGCACCCGCCATACCGACCATAAGATGGTGGAGATCGAGAGGATCGCGCCAATCACAAAGGCAATCCGCACGATCACGGGAATGCCATTGGCATCAAGCACATCGCGCGCCACGAAGGCTGTGAGCAGACTGGGCGCGAGATAGGACAGCGTCTGCGCCAATCCGGTAAACGCCGATTGGGTCAGAAACCCGACGCTGCGCTGATCTGCCACCAAGCGGTCGGCAACATAGGCGCGGTACGGCTCCATCGTGATGTTGTTGCCCGCATCGAGAATCCAAAGCAGGCTTGCCGCCATCCACAGCGCGCTCGACATCGGCATCAGGAACAGGCTGATCGAACAGATCACCGCGCCGATCAGGAAATAGGGTGTGCGCCGCCCATGGCGCGACGTTGTCCTGTCGCTCATGGCGCCGATGATCGGCTGGATGATCAGACCGGTCATGGGGCCTGCCAACCACAGCAGCGGCATCGTCGCCTCGTCCGCTCCGAGGAAGCCATAGATCGGCCCCATATTGGCCTGCTGCAGGCCAAAACTGAACTGCAAACCGAAAAAGCCGATGTTCATTTCGACGATCCGCAGCAATGATAACCGCGGCTTACCCTGTGCCATGCCCATCCGCTCCATTTCCGCCACGATCATTTCACGCCGTGCGATACTGATTGGAGTGACACAAGTCGGTGTAAATTGCAAACGTTTGCAGATTCTTCTTGCAATCGTTTGCAGCAAAGCTAATCAGGCTCTTCCACAGGCAAAAAATTGCTATTGGGGGAGTTTGAGGATGTTGAAAGTGCAGTACGCGCGCAGCGCGAGTTTCGTGGCTCTTGCGGTGGCCAGCCTCGGGGCAAGCCCCGGTCTGGCACAGGAAGCCGAAGCCGACAGCGCCGATAATGGCGAGATCATTGTGACCGCGACAGCCCGCGGGCAGAACCGGCTTGAAACCTCGATTTCGGTCAGCACGCTGAGCGAAGAAACCATCGTGCGACTCGCCCCGCCGTCAGCCGCCGATCTTATCCGCCAGATTCCGGGTATCCGTTCGGAAGCCTCTGGCGGCGAAGGCAATGCCAATATCGCGGTGCGCGGCCTGCCTGTCTCCACCGGCGGCGCGCGCTATATCCAGTTGCAGGAAGATGGTCTCCCGATCCTCGAATTTGGCGACATCATCTTTGGCAATGCCGACAATTTCCTGCGTGCGGATCGCAACGTCGCCCGTGTCGAAGCGGTGCGCGGCGGCTCAGCCTCGACCTTCGCCTCGAACGCGCCAGGCGCGGTGATCAACTTCATCTCCAAGACGGGCAAGCAGGAAGGCGGCGCCATTCAGGCGAGCGTTGGGTTGGACTTTGAAACCTACCGGATGGATTTCGACTACGGCAGCCGCTTGGCCGATGATCTCTACTTCCATGTCGGCGGGTTCTATCGCACTGGCGAAGGTCCGCGCGATATCGGCTTCAACGGGTTTGACGGCGGCCAGATCAAGGCCAATCTCACCAAGGAATTCGATAGCGGCTATATCCGCTTCTACGGCAAGTATCTCAATGATCGCACGCCGACAATCCTGCCGATGCCGGTGCAGGTCACAGGTTCCAATGCCCGGCCCGATTACCGGGGACTTGCGGGCTTTGATCCGCGCAGCGATGCACTTTACAGCCCGTTCATCACTCAGGCCGTGACGCTCGATGGCAGCAACAACCCGGCGAGCTTTAACATCAATGATGGTCTCAGCGTACAGAGCGCGGCCTTCGGGATTGAGACGCAGTTCGATATCGGGTCGGGCTGGACCGTTACCAACCGTTTCCGCTTTGCCGACAATTCGGGCAGCTTTACCTCGCCCCTCCCTGCCGAAGCAGACGCCGCGCAGGCCATTGCCAACGGGATCGGCGGGGCAGGATCAACCATCCGCTTTGCCTCGGGCCCCAACACCGGCGCGCTCGCCAATCCGGCCAATATCGGCGGCAATGGCTTGCTCACCAATGTGGTGATGTTCAATGTGCGGCTCAACAGCCTCAACAACATCACGAATGATTTCCGTATCAGTAATGATTTCGATCTGGGCGGCGCGCGCCTTGCCTTTACCGGCGGCTTCTACGCCTCGCGCCAGACGATCAACACCGATTGGCTGTGGACCTCACAAGTGCAGACAGTCGAAGGTGGCGGGCGTGCCGTGCTCGTCGATATTCTTGATGCAGGCGGTAACCCGGTCACGCAGAACGGCACTGCCGGCTTCGGCGCCAGCTTCTTCGGCAATTGCTGCCGGCGCAATTATGATGTCGACTATTCGACCTTCGCGCCTTTCGCATCTGCATCGCTGGAGTTGGACCGGCTCACGCTTGATCTCAGCGCGCGTTATGATTTCGGCGATGCCAATGGCTCGATCACGGGGGCTGACAGCGGCTTCGGCAATGGCGTGATCGGGTTTGATTTTGACAATAACGGATCAATCAGTCCCGCCGAAGCGCTTACCAGCCAATTGCCGCTCGGGCAGGCCCGCCCGGTCAATTACAGCTTCGGCTACCTGTCCTACTCGATCGGTGCGAATTACCTTGTAACCGATGATCTCGGGGTGTTTGCGCGCTACAGCCGCGGTGGACGTCACACCGCTGACCGCAGCCTGTTTTCCCCCGCAGTCAGCCCGGTCGATGGGAGCCTGCCCGGCGGCGACACCGGCGTGATCGCGCGGGTCAATCAGGCGGAACTCGGCGTCAAATACCAGTCGCGCGGCCTTTCGCTCTATGCGACCGGCTTCTATGCCACGACATCGGAAACCAATGTCGACATTGCCCCGCTCGTGCTGTTCGACACCGAATTCGAAGCCTATGGCCTCGAACTTGAAGGCGCTTACACCACCGGGCCATTCTCGCTTTCGGCGGGTGCGACCTGGACCAAGGCGGAAATTGTCGATGCGCTCGATCTCACCACGATCGGCAATACGCCGCGCCGTCAGGCCGATCTGGTCTATCAGGCGACGGCGCAATATGCCGACAAGCGGTTTACGCTGGGCGCGAATATCGTGGGCACCACGGCAAGCTTTGCGCAGGACAATAACGGGCTGAAGCTTCCCGCCTTTGCGCAGGTCAACGCCTTCCTCGCAGTGCGACCGATGGAGCGGGTGGAAGTGGGCCTCAACGCCACCAACCTGTTCAACAGCTTCGGCTTCACCGAGGCGGAGGAAGGCCTGATCCCTGCCAATGGGCTGGTGCGAGCGCGCTCGATCCAGGGTCGTACCGTGCTTGCTTCGGTGCGGTTCGACTTCTGATTGCGACCGCACCCCATCAGGCTGGTCGCCGCCTCTCTCCCCTTGGCGACCAGCCCATTTTTCCTATCCGGCTTGAAACAGGCACGCGCGCGATGACAACCTTCTGGACTGCGGAACACCTTGCTTCGTGTGCGCCCGCCCCTGCCGGTGTCATTCCAACGATCACCACGCGTGATCGCTCCGGTCTTGATCCGGCACGGGTCTATTGGGACATGTGGCCGCTGCAAGCGCCGGACGGGATGCCCGCTCGCCTTGCCGGGCGCGAGCTGTGGATGGCGCTCACTGCGCCTGACCGCGGCGATCCGGCACTGCGGCACTTTACGGCCAAGATCCATTGGCTTGAGCGCATGGCTGACACATGGCTTGATCGCGGGCCGGTGCTGCCCGATTTCACCGTGTCCTATGAACGCGAATGGGCCGGCTCGGCGTTGCTGCGCGATGGCGTCGTCACGCTGTTCTTCACTGCTGCCGGAACGGCTGAAAAGCCCGGCGGTTACCAGCAGAGCCTGTGGGCAAGCGCGGCGAGGCTCGGGCCTGATGGCTGGCCGCACGACTGGAGCACCCCAGCGCCGCTGATCGCCCGGCCCTCGCCGCTCTATCAGGCTGCTGACGCACATGAAGGCGCACCCGGAACCATCAAGGCGCTGCGCGACCCTGCCTATTTCCGCGACCCGGCCGACGGCGCGGAGTATCTCGCTTTCACCGCTTCCCTGGGCGGATCGGACAGCGCGTTCAACGGGGCTTTCGGTCTTGCCCGCTGGCAGGCGGGCGAATGGCAATTGCTGCCCCCATTGATCGCCGCAGACGGCGTCAACAACGAGCTCGAACGCGCGCATCTGGTGTATCATCGTGGGCGCTATTACGCCTTCTGGTCAACCCAGAGCCACACTTTCGCCCCGCACTTGCGGCATGCGCCCACCGGACTTTACGGGATGGTCGCCGACACCCTGCTTGGCCCCTATTGCCCACTCAACGGTTCAGGCCTTGTTCTGGCAAACCCCGTTCAGGAACCGCACCAGACCTATAGCTGGTATGTTGATGCCGACCTCCGGGTATCGAGCTTTGTCGATTTCTTCGGACTTGGTGGCCAAGACATTCCGGACGATCCCGCCACAGCAAATGCATATTTCGGTGGTGTGCCCGCACCGCTCTTGCGGCTGGCCATCGAGGACGACACCTGCCAGCTTGTCTCGCGGCAGGAGGACATAGCGAATGCTCGGTGCGATTGAGGCAGGCGGCACGAAATTCGTGCTGGCAGTGGGGCCTTCGCCTGACCGGATTATCGCCCGGCATAGCATTCCCACCACATCGCCCGATGAAACACTGGGCGAAGCTGCCGCATGGCTCGATCAGCACGGCGCTCTCAAAGCAATCGGGATCGGCACCTTCGGACCAGCCCAGCTTGATCGGAGCGCGGCTGATTGGGGCCACATCACCAACACGCCCAAGGCGGGTTGGCAGAATTGCGATATTGCCGGGTTCTTTGCACGCGAGCTCGGCACGAGGGTTGCTCTCGACACCGATGTCAACGCCGCCGCCATCGCCGAGGCCGCAGCGCGGCCCGATTGCAGCGGGCTTGCGTACATCACAATCGGCACGGGCATCGGCGGCGGATTGGTTGTCGGCGGACACCCCGTGCACGGCGCGGCCCATCCTGAAATGGGGCATATCCTGCCGCGCCGCCATCCGGCTGACAGCGACTTTCCCGGCATTTGCCCGCACCATGGCGATTGCCTCGAAGGCCTTGCGAGTGGCCCGGCGATCAAGGCGCGGTGGGGCGTATCCCTGTCGGCGCTTCCCGCCGATCACATCGCCCACACGGTGATTGCGGATTACATCGCGCAGCTGTGTCACAGCCTATCGGCAATCACAGCAGTGGAGGTGATCGTGCTGGGCGGCGGGGTGGCCAAGACACCCAAACTCGTTGAACGCATCGCTACCCGCACGCAGACCATCGATGCAGGCTACCTGCCCGGCGGGTCGCGCCACCGGATCGAAGCGCCTCGCCATGGCGATAATGCCGGCATTATCGGTGCCCTGATGCTTGCTGACCAAATCGTCTGATGTCAGCAATCAGGATGGTGGCTACTCGCGCGCGGCCGCCTTGCTCCGCCGCACCAGCGGTTCGGGCACCGGATGACGATGGAGCCTGTCAGTCCCCGCCAGCTCCCCGCCATGGACTTGCAGCGCAAGGCGCTCCTCATCGCGCTGGCGGATATCGGCGGTGATATCCTCGATCTCCAGCTCGGTCACACCGAGCGCCGCCAGCCCCATCCCGCCAAACCGGATCGCGGATTCGAACGTCTCGCGCATTTCGCCGTCAATCCCGATCTGGCGCAGCGCAATCGCGTGGCCGCGATCATAGGAGCGCACCAGCACGCGGGCGGTCGGAAATTGTTCGGTGGCAAGCGTCGCAATCCGCAGCGCGGCCTCCTTGTCATCAATGCAGACCATGATCACCTCGGCCTCGGCAGCGCCTGATGCCTTGAGGATATCAAGCCGCGCGCCGTCGCCGAAATAGACCTTGAAACCGAAGCGTTCGGCATCGCGGATGCGGTTGGGATCATTATCGACCAGCGCAACCTTGGCCCCGCGCGCGAGCAGCAATTGCGAGGCAATCTGCCCGAAGCGGCCAAACCCGATCAGCAGCACATCGCCCCGCAAGCCATTGGCCTCCTCGATGCCGTCCATCGACACCACGCGCTGTCCCAGCCAGCGATCCGCCACCAGCATCACCAGCGGGGTGAGCGCCATCGACAGAATGATGACCGTGGCGAAGATCGCGCTCTGTTCGGCGCTGATGACCCCGCCAGCCAGCCCGGCAGCATAGAGGACAAAGGCAAATTCGCCGCCCTGCGCGAACATCACGACGCGCGCCATCGCCTGCCTGCCGGTTGCCCCGAACAGCCGTGCCACGGCGAAAACCCCAATGGATTTGACCACCACGTAAGCTGCCAGCAAGGCGGCGATCAATTGCCATTCACGCGCCACCACCGCAATATCGAGGCTCATCCCCACCGCGAGGAAGAACAGACCCATCAGCAGGCCTTTGAACGGCTCGACATCGGCTTCGATCTGATGGCGGTAGCTTGAACCCGACAGCAACACGCCCGCGAGGAAAGCGCCCAGCGCCATCGACAGCCCGCTCCGCTCCATCAGCAGCGCCGATCCCAGCACCACCAGCAGTGCGCCTGCGGTGAGGACTTCGGTAGCCCGGGCGCGGGCCAGCAAGGCGAAAAAGGGATCGAGCAGCCAGCGCCCGGTCACGATCAGCAGGGCAATCGCCCCCAGCCCGATCAGCACCCCGGACATGCTGAATTCGCCCGCCGCACCCGCGCCGAGATACGCGACCAGCGCCAGCAGCGGGACAATCGCCAGATCTTCGAGCAACAGGATCGCCACGCCCTGCTGGCCTTGCGGGCTGGCAATCTCGCCGCGTTCGGCCAGCACCGACATGATCACCGCAGTCGAAGACAACACGAAGCCGGTGCCCGCCACAAAGGCCACCACGGGCGCAAGCCCCAGCGCGATCCCCACTGCGGTCAGCAGCACCATGCAGACCAGCACCTGCACCAGCCCGACGCCGAAAATCTGGCTGCGCATCGCCCATAACTTGCGCGGGCGCAGCTCGATGCCGATCAGGAACAGGAACATCACCACGCCCAGTTCCGAGACGTGCAAGATCGCTTCCGGATCGCTGAAAATGCCCAGCACCGAAGGGCCCACCAGCAATCCGGCCGCAAAGTATCCCAGCACCGAACCGAGGCCGAGCCGCCGGAACAGCGGGACGGCGGCCACGCCCGAGGCGAGCAACACCACTGTCAGACCGAGATTGTCGCTTAAGCTCGCTGCGTCAGCCATGCCGCCTTGTTCCCCGTTGCGCAGGCACGGCGACGGTTTGCGCCAGGCCTGCTAGAGTGTGAAATCGCGTGCCGCAGTATTCACGGTGAAGACAAAGGTTTCCACCTTGGTGCCGCCCCCGATATTCACCCGGTTTTGCTGCCGCGCCCACAGATCGGTCAGGATCTGCGAATTGACCGTGAACTGTGCCGCTTCAGCGGGCGCGGGCATATCCTGATAGACCATCAGATTGCCCCCCACGATCTCGCTGCCGACATATTCTGGCGTCACCAACTCGCCATCGACCCACAGCCGGAAGCGGCGGGTGACATAGGTGGCAAAGGCCTCGCGGCTCGCGGCGCTGCCGATAATGTCGGGGTCTTTCGCCCCCTGAAAACGCAGCGCATGTTCGGCATCGTGCACCGGCACCTGATGCGCCAGCTCGATACGCTCGGTGCGGGAATTGAGCGCAATGGTGCTGATCGCGACCTTCTGCTGGTGCGCCGCCACGGGGACAGCGACCAGCAGCGCGATCAGCAAGGCGATGCGGCGCAGCATCACTTGCGATCCTTGACCTTCTCGGCCCCGGCGGCTTCGCCCATCAGATCACGGCTGACGCGCGACTTGCTGGCTTCGTCCTTGAAGGCTTCGATCCGGCTCGGGATGATGCGGCGCGGATAGTGATTGTCTTCAAGGTTGGCGTCGCCGGTTTCCCAATCGGGATCGACCATGACTTCGACCAGCTCCTTGTTCTTCGGGAAGACCAGCAGCTTGGCCACTTCCCTGGAATTGCGGCGCCAGATTTCGGCCGGGATGTTGAGCTTCTGCTTCGATCCGTCCTTGAAGGTCAGACCAAGGATGATCGGCATGACAAGGCCGCCCTTGTTGGTGAAGTTGAGCACGTAGTAATTGGCATCTTCCTTCACCGCGCGGTCAAACGCGGCGCGTTCCCAGCGATCAAGCCCATCGACGAAATCCTGGTAACCCTTGCGATCCTTGGGGGTGACAGTGAATTCGTCGTTCTTGTCGTAGAAGTCGGTCACGCCCGGGTTTTCGAGCACCCAGATCGGCAGGCCTTGTTGCTTGTTCAGACCAATGCCAACCGGCGTCGGCTCCTCCGCGCGTTCCTGACGGCGGCGCGGCAGATCAATATCGGGATTCTTCGAATCCATCTTGAGCCGGTAGATCGAATCAAGGCTGATATCGACGTGATCGGTGGTGTAGAACCAGCCGCGCCAGAACCAGTCGAGATCGGTGCCCGAGGCTTCCTCGATGGTGCGGAAGAAATCCGCCGGGGTCGGACGCTTGAACTTCCAGCGGCGGGCATATTCCTTCAGCGCAAAGTCGAACCGCTCGCGCCCGATGATGGTATCACGCAGCAAGTGATAGGCCGCCGACGGCTTGCCATAGGCGTTCGAGCCGAGATCGGTGATCGAATCCGATTGGGTCATGATCGGCTGCTGGTTGTTCGAAACCATGTAGGGCACCAGATCGCGCGGCAGGCTGCGGGTCCACGGCATGTTCGGGTCCCATTCGTAACCCGCCACGGAATCAAGGAAGGAGTTGAGCCCCTCGTCCATCCAGGTCCACTGGCGTTCATCCGAGTTCACCGTCATCGGGAAATAGATGTGCCCGATTTCGTGAATCACCACGCCGACGAGGAACATTTTCTCGGCCAGCGAATAGGTGCGGCTGCCATCCTTGTTGAGCGTGGTGCGCGGCCCGTTGAAGGTGATCATCGGATATTCCATCCCGCCGACCGGCCCGTTGACCGACTGCGCGGTGGGATAGGGATAGTCAAAGCTGAAGCGGGAATAGACCTTCAGCGTATGCACCACGGCGGCGGTGGAATACTTCTTCCACAGATCGCCACCTTCCTTGGGCCAGAAGCTCATGGCGAGCACGGTTTCGTTCTCCGCACCGGGCTGCTTCACGCCTTGCGCATCCCACATGAATTTGCGGCTCGACGCCCAGGCGAAATCGCGGACGTTGGTGGCCGAGAAGCGCCAGGTCTTGCGCCCGCGAGGATTGCCCGCTTCGGCGGCGGCGGCTTCCTGCGGGGTCACGATGAAGACCGGCGCATCAGCGTTCTTCGCGGTTTCGAGACGCTGGCGCTGCGCGGCCGTCAACACGGCATCGGGGTTCTGCAACACGCCGGTGGACGCAACGATGTGATCGTCGGGCACCGTCATCTCGACCTCGTAATCGCCGAATTCGAGCGTGAACTCACCGCGGCCGAGGAACTCCTTGTTGTGCCAGCCTTCGTAGTCCGAATAGACCACCATGCGCGGGAACCACTGCGCCATCAGGAAGATGTCGTTCCCGCCCTTGCGCGGATCATCAGGGAAATGCTCGTAGCCTGAGCGCGCGACCACGGCGTCTTCCTCGACGATGTTGAAGGCCCACGCGATCGCGAATTCGACAGTTTCGCCCGGTGCCAGCGGCTGGGGCAGATCAATGCGCATCAGCGTACCGACAATCGTGTGGGGCAGCTGTTCGCCCGTCAGCGTGGTAACCGCGGTGATATCGTAGCCATAATCATTATCGGCCATGGATTGCTGGCGGCGCAGTTCATCCATCGAAAGCTTGGTCGGCTCGGCGCCTGCACCCAACGTGACCTTCGGCCCGCGCCGACCGGGGCCACCAAAGGCATCGGTCAACTCGGCCATCGAATCGCGGCGGAAGATGTTCTGATCAAGCTGCATCCACAGCCACGGCAGGCTGTCGGGTGAATTGTTGGTATAGCGGACCGTGCCGCGCGCGGTCAGGCGGCGCTTGGCCTCGTCGAGCTCGGCGGTGATCTTGTAATCGACCTTCTGCTGCCAGTATTCATGCCCCGGCGCGCCGCTCGCATTGCGATAGGTGTTGGGATCGGGCAGCACTTCATCAAGCTGGCGGAACTTGTCCTCGAAACTGCCCTTGGTCTGCTGGATGCCCTGCGCCAGAGTGGGGCTTGCCATCAAAAGGGCGACAAGAAACAGCACAAGTCTCAAGGCAGGTCTCCGCAAGTCAGCACACCGTGGGGCGCAGCGCACCCGTCAAGCCCCTTGGGGCCGATCAATTCCATAGTCAATTCATCACAGTGCGGACAGGCCCGGTGCGGGTCCGGACGACAGGCTTGACCCGATTGCCTACCTCGCAGATAGACAATCTGCGATGCTGTCCCAGAAGACCCGCTACGCGATCCGCGCGATGCAGCACCTTGCCGATCATTACGGCGATGGGCCAGTGCAGCTTGCCGCGATAGCGGAGCAGCAGAACATTCCCGCCAAGTTCCTGACCGTGATCCTTTCGGAGCTGACACGCTTTGGCCTTGTCGCCTCGCAGCGGGGCCGCGACGGGGGCTATTGGCTGGCCATCCCGCCGGTGGATATCACCTATGGCGATCTGATCCGCCATATGCGCGGCAGCCTCGCGCTGGTGCCCTGCGCAAGCCGCTATGCGCACGAAAAATGCAAGAATTGCCTTGAAGAAGGCGAATGCCGCACCCGCGCGCTGCTGCTCGATGTGCGTGATCGCACGGCGCAGATTCTGGATGCAATCCGCCTTTCCGATCCGATCACCCCGGTGCCGCCCTTCACCGACGACGAAGCCTGACGGCGCGCACGCTTCACATCGGCGCACAAATCCCACCTTTCACCGGGGTACAGAATTTCTGTTCGGCGCAGCCCATTGTCAATCATTTCGCTTGAGTTTAATTCCTGCGTTGCGGACTGATTCCGCGCAATGAAAGGCCCATCCATGGACCGTGACACGACAGGCTCTGCCAAAGGCGGGGTTTTGCCCGAAACACTCGCGCTGGTAAGCGAGGAGCTCTCCCGCCTGCGCTACGGCGCGATCCAACTGATCGTGCATGACGGGAAGGTCATGCAGATCGATGTGACCGAGAGGAAACGGCTGACCGATTGATCGGCCCGTGACCCTTTCAACCTCCAACTCAACAGGGACCAGCAGACCGGACCACCGGATGCATGCCCGCTTGCAAAGGCGAGACCATGTATCCGAAGACATTCCGCAGCACCCTGCTGCTTGGCGCAGGACTGACCGCGCTATTGACCGCCCCCGCCTCAGCGCAGGACGAAACCACATCCGAAACCCTCACCCCTGCCACCACGCCCCGACTGGAGCAGGCCAGCAATGACATCATCGTCACCGCCCGTCGCCGCTCCGAAAGCGCACAGGACATTCCGCTCGCCGTGTCGGTGATCGATGCCAAGCAGCTCGACGAGACCGGGGCGTTCAATGTGGGCCGGCTCCAGCAGCTTGCGCCGACGCTGCAATTCTATTCCTCCAACCCGCGCAACACGGCGGTGAATATCCGCGGGCTCGGCGTGCCCTTCGGCCTTACCAGTGACGGGTTCGAACAGGGCGTCGGCATCTATGTCGATGATGTCTATTATTCGCGCGTCGCCTCGGCGACCTTCGACTTCCTCGATGTCGCCCAGATCGAAGTGCTGCGCGGGCCGCAAGGCACGCTCTACGGCAAGAACACCACCGCCGGCGCGATCAACATCACCACCAACCAGCCGAGTTTTGATTTTGAGGGCAAGGCCGAAATCAGCCTCGGCAATTTCGCATTCCGGCAAGCGCGGCTCGCAATCTCCGGCCCGCTGACCGAACGCGTTGCGGCGCGCGTCGCCTTCTCCGGGACAAGCCGGGCGGGCACGATCCGCAATGTCACCACGGGTGAGGATATCCAGAGCCTCGACAATCTCGGGCTGCGTGCGCAGGTCTTGTGGGAGGCGGCGGACAATCTCAAGATCACGCTGGTGGGTGACTATAACAAGCAAGACGCCAATTGCTGCGGTTCGGTGTTCGTGCACACCGGTACGACCCAGCGGCCTCTCAACAGACAGTTCGCCGCCCTTGCCGCTGCGCAGAATTATGCGCCGCCCAGCACCAATCCGTTTGACCGCCTGAGTGATCTGGATTCGCAACTCAACGCCGGCAACGTGATCGCCGGCGCCTCGCTCCGAGCCGTGTGGGATATCGGCCCCGGAACCTTCACCTCGGTCACGGCGTGGCGGTATTGGGACTGGAAGCCCGAGAATGATCGCGATTTCACCGGGCTTTCGATCGTGGCGCTGTCGCAGAACCCGTCGCAGCAGGATCAGTACACGCAGGAATTCCGCTATGCCTACAGCGGCACAGCGATCGACTTCGTGATCGGTGCCTTTGCCTTCGATCAGCGGATCGACACGCAAGGCACCGAAGCGCAGGGCCGTGCTGCCAGCCGCTGGAACATCGCGCCGAACAATCCGCTCTCGCTTGATCCGAGCGTGCTCGACGGGCTCACCGCGCGCAACACGCAGTTCCTCGAAAGCACCAGCTTGGCGCTGTTCGGGCAGCTCAGCTGGAAGGTCACCGACGCCTTCACCATCCAACCGGGCGCGCGCGTGAATTACGACAAGAAGAAAGGCTTCTATCAGCGCCGCGTCTTTACTGGCGCAGGCGTTGAGCTGCTTGGCACGGAAACCGATGCGCGCAGCCGTGCACAACTTGCGGTGTTCCAGCCGCAGGTGAGCGCGCCCGAGGATACCGACTGGAACGTCACCTATGATCTTACGCTGAGTTATGCGCTCGCGCCCGATGTGCTCGCCTATGGCGCCTACGCGCGCAGCTTCAAGACCATCGGGATCAACCAGAACGGGCTGCCAACCGATGCCAATGGCCAGCCGATCGCTGCCGCAGGCACGATCCGGCCCGAGACTGTCGACCACTTCGAAATCGGGCTCAAATCGCAGTTCTGGGATCGCCGGGCGACGCTCAACGTGGCAGCCTTCCGCACCGATATCCGCGATTATCAAGCGACGGTGATCAATGGCGAATTCGGCGTGCTGCGGGGCTTCCTCGCCAATGCCGAAAAGGTGCGCTCGCAGGGGGTCGAGGTTGATTTCTCGGTGCGCCCGAGCGAGCGGTTCACCGCCTATGTCAGCGGCGCCTATACCGATGCCCAATATGTCCGCTTTGTCGATGCGCCCTGCCCGCCGGAATTGTCGGGCGGCACCACCGCCGCACCCGGTCAGACGCCATCCGCCCCCGGCACGCCCGGCGGGATCAGCCCGGCCAATTGCGACATTTCCGGCCAGCGTCTGCCGGGCGTGTCCGAATGGGCATTTTCGTTCGGAGCGGAGGGCAATCTGCCTGCCACCTTCCTTGGCAAGCCGGGGCGGGTCTATCTGGGCTATGATGGGTCTTACCGTTCGGACTTTTCGTCCAACCCTTCGCCATCAGCGTTCACCAATGTAAACGGCTACCACCTGTCCAATTTCCGCCTCGGTTTCCGTGCAGATGACGGGCTCAACCTGTTTGCCTGGGTGCGGAATGCCTTTGACGCGAATTATTTCGAACAGCTCTTCGTCGGCCCCGGCAGCACCGGGCTGATTGCCGGGCTTCCCGGCGATCCGCGCACCTGGGGTGCGACGGCGAGCATCACATTCTAACCCTGCCAGCACGCAGAGAGGACATGCCTCATGCCAGAAATCGTCCCGCTGCTTGTCGAACTCGCGCCGTTCATCGCCATTGGCATGGCGGCGCAGATGATCGACGGGGCGCTTGGCATGGCCTTCGGGGTCATCACCCAGACCTTGCTGGTCAGCGCGCTCGGGGTTCCCCCCGCCACTGCCTCGGCCAGCGTGCATCTGGTTGAACTGTTCACGACCGGTGCTTCGGGCGCGAGCCATATCTGGCATCGCAATGTCGATTGGGGGCTGTTCAAGCGGCTGGTCCCCTTCGGCGTGATCGGCGGGGTGAGCGGGGCCTATCTGCTCTCGAACATCGATGCCTCGGCAGCGCGCCCGTGGGTGATGGCCTATCTGACCGGGATCGGCTTTTACCTGCTGTGGCGCGCGATCCGCATGGCAAAGCCGCGCTTCGCGGATCCGCGCTACACCCGTCCGCTGGCGGCGGCGGGCGGCTTTCTCGATGCGGCGGGCGGCGGCGGCTGGGGGCCGGTGGTGACGAGCAACCTGCTGATCCAGGGCGGCGATCCGCGCAAGGTCATCGGCACGGTCAATTCCGCCGAGTTCCTGCTCACCCTGTCCATCTCGATCGCTTTCATCGCAACGCTGGGGCTTGCTGCCTTCACGCTGATAACGGTCGGACTGATCATCGGCGGGGTGATTGCCGCACCCTTTGGCGCACTGCTGGCCAGCCGCGTGCGGCCGCGGCTGCTGCTGCTGGTGGTTGCCATCGTGCTGATCGTCACCAGCAGCTACAGCATCTACACCGCAGTGTTCGCCGCCTAGCGCAGGCGCAGCGCGGCGCTATGGCAGCAGGGTCAGCGCCAAGCCCCCCGCCGCGCAGACGACAAGAATGCGCACGACTGACCATTGCAGCGCGAAGGCCAGCATTCCGGCAAGCGCGGCAAGCAGGCCCGCGCGCCAATCGAAGCTGGCAAGATCCGGCCAGTGCAGGCGCAGCACGCCAACGCTCACCTGCTCGACCCGGGCGAACAGCACATGCAGCGCGAACCACGCGGTGAGATTGGCGATCACGCCCACCACCGCCGCCGTCACAGCCGCCAGCCCGCCCTTGAGCCGGACGGCCTGACCAAGCCGGTCAATCCACGGAGCAAAGGCGAAGATCCACATGAAGCACGGCGCGAAGGTCACCCATGTTGTCAGCCCGGCGCCCAGCAGCCCTGCCATGAGCGGCGTGAAAGGTTCAGGCATGCGGAAGGCCGCGAGAAAGCCGACAAATTGCGTCACAAGGATCAGCGGCCCCGGTGTGGTTTCGGCCAGACCGAGCCCGTCCGCCATCTCTCCGGGCTGGAGCCAGCCAAACCCTTGCACTGCCTCCTGCGCCATGTAGGCCAGCACCGCATAGGCGCCACCGAAGGTGACAATGGCAAGCTGCGAGAAGAAGGCGCCGATGTCCCAGAGTACGTGATCGCGCCCGAGCGTCAGCGCAACGGCCGCCATGGGCGCAGCCCAGATCGCGCCCCACAGGGCAATCGCCAGCAGCGTGCCGCGCCACGGCCGCGGTGCAGCGATGCCATCTTGCGCTCCACCCGGCTTGAGCGCGAGCAAGGACGGCTGCCATGCCGCGATCGCCATACCGATGACCCCTGCCCCGAGCACGATCAGGGGAAAGGGCAAATCGAACAGGAACAATCCGGCAAAGGCCGCCAGCGCCAGAGCGCGCTTGACCGCCGTATCAAGCGCCCGCCCGGCAATCCGCAGCAGCGCCTGCACCACAATCGCCAGCACCGCTGCCTTGACGCCAAGAAACAGCGCTGCAACCCAGCCCAGATTGCTGGCGATGGCATAGAGCATCGACAGCGCCAGAATGATCACCGCGCCCGGAATGACGAACAGCAGTCCTGCTGCCAGCCCCCCGCGCCAGCCGTGGAGCCGCCAGCCGATCCATGTCGCCAGCTGCTGGGCCTCGGGCCCTGGCAGCAGATGGCACACGTTGAGCGCGTGAAGAAAATCATCCTCGGCGATCCAGCGCCGATCTTCCACCAGCTCGCGGTGCATCAGCGCAATCTGCCCTGCCGGGCCGCCAAAACTGAGAAAGCCGATGCGGGTGAACACCCGCAGCACATCGGCCAAGGAAACCTTCGGGAACAAGTCGGCCTGAACCACCACACAAACCTCGCAAACAAGGCCCTGCCGTATCCGGCAGGATCACGAGGCAACGCTTGGGCTTGTTGCGGCCTGGGCGGGAGGTTGCTTTGCCCCGCATTCCCTTGATCTAGCCGCCTTGCGCACGCCATTCAAGCCGGTGCTGGCCTGTACGCGGACGCAAAAAGAGCGGCTGTCAGCCAACGCCGGACAGCCGCTCTTGATGTCAGTCAGACGAGTGCGATCAGAAACCGAGCTTGTCGGTGTTGATGCGGATACCCGCGTAGAAATAGCGGCCGAGCCAGCCCACGCCGGGCTGATTGGCCAGACCGCGCGCCGGCATTTCGTTGGTGAAGTTGTTCACACCAAGGAAGAAGTTCGCCTGCTGATTGTTGGTGGTGAATTCCGCCCGCAGATCGTGGACGAAACGCTCATCCAGCACGAGGAATTCCGGCGCCACGATATCGGGATCGCCCTCGATCCGATCACGCTCGAAGCGGAGCTGGTCACCAGTGTACTGGAGACCGTAGTTGAGCGTGAAATTCTTGAACGACCAGGTGAGGTCAGCCGTGCCGACCCATTCCGGTGCACCGGTTTCGCCGCGATCATTGTCGACGATCCCGCCATTGGCAGGCAGGAACGACAGCTTGTCGAGGTAACCCACGCTGCCGCGCAGGTTGAACCGGCCAAACTTGCCGCTGCCCGGCGTGAACGCGTAGTTCACCGTCACGTCGAGACCAGCCGTCTCGAAGAAGGCGACGTTCTGCGGCGCCAGCACATAGCTCGTCACGAAACCGGTCGTCTGCGAACGGGTGATCGCATCGCAGAACGGGTTGGCGAGCGATGCCGAGTCCACGCAGAACTGCGCGGTTTCGGTGAGACCCGGGGTGCGCACGGCGTTCGACAGGCGAATATCATACCAGTCCGCCGTCACGGTCAGACCGCGCACGAAGCTCGGCTGAAGGATGACACCGGCGGTCCAGGTCTTGGCATCTTCCTGCGACAGGTTGCGGTTGCCCGACACGATCCCTTCGAGGCTGGCGCTCGACGAGATATCGCTATCCGGATCGAAGGTGTCGAAATCGACGCCAAGGCCGGTGATCAGCGCGCGGCAGTTGGTCGACCGGAATTCGGTACCCTGATTGATGTTCACCGGGCTGCACGGATCGTCAAGGAAGGCAAAGGTGCCGGTCCGCGGCGCGAACAGTTCGGTGATGTTCGGCGCACGCACCGATTCCGAATAACCACCGCGGAAACGGATGTCGCGGATCGGAGCCCACTGCCCGTTGATCGACCAGGCTTCGGTGGTACCGACGGTCGAATAGTCCGAAAGGCGGCCGGCGACCGTGAATTCGAGCAATTCGAAGAACGGCCGGTCAGCCAGCAGCGGCACGTTGATTTCGCCGAACACTTCCCAGACATCAAAGCTGCCGGTTTCGCGCGCCAGCAAGGCGAGGTCGGCCAGCACACCCGAATTGGGATCGAAGCTCGCAACTTGGGTCGAGATCGCATCCGGACGGAAATCGCTGCTTTCCTTGCGATATTCGCCGCCGAAAGCAAAGTTCACCGCCCCGCCCGGCAGTTCGAAGAACTTGCCAAAATTGCCGCTGATGAAGGCGTTGGCGACATGCTGCTGGATCCGGTATTCATTGGCCGTATCGGTCAGGATGAAATCCAGAGCTTCGCGGCTGGCAGCGCCTTCGCCGAAGATGTTGAGCGGCACACACTGGCCGGGTGTGAAGGTTTGCGGCGCTTCACCATAGTTGAAGTTGCCCGCATCCGCGATCGCCCCGCCATCAAGGTTGACGCGGCAATCGAACACGCCGTTGGGAACCCCGGTGCGGAACGCGCCCACATCCACCACGTCGAGCGCGGCAAAGTAGCGGTCCTCAATGCGCTGGTTGGTCGAAATGTAGGTGGTGTCGTTGCGGCCATAGACATAGCTCGCCTCGAACTTCACATTGTCGCTGATGTTGCCGTCAAAGCCGACAACGGTGCGATAGAGATCACGCGAGAAATTCTCGTTGCGCGTCCCGAAATCGAAATTGTCGCGGTTGAACAGCAGGCCGCCGAATTCGCCCAGACCAGCCGCCCGGACATTGGCCGGGATCAAAGGGTTCTCTTCCGAGATGAAGGTGAAGAAGTCGAAGGAAGGCTGCGCGACCGTGAAGTTATCGGTCTTCACATACTTGCCTTCAACGAAGAAGCGGACGTCAGGCGTCAGCTGATAGTTGAAGAAGGCGTTGAACGAGTGGTGCTCGGTCCCGGCCTGGAGGTCACCCTGATAATTGTTGACCGGGGTGTTGTCGCCGCCCTGCGCGAGAAAGCCCGACTGCGGCAGGAACAGACCCGGATTGTAGGGACGGCCATCACCGTTGAACAGCGGGCTGAAGCTGCCATCAATCACCAGCGCACCGCCCGGCGAGCTGTCGGCATAACCGATGCGGTTCAGGAATACGAAGTCCGGAACATTGGGATCATCAGGGATATCATTGGGGTTACGCACCAGCGTGTCGGCTTCGAAGCGGCCATTCGGACGATCACCAAAACCGACGCGGCCATCGCTGCGATATTCGTAGTTCAGCGCGAAATTGCCGCGCCCGTCGGCGAAGTTCTTACCGATCGTCGCCGAGACAAAGCGGTTCTCGGCATCGCCAAAGTCGGAAATCCCGCCTTGTGCGCGCAGATCAATGCCTTCGAAATCGCGCTTCATGATGAAGTTCACCACGCCCGACACGCCATCGGCCCCATAGACCGACGACACACCGCCGGTGAGGATGTCGATACGCTCGATCAGGCTGACCGGGATGGTGTTGGTGTCAACAGCAGCCTCACCCGCCACACCGGCGACATGACGGCGGCCATTGACCAGCGTCAGGGTGCGGTTCGCGCCGAGGTTGCGCAGGTTGAGCAGGTTGACGCCCGCAGCACCGGTGCGCGCCTGCGAGCCGGCGGCATCAAAATTGGTTTCCGAATTGAACAGCGCCGGGCTCTGCGCCAGCAGTTCGGTGATGTTGTTGATCCCCGACTGGATCAGGTTTTCGGCCGTGATCGAGACAACCGGGGTCGCAGTGGCGGCCTCGGGGCGCTGGATGCGGGTACCCGTCACGATCAACGGCTGACCGGTTTCTTCGGTGGTTTCCTCGGTGGTAACGTCGGCATCTTGCGCGCTGGCAACCGCAGGCATCGTGACGCTCAACCCGATAGCGGCAACAGTCAGCATAAGTTGGGCGCGACGACGCCGGACTTCATGGTCGATCATTTTCTGGTATTTCCCTGTTTAAATTCAACGAATTACGTGAAGCAAAGACTTCATGTAACCACACCAAGATTATCCGATACCTTCAAATCCTTGATGATTTATGCCGCCCATTGCCGCAGGAGCCCGATTCTAGGCAACGGGGACATGCCTCTTGATCGACGAGTTGATGATTTGGCGTGATGAATGGCACGGCGCTGCTTGCCACAGGATGCAAGGGCCCATGCTGGTCTCCGCAGAGTAGGCCTATCGCCTCATGCGCTGCCACTCAGATCGCGCGCCGCTCGCACGGGCAGCGCAGGCAAGCCGCGGGGCGAAGTCCAGCGCCAGAACGCAAGGGCGCCAAAGATGGCAGCAAGCACCGCAAGATTGAAAAGCGCAGCGGCATAATCAGCTAGGCTGCCGCCCATCTGGTTGAGCCCCACCATCAGTTCGAGCCCCGGCGTCGTCGGGAACAGGCGGGCGAGCCACAGCACCGGTGCGGGCGTGGCCGCGGCCGGCCAGGTCAGACCCGACAGGAAGAACAGCGGCAGGGAAATGCCAAGTCCGAGCTGCAAGGGCCGCTCACGGGTGCGGAACAGGCTCGCCAGCAACAGCACCAGCGCCGCGGTCGCCGCAACAAACAGCATTCCGCCTGCAAGCACCTGCCACAGCGGCGCGGCGCCGCGCGGATAATCCTGCCACCAGAACACAAAGCCCGCGAACCAGCAGACCTGCACCATCGCAATCATCGCGGCGGCCAGTCCCAGCCCCGCGAACTGCGCCGGTGTGACGCTGAGCGGCGCGCCCAACCGCTCGCGCGCAGTGCCCGCCAGCAGCGCCAGCCCCAGCAGCAAGGACTGGTGCACGATCACGAAGGCGACCCCGGGAAACACCGCCGCGCCATAGCCTTCGCGGGTGTTGAACAGCGGCCGTGTCACCAATTGCATCGCGGGCGGTGCCCCGGGGCCAGCCGCGCGCGCTTGTTCAAACGCCGCTTCGCGCGCCGTGCTGCCCAGCGCAGCGCCGATCCCGCCCAAGGCGCTTGATGATCGCAACAGGTGCGCGCCGCTTCCGGTCAGCACGATCTGGCCGCTGCGCCCTTGCGCAATGGCGCGGGCATAGCCTTCGGGGATGAGGATCGCCGCGCTCGCCCGGTCGCTCGCTAGCCAACGTTCCGCCTCGGCGGGCGAGGCAAGGCTGGCGACGATCCGGCTCTGCTGGGTCGCGCCGGCGTGAATGATCAGATCGCGGCTTGCCGCCGTGCGATCCATGTCGACCACTACAACCGGCACATCCTCGACGATCTCCCCCGCATAGGCGCTCGGATAGAGCACCGCGTAAAGCAGCGGCGCACCCAGCAGCAGCAAAGCGGCGGCGCGATCCGCAAAGATGGCGGCGAAAACCGCGCGAAAGGCCGCCCACATCAGCGTCGCCCCCAATCTTGCGGGCTCCGGGATGCGCGCAGAAAGAGCCATGCCCCGGGCACACCGGTCACCAGCGTGATGATCGCGAGTGGCAAGAGCGGGGCTGCCGCGACAGAGGCTTCGGCTCCGGAGACCCAATCCAGCGCGATCAGCCGGGCAAAATGGGTAAAGGGCAGGATCTCGGCCCAGACCTTGGCAAAGCTGCTCGCCTGATCGACCGGAAAGATCGCTCCGGCGAAGGCAAAGGATGCCCCGGCGTAAAGCCCGGTGAGCGAAAGGCTCTGACTCATGCAGCGCGTCGCGCCAACGAGCAGCAGGGCAACCCCGGTATAGGCCACGAACATCGCAAGGTAGCCTGTCATCAGCAACGCCGGGCCGCCCGCCAGCGTCCAGCCGCGCAGCCCCGCCAGATAGGCTGTTGCGAGCGCGCCCCAGACCATGAAGGCGAGGACATAGGGCGCCGCCTTCCCCGCCATCGCGGCGAGATCGGGGCGCCATTCGGCCACGCTCGCATCGCGCAGCTCGCGCCCGAAGGCCGAGACCACTGCGAGCATGAACAGCAGGTGGAGCAAGGCGGGGTGGAGCAAGCTGACAAGTTGCTGCTCCTGACTCGCCGGCGCGTTGAAAGCGATGGCGGAGCTGGCCGCGAGCGGTGCGGCGCGCACCGTGCCCGGCGGCAGGACAGCCGCCATCTGTTCGATGGCAACGCGCCCATTGGCGGCGCCGATGATCCCCGCCAGCTCGCGCTGGATGGTCGATGACGCAGCCGAATGCGCCGCGTTGACAAAAAGCGTGATCTGGCCGCGCCCTTCAAGGGCACGCGCGGTTACCTCGCGCGGGATCAGCACGATCGCTTCGACCGCGCCTGCCCGCGCCATGCGTTCTGCCTCGGCCATGTCCTGCGCGTGATAGGCCAGCCGCAGGCCCGGCGCGCCTTCGATCCGGATAGCGAGATCGCGCGCCAGCGCACCGCGCTCCTGATCGACCAGCGCGACCGGAAGATCACGGATCACCCCTGCCGATAATTGCCACGCGATGATCGCGCACAACGCCAGCGGCAGCCATGTCAGCAGCGCCAGATCCCACGGATTGCGCGCCAAAAAGCGCAGTTCGCGTGCAAAACCGTGCGAAATCCGCGCAAAAACGCTCATTGCGGCCAGTCGAACAGCACCGACATGCCGGGGCGCAGGCCCTTGACCGGTTTGACCGGCGCCAGCCGCACTTCGAAGCCCTTGATGTCAAAGCCGCTCGATTGGCGGGTGGCGCGCCAGGTGGCGTAATCGCCCGCCGGAACCATGAAGGTCACACGGAACCGCGCCTGCGCGCCCTTCAGCGCCGGGATCGTGCCGCTGTATTCGCGCCCCATCGCCATGCCGCCCAGTTGATCCTCGCGTACGATCAGCGTGACCCACGGCGTCGCCGCCTCGGTGACATACATGATCGGGAAGCCCGCGCCGACCAGCTCTCCGGGCTGGGCGAGCCGCCGCCCGACTTCACCGCTGGCGGGCGCAAACACCTTGGTTTCCGCCGCCGCAATCGCCACCTCGGCCGCGACCCCGCGCGCCTGATTGGCCTGCGCCTCGGCCGCGCGCTTGTCCTCGCGCCGCGCGCCTTCGAGCGCGGTATCATACTGGGCACGCGCCGCGCGCGCTGCTTCGCTCGCCGCAATCATATTGGTGCGCGCCTCATCGCGCTTCTGCCCGGGCACCACGCCTTCTTCAGCGAGCCGATTGACGCGTTCAAAGGTCACCCGCGCCAGATCGGCTGCTGCCGCCGCGCGCTTCCACTGCGCTTCGGCAGCCGCGATTTCGGTTGCCCGCGCGCCGGCCTCAGCCTTGCTGGCCTGCGCCTCGGCGGCATCGACCACGGCATTGACCTGCGCTTCTTTCGCCGCGACTTCCGGACTATCGAGCGTGGCGAGCAATTGCCCGGCCGTGACTTGTTGTCCTTCCTCGACATGGATCTGGGCCAGCCGCGCGGTCACCTTGCTCGCGACCCGCAATTCGCGGGCATCAACGATCCCCTGCAATTGATCGGGCGCGGGCCGCCATGCGAGCCACAGGCCGAGCGCGATCAGCGCCAGCACCGCCACGCCTGCGGCTAGGATCAGCGGAGCCTTGCGCCCTGCTGGCGCCGCGTCAGCCTCGCTCATGACTGGCCTCCTGCCAAGGCGAGGTATTCGGGCAATCGCTCCATCTGGCCGCTCACTTCCATCAGATTGATCAGGGCATCGACATATTCATAGGCCGCCAGCGCCTGTTCGACACGCGCACTGGCGGCGAGCAGTTCCGCATCGGTGACATCGCGGCTGGTGCCCTGCAATTCGCGGAAAGCAAGACGCGCCACCCGCAAAGCCTCATCAGCCGCTGCAATGCTGCGCGCATAGAGCGCGTGGCGACGCCGCGCGTTCTCGGCGCGGTTGTGGGCAATCATCACCCCGGTTTCGATCTGGCTGCGGGCCTCGCGCGCCCCGGCGCTCGCCTGCGCTTCGGTATCGCGGGCAGCCGCCAACTGGCTACGGCGCCCGAGCCCGCTTGCCAGCTTGTATTTGATCCCCACCCCGAAAATGAAATCGGGATCGGTCAGCAGGGTGTTCTCACGATCGAGATTATACTGCGCCAAGGCATAGACGGTGGGCCGCAGGCTGGCGGCCTCGGCGGCGACTCCTGCCCCCGCCAGCGTGACGCTGGCATCCAGCTTGCGGATGGTGGGATGATCGTCCAGCGCAGTCGCGATAAATTCGCCGACCGGCGGCAGCGGCGCAGTCGGCACGGCGAGCGGGGTGGCAAGATCAGCCGGAGCATCGAGCCGCAGCAGGCCCATCACCCCGATTTCCGCCGCGGCAACATCACCTTCGGCCTTTTCCTGTTCGCGCATCGCCTGTTCCAGCGCGGCTTCGGCCTGCAAGCGCTGGACGCGGGCGATCTGCTGTTCGCGTTCGAGCGCGCGGGCATCAAGCACGTGCTGGCCGATGCCGTTGACGAGCGCGCGCCGCACGCTGAGCGCTTGGGCGGCAAGTTGCCGCCCGAAATAGGCCCGCGCCATCTGCGCCAACCCCTTGGCGGTGGTATCGTCGCGCGCGGCTTCCTCGATGGTGAGGCGGCTCGCCGCGCCGGTGCGCGCTGCATCCATCTGCCCGCCTGTGTAAAGCGGCATGGTCGCGGTGATGATCGGGCGCGAGACCAGCTCGCGGATGCGGAATTGCAGCGGATCATCAAGCCCGAAGGCGGCCCCGACATTGGCCAGCGGGCCAAGTGGCAGGAACAGCGTTTTCTGGAAGTCGAGCACCTGCGCTTCGATTTCGACCTCGGGGCGCCCGATGGTGCGCGTCGCCTGATAGCGCGCCGCGGCAGCGCGCACACCGGCATCGGCGGCATCAAGCGCGTCGGACTGCTCGACATAGCGCTGCTGCGCGGCTGCGTAGCTCAGGCTGGAAGGGTCTTGCGCCAGCGCTCCGCCCGCAAGGGCAAAGCTGCCAGCGCATAGGCCAAATGCGAGAAGTCTTGCCATTCCAGCATTACGCAGCCGGCTCGCCATCTATTCTGCCTTATCAGATGATCTGCATTGCAGGGATCGCGAAGTCTTGTTGCCGCACCCCGCCTTGTCTTTACAGTTTCGTGGCGGCGCTGCAACCGGCAAGGCACTTACCCGACCTTGAAGCCGATCTGGAGGAACCAACGCTGAGCAGTTGGAGCAGCCTCAAGCCCTTGCCCGAAGGGATGCTACGCCACAGATCATAGGCCGGGTTGCCCACGCTTGGCCATCAGCCGTGGTGCACAAAATCAGGCCAGCAGTGCTTGGCAATTGACGATCCGCACCGATTAGAGGACAATGGTTTATCGCGCTCCGTCCTGCTTAAGGCGTGCCGTAGCGTTCATAGATTGGCGGATGGGGATCGTCTGCCGGACCGCTTGGCAGTGCTTATGCGCTGCCCTGATTGCCGCGTATCCTCAAGGCTCACAAGGATGCGGCAATGCAAACAGCAACACATGACAGCACCACAGCGGCGAATGGCTGGATCGCCTGCCTCACCTACAAAAGCGTTGCCACAGCATCGCCCGGCGCGGGCGATCTGCAATCGCTCGTCACCAAGGCGCGCGCACGCAATCGCCGCCTTGGCATCACCGGGATGCTGGCCTTCGAGAATGGCTGTTTCTTCCAGACGCTTGAAGGCCCGCCCGCGCAGCTTGATCTGTTGTGGTCGTCGATCAAGCAGGACACCCGCCACAGCCATATCGACATCCTGAGCGAGCATGTCGTCACCTCGCGGCTGTTTTCCGAATGGGATCTGCTGATTGATGAACGCTTTCTCGATGTGCCTGCGGCGCGATCACCCACTCCGCCTGCGGTGGCAGAGCATATCGCGCGGATCGTGGCGCTGGCGCTCGATGGCGATGATATCCGACTCAACGCCCTGATCGCCGGCTTTGCGGATGAAGGCTGGACGGGCGATGCGGTGGTCTCGCTGCTGATCGAGCCGGCCGCGCGCGCGCTGGGCGATGTGTGGATGGAAGACGCTTGTAGCGCAATCGAGCTCACCATCGCGCTTTCGATGCTGCAATTGGCAGGCCACGCGGTGCGTTATGCACCGGCGAGCGAGATGATCCGGAAAAGCCGTTACACCATCATGCTCGCCACCGCGCCGGGTGAAAGCCACATGCTCGGCACCTCGCTGCTCGCCGATCAATTCACCGATGCGGGCTGGAAAGTCGAAATGGCCTTTCCGGAAAGCGAGCAGGCCTTGCTCAACCAGTTGGGCGCGCAGCAACCCGATGCGATGGATATCGGGCTCTCTGATGCCCTGCCGCGCCAGCACGCGCTGATTGATCTGCGCAGCGCCATCGCGCACAGTCGCTTGGCCGCGCTTGGCAGGCCGACAATCCTCTCGGTCGGTGGTCGCCTGTTCGCCGATGCCGCGGCCAGCGCCGCTTCAGTCGGGGCGGATTATGCCCGCAAAGGCATTGCCGGTTCGGCGATCCCGATTGCGGAACTGGTCCGGCAAAACCGCCAGCGCCAGCCTTAAATCGCTCGCCACGGTCGGGCGCGGTTGCATTCGCGCGATCAATCCCCATCTGCAAAGCTGCTACCGGCCGTAATCGACGGTTTCAGGCTTTCCCTAAGAAGAGCCGCTTCCTTTGCATTCCGACTTTTAGCCGCGCATGGCTGCGCGCCCTTCTGGCGCGCCGCGCGCGCATGGAGGAACGCGCCATGATGCACCTTGGTACGATTGCCAGCTATGGTATCACGGCCCGCACGGGCGTTATCTGTGCGCAAAGCAGCGGCGAGATGCTGCCCTTCCGGCAATCCGATCTCTCGCATTATTTAACCGCACCTATTGTCGGCGCTCGTTATGATTTCGAACGGCGCTGGATAAGCTGGGGCAGTCACCGCGCTGTCAGACTGCGACCTACCTCGCGCGACTTTGCCATCATGCCAAAGGAAGCCGCGCGGCGACAGCGCGGCTGACACCGGAACGCTTCTCACAAACCCCCACCTTCCGGCGCGCTGCTTTTGGGGCCCGTTGCTGGCTCAAGCAGGACACTTACTATGGATCTTAATCGTGAATACGCCGCCCACCAAAGGGCGCTGATGCATGCGGGCCTCGCTTCCAATGATGGCGACCGCAGCACAATCCTCGCCCATGCCGCACGGATTGCCGGCGGGATCAGCCAGTTTCAGCACGGGCTTGGCGCGGCTGCGGCCTGCGCCTGGAGCAAGGCCGAGATGACGAAGATGCTGGCGGCCACCTCCGCCTAGGCCAGAGGGCGCCGTAAATGCAACAAGCCGGGGCGGCAAACTGGCTGGCCACAACCGCTCGGCAAAGCCAAACTCAATCATGATGGGGAGCGCAGAGCACCTAGGCTCTAGACGCGGTTCCATAGTTTGCGAGAGGGGAGTCTGCGCCGCTGACTAGCTCGGCGCGGCTTTCGCAAGAGCCGCTCTTTCCGCAAAAAAGGGGAATGTTGGCGCACCCGAAAGGATTCGAACCTCTGACCCCCAGATTCGTAGTCTGGTGCTCTATCCAGCTGAGCTACGGGTGCGCGTTGAGGGGGCCGTCTAGGGGCAGGCGCTGCGCTTGGCAATCCCCTTTTTTGCCTGAACGGCCTTTGCTGTTTTGCGGCTTGGAGGCCCCGCCCCTTGCTGCGTCTAGCCGCGCGGGCCAGACACCCGCCGACCTACCAGAAAAGCCGCTCGGCAAGATCCCGATCCATCGGGGGCATCGGCAATCGCTGCACCTCCGCCGGGCTGAACCAGCCGATTTCCCCGCCCTCAAGCGCTTGCGGCGTGCCATGCCACGCGTCGACAATGTAAAGCATCAGGACAATGTCGGGCCTGCCTTCACCAGCGGCCTGCTCGGCAAAAAGGGCCGGTCTGCAAGCCTCGGCAAGCGGCGTGATACCGATCTCTTCCCCTAGCTCCCTGATCAGGCTTTCGACAGGCTTTTCAGTGTGTTCAACCTTGCCTCCGGGAAACTCCCAGAGGCCCGCGTAAGCCTTTCCTGGAGGTCTGCGGTGCATAAGGCAGTACCCTTCCGGATTCATCACAGCACCCGCAACAACCGGGAGCCACGTGCGCGAAGCGTCGGTATTTTTTTCAACTTCGCGATCGGGCTCAACCATTTGTTAATTCTCTCAGGTGATTTTGCGATGGTCTGGAACGGATAAACGGGGGTGACAATGGACTGGAAGGAAATGATCGCAAAGATCTGGCACGACCAGACCGGCGCCACAGCCGTTGAATACGGGCTGATACTAGCTGTCATCTTTCTTGCGATGGTTACCGCTCTCGAAGGGTTCGGGCAAAGCTTTGACCAGCTTTGGACGCAAACCACTCAAGTGCTCGCGACTGCGATCAGTGCATAAGCGAAACCAACTGGAGCGTTAGCAAAATTTCAAGAAATGAAATCTAGGACGTTAATTGCTTGACCATGACAGGGGCGGGCAAGGGTACCAAAGACGACATACCAGGAGACTAGACATGACCTTCATCAACAAGCTGATCCGCGACGAAGCCGGCGCCACCGCCATCGAATACGGCCTGATCGCCGCTCTTATCGCTGTCGCCGCGATCGCCGGCATGGGCGCCCTCGGCACGCAGCTGGGCACGACCTTCAACGGCGTTAGCAACACGCTGACCACCGCGAACGCCAACGCGTAACCAATCGCAATAGGTTCGAAAACCAAGCGGCGGGGAGCAATCCCCGCCGCTTTTCTTTTGTGCTCTCATAATTACGCCAAAAGAGAGCGCTCCTATCGTCCGCGCACCACCAGCTTGACCCGCTGTCCGGGCACCACTTCCTCACTCGCGCCGAGCGCATTCAACACGCGGAATCGTTCAACCTGCGCGCTGGGGTAGTCCATCCGCCGTGCAAGGCTTGCCACCGTATCGCCCCGCGCGGCAGTCACCACCTGGATACGCCGCGGCACCACGCCTGACGCTTCAGCCTGCGTGATCCGGCGCATTGATCCGAACATCGGGTTGAACACCGCGCCGCGCCCGGCTGGCGTGATCGCGGCAAAGTGATAGGCCCGATCCCGTGCGAATTCATAGGCCACCACCGTCACATCGACCGGGCCATTATTGTTGTTGACCCGCGCGGTGCCAATCGCTGCGGGCAAGCCGTTGATCGTGGTGCGTTGCAGATTGGCCGGAGCGAGATTGCTGTTCTGACCGCCGATCGCGGCAAAGGCCTGCCGCACATAGGCATCGAGATCGCCGCCATAGGGCGCCATCGTCATCTGTGCCTGTCCGCCCTGCCCGTTGATGCTGACCGCCCGCGTGCTGTTCACCATGATGAAGCCCTGCGGCGCGGTGAAGGACAGCATCAATTCGGGATGCACGAAGCGGCTGCCTTCGATCACACCCTGCGCAGGATCATCGCCATAGAGCAGCCCGTCGATCCGGGTGAGAAACGTGTCGCGGTTGGTGGCGCTGCCCGAGAAGCCTTGCGCCTTTGTCGCCGCGGTGCGCACCCGGCTTGCCGGATCAGGGTGAGTCGAAGCCCATTCGGGCACGCTCGCATTGCGGCCCTGCAGCCGCGCATCCAGCGCGTTCTGCGCCGCAAGGCTCGCCAGCACCGTGCTCATCGCGCGCGGATCATAACCCGCGCGGCTGAGGTACGCGATGCCAAGATCATCAGCCTCCAGCTCCTGCTTGCGCGAGAACTTGAGCGTAAGCATCTGCGAGCCTTGCAGGAAGGTGCGCGAGAGCAATTCTCCGCCTGCCGAATTGCCGAACAGCAACGACGATCCGATTGCCCCCAGCAAGCCGAAGATCGAATTGCGGGTCGCGGCTTCCTGGCGGCGCTGCGAATGGCGTGCGGCGACATGGCCGACTTCATGGCCCATCACACCCGCCAATTCCGCTTCATTGTTCATCAACGTGACCAGTTGCCGCGTCGTGTAGACATAGCCCCCCGGCACCGCGAAAGCATTGTGCACGGGGGAATTGAGCAAGGTGACGGTGAACGCACTTTCGGCATTCGCAAGGCCAGATTGGAGCGCGATCTTCTTACCCACCTGCTCGACATATTGCGCGTGGCGCCCGGTCATCGCACCGCCGAATTCGGCAACGAATTGCGGGTGATATTGCGCACCCAATTTGGCTTCTTGCGGGGTAATCGGCGTCGAGGCCGAAGCCACTTGCGCCCCGCCCATGCAACCCGTGTGCACCAACGCAAGCGGCGCGGCTGCCCATGCAAGTATCATGCGATTTTTGCGCGTCATCGGCGTTCCTCCGGCCCCATGTTCAGACGGGTAGCGCTATGGAACATCCCGCCTTGCCTGCAGATGACTAACGTCATCCGTCAATCAAGGGCAAGTATCAGCGGAGAAAAGCCGCCGAGTGGTGGCTATTCAGCCGCCAATCGCAAGGAAACGGGCCTCGCGCGCCGCGACCAGCGCTTCGGCCGGCTTGCCCGACAAGGCATCAAGTTCCTCGACGATCGCATCGCCGAGCATGCGCGCGGTTGCTGCCGGATTGCGATGCGCCCCGCCAACGGGTTCCTTCACGATCCGATCGATCACGCCAAGGCGCTTGAGATCCTGCGCCGTCACCTTCATCGCCTGCGCGGCATCGGGGGCCTTTTCCGAGGTGCGCCACAGGATCGAGGCGCAGCCTTCAGGCGAAATCACCGAATAGACCGCATGCTCAAGCATGAGCACGCGTTCGGCACTCGCCAGCGCGACGGCCCCGCCCGATCCGCCCTCGCCCACGATCACCGCCACCATCGGCACCGGCAAGGCAAGACAGGCCTCGGTCGAACGGGCGATTGCTTCGGCCTGCCCGCGCTCTTCCGCCTCGATACCGGGGAAGGCACCCGAGGTATCCACCAGCGTCACCACCGGCAGGCCAAAGCGGCCCGCCAGTTCCATCAGGCGGATCGCCTTGCGATAGCCCTCAGGCTTCCCCATCCCGAAATTGTGGCGAATGCGGGTCTGCGTATCATGGCCTTTTTCGTGCCCGATCAGCATGATGCGGCGGCCATTGATCTTGGCAAAGCCGCCCATGATCGCCTCGTCATCGCCGAACAGCCGATCCCCGCCCAAGGGAACGAATTCCTCGAACGCATGGGCGACATAATCGCGGAAATGGGGGCGGAGCGGATGGCGGGCCACCTGCGTCTTCTGCCACGGCGTCAGCGAGGCATAGGTGCTGGCGAGCAGATCATTGCTCTTGGCCTCAAGCCGGGCAATCTCGTGCGCGACATCGACGTCATGCAGCGCGTTGACACCGCGCAGCTGGCTGATGCGCTCTTCAAGCTGCGCGACCGGCTTCTCGAATTCGAGGTAGGAAATCATGCGCCACCGCTAGTCCGATGTTGCCTTTGTGGCAAGCGGGTGGCGCTGATTGACCAGTGTAACCAGCCTTGCCGCATCAACGTGGGTGTAAATCTGCGTCGTCGCGATATCCGCATGGCCAAGCAGGGTCTGCAAGACTCGCAAATCCGCCCCACCTTCGAGCAGATGGGTGGCAAAGGCATGGCGCAGCACATGGGGGCTCACTTTTGCCGGATCGAGCCCCGCTCGCAGCGCCAAGGCCTTCACTTGCTGGAACAGGCTGACGCGGGAGAGATGGCCAAGCCGCCCGCGGGAGGGAAACAGGAACCGCGATGCCGGATCGGCAGGCCGCAGTGCCAGCCAGGCCTGCACCGCGGCCAGTGCGCGGTCCCCCACCGGCACCATCCGCGCCTGCCCGCCCTTGCCCATCACAGTCAGGAATGGCGCATCGCGCGGCACCGCATTGCGCGGCAGGGCGACCAACTCGCTCGCGCGCAGACCCGAACCATAGAGCAGTTCAATCAGGGCAAGCAGCCGGACGGCATCGGGCTTGCCGCTCCCCGCTTCCATCTCTGCCCGATCGAACAGCACTGCGATATCGCCATGGCTGAGTACTTTGGGGAGCGGGCGGCGCGTGCGCGGTGATGGCAAGGCGCCCGAAGGATCATCGCCGCGCCAACCTTCGTCCACCGCAAAGCCAAAGAACTGCCGCAGCGCCGAGGTCTTGCGCGCGACGCTGGCTGGTGCGAGCCCGGCCCACGCCCCCGCCAGCCGCGCAACATCCGCACGCGTGGCCGCCACAAGATCGCCGATTTCCTCCTCCGCGCCCGCAAGATCGCGGGCATAGGCCGCCAGCGTGTTCGCCGCAGCCCCGCGTTCCGCGGCCAGCATCGCAAGAAACGCTTGCGTGGCCGCGCTCATCCGCTGCGCGCGACAGCCTCGGCCGCAATCATCCGCGCTTCGGGCTCAAGACCGACCCGGCGCAGCGCCGAAGTGATGTGGTAGAGATGCAGCGGGGTCATCTGCTGCCAGCTATCACCCTGCATGCCGAGCCCTGCCAGCAACACCACCAGCGCCGCATTGTCGACCGCGGCCGCGCGGGTGATGGCCCGGGTCCAGCGGGTCTGCCGGGTCAAGCCTGCCTCGAAGGTGTCGCCAAGCGCGGTGGCATCGTCAGCGCTGATCCGTTCGAGCCCGGCGAGCCCAGCCACCAGCAAGGCGGCCCGGCGCGGTGAATAATCGCTGCCAAAATCCTCAACCGCGCTCTGGCTGACAGTAACCCGCTGCGCCTGGGCAAGCGCGATCAGGGCCCAGCCCAGGCTGCCCGGCTCGACAAAATTGCGCCATGCGGCGGCATCGCGATCGAGCCCTGCTGTCAGCATCGATCCGATCAGCTCGCCCGCATCATCCGCGTGATCCGCCGAGGCGGTAATCCGCGCCGCCGCATAGGCTGTCAGCACCCGCGCGCCATAGCCATCGGCACTGGTCACCGAACCGGCATCCTCCCAGATCTGTTTCATGGCCGCGATGCGCGCCGCCGGAGCGCGCGCCGTATAGGCATCGCGCAAGAGCCCGGCGCGGGTCGCCGCATCGCTTTCGCCCGCAGGCTCGGCGTATAGCTGGCTGTAGAGATCAACCATCGCCGCTGCTGACAGGATGCCTTCGCTCGCCGCGCGCGGGGCAAACCGCACACGCTCTGCAAAAGGCAGCGTCGGCAGCACCGCTCCGGCGCGGGCGTAATAGGCCCCGCCCGGCTTGGTCAGCGCTTCGTCCACAAGATTGGCGGGCACGGGTTCGCCAAGCGCATGCGCGAGGCCAAAGCGCCACGGATTGAGATCAGACACCCCCTGCCATTCGATCTCGACAGCACGGCGGCCACGGCCCGCCGCCCCTGCATAGCGACGCGCCAACAGGACATCGATTCGCGGCGCAATGCCTTGGCCGAGCGCACGATCGAGCTGCGTTGCCGCCAGCGCGCTTTCCCCGGCATAGGCATTGCAAATCGCCTGCCACATTTTCCACTGCGCATCCTCGCGCACCGAGCCTTGCAAGCGCACGGCCGGACAGGCCCCCGTCATGTCGCCGGTTGCCATATATGCCACCAGCGCCTGTTCGGTCAGCGCGCCGTTCCAGTCATTGGTGTCGATATCCTGCGCCAGCGCGCGGGTGATGGTGTATTCGCCAATCGCGTTGAGCGCCCCTGCACGCAGCGCCGCGAAATCAGCCGGGTCCATGCCGAGCGGCGCCGCCAGACGGCTCGCCAAAGCGCGCCGCAACAGAATGTGGCCCCAGCGCGAGACCAGCGGGCCTCTGGTGCCGCCCAGCGCTGCCCGCACCAGACTTTCCGGCTGATTGGCGAGCGAGAGCGGCGGCAGGCCACCTTCGCTTACCGACAACAGCCCGACCCGCGTCAGCGTGCGGCGCGCGCCGGGCGGGATATCGAATTTGGGCTTGAGACCGAGCAATTCGTCGATCTCGTCAGTCGACATGTTCTCGATCTCGTCAAGGCTCGGCAGCCGGGCAAGCTCCTCACGCGGAAGCGTGGGCAGCGGCGGAAGATCGGCCGGCAGCGGCGCAGGCAAAGGCTGCACCGTCGCGCCGGGCGGTGCGTTCGCCGGGCCTGCGGGCGCGCCCTGCTGCGGCGTCGGCGCTGGTGTCGGCGTGGCGACAGGATCATCAAAGCCCGGCGGCAGGATCGATTGCGGCGCGCTTTGCGCAACGGCAAGGCTGGCCAGCGCGGAGGCACAGGCCGCGCCGCTTAGACCCGCAAGGGCGATCTGGATCGTCCGGCGCGCGCTCATGCGGCAGCATTCCCGCTGGTCGCGGGCAAGGTCACGCTTTCGCTGATCGGCCGCAAGGCGCGCTCACCGCCATCAATCCAGGCAAGGCCGAGCGCGGCGAGCACAAGCCCGGCCACCAGCAGCCCCAGCCGCCGCTTGGCAGCGGTGCGTGGAGCGGAGCGGACAACAGACGAGCGCAAAACAGACATGTTGCGCGGGCTCTAGCCCATCTATAGGCCTTGCGGCAATGACCGCGACACGACCTTTGAACGATCTCGATCTGGCCCGCATTGCCCGGCGTATTGATCGGCCGGTTGTGCTGGTGGGCTTGATGGGCGTGGGCAAATCCACCGTCGGGCGCAGGCTTGCCACGTTGCTGCAACGGGATTTCGTCGATGCCGATGATGCCATCGCCGCCGCTGCCCAGCTCACCATTCCCGAGATTTTCGAACAATTCGGCGAACCTTACTTCCGCGATGGCGAACGCCGCGTGATCGCCCGCCTGATCGAGGAAGGCCACGGTGTGATCGCCACGGGCGGCGGGGCCTTTGTCGATCCGGCAACGCGCGCGCTGATCCTCGAACGCGCCATAGCGGTGTGGATTGATTGCGATGTGGCGACGCTGGTCCAGCGCACGGCACGGCGCAATTCCCGCCCGCTGCTCAAGAATGGCAATCCACGCGAAATCCTGACCCGGCTGGCCGAAGAGCGCGGCCCGCTCTATGCGCAGGCGCCCATCAAGGTGTTAAGCGAGAACGGCCCGCATGATCTGACCGCGCGGCGCATAATCGAGGCGATTGATCAATGGCTGTAATTCCTGTCGCGCTGGCCGGGCGCGCGTACGAAGTGGTGATCGAGCAAGGGGTGCTCGCGCGGCTTCCCGCTGTCGCGACGCACTTTCTGGCCTCCTACACAGGGGCACGCAAGGTGCCCTGCGTGGCCGATACCACCACCCACCGGCTGTATGGCGCAGGGCTGGAGACGAGCCTTGCCGCCCATGGCTTTGCCGCCGATTGGTTCATCGTTGAACCCGGCGAAGCGGCCAAAAGCTGGCCCGTGCTCGAAAGATTGACGGATTGGCTGCTTGGCCTCGGTGTCACGCGGTCGGACCATGTCTTGGCGCTCGGGGGCGGAGTGGTCGGTGATCTTGTCGGCTTTGCCGCAGCCATCACCAAGCGCGGGGTGGGATTTGTGCAGATCCCGACAACGCTGCTCGCGCAGGTCGATTCGTCGGTCGGCGGCAAGACAGCCATCAACACCGCAGCGGGCAAGAACCTGATCGGGGCGTTCCACCAGCCCGGCCTTGTGCTGATCGATCCGCTGGCGCTCGATACCCTGCCCGATCGCGAGATGCGCGCCGGTTTTGCCGAGGTGCTGAAATATGGTCTGCTGGGTGATGCGGCGTTTTTCGGCTGGCTCGAAGCGAACGCCGCCAAGGTGCTCGCGCGTGAACCCGCCGCGCTCGAACATGCCATCGCCACCAGCATCGCAATGAAGGCACAGATCGTCGCCGAGGATGAACGCGAAACGCGCGATCGCCGCGCACTGCTTAATCTCGGGCACACCTTCGGCCACGCGCTGGAGGCGGAAACAGGCTTTTCCGATCGCCTGCTCCATGGCGAGGCGGTGGCGCTCGGCATGGCCTTGGCGGCGCGCTATTCCGCCCGGCGCGGCACGATTTCAGGTGCGGACGCTGCCCGGGCGGTCGAGGCTATCGCGGCAGCGGGCCTGCCTGCGCGGATGGCAGAACTCGGGCTCGCCTGCGACGGGGCGGCGCTTGTCGAGCACATGCGCCACGACAAGAAGGCGGAAGGCACCACCCTGCCCTTCCTGCTGCTGCGCGCGCTGGGTGAAGCCTATGTCGCGCGCGATGTCGATCTGGCGGATCTTGCCGTGTTTCTCGATCAAGAGCTCGTGGCCTAAAAGAGGCGCGAACCATCCGGCACTTTGACATCGGGCGCGAACAGCACCACCTCGCCCGCGGCATCGGCAAATCCCAGCGTCAGCACTTCGGACATCGCCGGGCCGATCTGGCGCGGCGGGAAATTGACCACCGCCGCCACCTGCCGCCCGATCAGTTCGTCGGCGTGGTAATTGGCGGCGATCTGCGCGCAGCTTTTCTTCTCGCCGATCACCGGGCCGAAATCGATCCGCAGCCGGTAGCTGGGCTTGCGCGCCTCGGGGAATTCCTCTGCCGCCACGATCGTCCCGATGCGAATATCGACCTTGAGGAAATCATCAAAACCGATTTCGTCAGCGGCAGGCGCAGCGGGATCGTGGCGAACGTGCATTATTCGGGCGTGGCGAGGCGCAGGTTTGCCAATTGCCGCACCGAACGCGCGCCGCGTTCATCGCCTTTGACGGCGAGACGATAGGGGCCATCTTCGGGATTGAGCGCCGCACCATTGCAAGTCGTCGCGACGATTACCTGTGCTTTGCCAAGAAGCGGGTCAAGCTCACCCAGACTGAACACCACACGGTAGCCATCACGGGCTTCAGCAATCACGACCATGCTGAGTGCCGCCCCCCGCATCGCGGAACGCGACGGGGCGCCCATCCGCGCCGCCACATCGGCCAGAAGCGGCCCGGTGCACACCTGCTCTTTACCGTGAAAGGTGAGAGCGATCTCGCTGGTGGGCAGGCCTTCCAGCAAGGCTGGCTCCACCGCCACGGCTGCTCCCAGGGCCAGAACCGACAGCATAAGGCCTACTCCATCTCGAGGATCACCGCATCGACCGCGAGGCTTTCGCCCTCCGCCGCATTGATCTTGGCGATCACGCCTTCCTTTTCTGCGCGCAGGATGTTCTCCATCTTCATCGCCTCGACCGTGGCCAGCGGCTGGCCGGGCTGCACCGTCTCCCCTTCGGCGACATGCAGCTTCACCAGCATCCCGGGCATCGGGCAGATCAGCAGCTTGGAAAGATCGGGCGGCACCTTTTCGAGCATCAGGCTTTCGTGCCGGGCGAGCCGCTGCGGGATCACCAACGCGGTGTGCGCGGCGCCGCGGGTGGTGACCTTCCACTGGTTGCCCTGCCGCTCGACGATAAGGCCGAGCTTGTGCTCTGGCCCGTCGCCGACGCGGCCGGTCGCCTCGGCCTGCACCATGCCGGGGCGCCAGGTGCAGGTGCCCTCGACTCGCACGCCATCAACCATCGCATGGCCTTCGCCAAGCGTGACTTGGAACCGCTCGTCGCCCAGCTTCACCAGCCATTCGCTCGTCACCGGCTGCGGGCCGTCAAGCTGCCCGGTGATGTGCCGCGCGCGCGATTGCAGCGAGAATTCATTGCCTGCGCACACGGCCGCGAGGATGCGCTTCAGATCATCCGAAGTCGCCGCGCCGTGGAAGCCTTCGGGATATTCCTCGGCGATGAAGCCGGTGGTGAGCTCGCCCGAGCGGAAGCGCGGGTGCTGCATGATTGCGCTGAGGAAATCGACATTGTGGCCGAGCCCCTTGATGCGGAAATTGTCGAGCGCCTCGATCTGGAGATCGGCCGCCTCGTCGCGGGTCGGCGCCCAGGTGATCAACTTGGCGATCATCGGATCGTAGAAGCGCGAGACTTCGCCGCCTTCGTAAACGCCGTCATCGACACGGACCGAGCCCTTGCCCCGCGCCACGCCCCGGCGCGCCTTGCCCGCGACAGTCTCGTCCTCGCTCCAACCGCGGAGCGGCGGCTGATAATGCACCAAGCGCCCCGTGGAAGGCAGAAATCCGCGATAGGGGTCTTCGGCATAGACGCGGTTTTCGATCGCCCAGCCGTCGATGCCGATATCGTCCTGCGTCATCGCCAGCTTCTCGCCCGCCGCGACGCGGATCATCTGCTCGACGAGGTCGATGCCGGTGATCGCCTCGGTGACGGGGTGTTCGACTTGCAAGCGGGTGTTCATTTCGAGGAAATAAAAGCTCTCCCCCGTCGGGTCCGCGCCCGAGACGATCAGCTCGACCGTGCCCGCTGAGTAGTATCCGACTGCCCGCGCTAGAGCGACGCATTGCTCGCCCATTGCCTTGCGCATCTTGGGCGTGACGAAGGGCGACGGCGCTTCCTCGACCACCTTCTGGTGGCGGCGCTGGATCGAGCATTCGCGCTCATTGAGGTAGAGGATATTGCCGTGCTGGTCACCGAGGATCTGGATCTCGATGTGGCGCGGGTTGAGGATGAACTTCTCGATGAAGACGCGGTCATCGCCGAAGGAGTTGAGGCCCTCGCGCTTCACGCTCTCGAAGCCTTCGCGCACGTCGGCCTCGCTATAGGCGAGGCGCATCCCCTTGCCCCCGCCGCCAGCGCTGGCCTTCATCATCACCGGATAGCCGATCTCGTTCGCAATGCGCACCGCGTGTTCGGTATCCTCGATCTCGCCAACGAAGCCTGGGACGACGTTGACGCCCGCTTCCTTGGCAAGCTTCTTGGATTCGATCTTGTCCCCCATCGCCGCAATCGCGCCCACCGGCGGGCCGATGAAGGCGATGCCCTCCTTCGCCAGCGCCTCGGCAAAGGAGGTGCGTTCCGAGAGGAAGCCATAGCCGGGGTGGACGGCCTCGGCCCCGGTCTGCTTGCAGGCGGCGATGATCTTGTCGGCGATCAGATAGGATTCCGCCGCGGGCGAAGGCCCGATATGCACCGCCTCGTCCGCCATCGTCACGAAGGGCGCGCGCGCATCAGCATCGGAATAGACCGCGACGGTCTTGATCCCCATTTTCCGCGCGGTGGTGATGACCCGGCAGGCGATCTCGCCGCGGTTGGCGATGAGGATTTTCGAGAACAAGCGCAGTCTCCCGGCAGGCTTTGAATATCGGGCCACAGCCTATGGCGTGGCTCATGAAAATGCGCAACCTAGCTGATTTGTGTCAGCCACCAGACTGCGCGATGAGGTCCTTGAGCTGCTGGGTGCGGGCCTGTGTGAGACGTGCCTTGCAGGTCGCAACCAGCAGTGGCTCAAGGCTGCCGCCGCGCGCGGCATATCCATCCACGCGGCACTGCGCGTCACGATAGCGCAGCCATGCGCGCTGCCCTTCGAGCAAGCTCTTGAAGAAGCCGGGGCGCGTATCCGCCGAGCCGAGCGCGGCCCATTCAACATCGCGCTGCTTCATCACGGCGGCCGTGATGGCCCACTGGGCGTTGAGCGCGGCATCGGCGCGCGCATAGTCCTGTCCGGCGCACCAGTTCATCTCGGCCTGCACCTGCGGATCATCGCAGTTCCAGCCGGGCACGGGCGGCTGCGCGGACTGGGCAAGCAGCGGGAGGATCAGCGTGGCGATCATGCGGCGTTCCTTTCGGCGTAAGCGATAAGGCTTGCAGCATAGGCGGGCGCGCCGCGCCGGTCACCCTCGCCGCTGACAAGGGTCTGCACCGCCTTGCCGAGCATGGCGATATTGGCGGAAGAGAGTTTGCCGAGCGGCTCGACATAGATGCCGATAGTGAAAAGGATCGCGCCTGTCTGCGGCAGACGGCGCAGGGTCTGGCGTTCGGAGCGCACGAACAGCGTCTCGCCTGCGTTGTGCGGCGTCACATGGGCGAAGGCTTCTTGCGGCGGGCGGTCAGGGAGCCAGCGGCGCTCACCCGTCGCCGCGATGAACCAGTTGCAGCGGGCGTAGATTTGCCCTGCGCGCAGGGTTTCCATGAAGCGGTCGACCCCGGTGGCGAGTTGTTCCTCATAGCCCGCAATCGGCGCGTGGAGTGCGCGCAGGGGCAGACCGATCTTCTCCGCCGGGTGCCAGTCCGAAGGCCATGCCACGGCTGCACCGATCAGGCGGTAGACCGCCTCGCCCTCGCGCTGCGTCAGCAGGCACAGGTCTTCGTGGACGGTGAGCGCGGCTTCGGGGAGCGCGCCATCCACGCCGAGCATGGCGGCGAGCTCGCGGCCCGGTGCGTCCACCTCTGGGGTGAGCTGCGCCCCTTGCGGCCAATCGGCGAACCCCGCCGCGCGCGCCGCCAGATCGGGCCGAGGCTGGAGCCAGTCGCACTCCTCCAGCTTCACCAGCCCCATGCGCAACTGCCCGCCCCCGCGCGCCTTGGGGAGCAGGGTATCGACGGAGAAGCCGAGGCTCATCCTCCGTCCCCGCCTTGCCGATCACACCGCAACACCATGCCATACTCGTCCAGCCAGTCGGCCTTGGTCGGCAGGAGATATTGCAGTGCCTCGGGTAGCAGTCCGTGGAGCGCGGTGGCGTGGCGCAGGTCCTTGCGGCGGTCGGAGAAGCAGAAGGGCTGGTTTTGCGGGAGCGCCGCGAGCAGGCGCTCCATCCCGCTCTCGGTCGTCCCGCCCTCGTCGGCGAGGCTGAGGTAGAGCGGGGGCCGTTGCTGATCGCCGAGCGGGCGGCGGCTCAAGGCCTCGAAGTCCCATTGCAGGCTGGGGGAGATGGCGGCGTAGCCGGTGAAGAGGTCAGGGTCTTGCAGCCAGGTTTCGACCACGAAATGCCCCGCCGCGCTCTCGCCCACCAGAAAGGCCGTGCCGTCATGGCGATAGCGCGCCTCGATCATCGGCTTGGCGGTGTTTGCGATCCACGCACGGAAGGCCGCGCTCTCACCTGCGGTCGGGTAGCGCTGGCGCTCGGCGGGGTCTTGCGTTGCGGGCAGAAGTTCGCGCTGGCGGTCCTTGGTCTCGATCCCCACGATGATCGCATCAGCGCTGCGGCCCCACAGCGCGTTCCACCGCAGCAGGCCTACGCCCATCATCAGGTCCTGCGCCATCGCCCCGTCGAGCTGGTAGACCACCGGCCAGCGCTTCTCGGGGTCTTTGGCGTAGTCGGGCGGGAGGATGATGTTGACGCTGCGTTCAGCGCCAAGCACCTCAAGCGTGACGGTTTCGCCAATGGTGAGGGGTTGCGGTGAGGGCTCAGGTTCAGCGCTGGCCGCTGCCGCAGCGGCGAAAAACGGTAAAAGGAACAGAGAGAGCGACATCCTCAGTTCGTCATTGCGAAGAGCCACAGGCGACGCGGCAATCCAGAGCGTGTTGCGTGCCGCTCTGGATTGCTTCGCTTCGCTCGCAATGACGAGAAACACATCTTATTCACTCCGCCGGAACCGTTGCCTTGCGGGCCCGCGCGGGCTCCTCGCCCTTGAGCGCCGTCAGGCCAAGCTTGGCAAACAGCGCGCCGTCCTTGTCGTCACCCGCATTGGGCGCGGTCAGGAGCTTGTCGCCGGTGAAGATCGAATTGGCGCCCGCGAGGAAGCACAGGGCTTGCGTCGCCTCGGACATCGACTCGCGCCCCGCCGATAGCCGCACCATCGCGCGCGGCATGGTGATGCGGGCGACCGCGACCGTGCGAACGAACTCGATATCGTCGATCTTCGCGAGCGGCGTGTTGGCGAGCATGTTGCCGAGCACCGTGCCCTTGACCGGCACCAGCGCATTGACCGGCACGCTCTCCGGATGCTGCGGCAGGGTCGCGAGGGTGTGGACGAACCCCACCCGGTCCTCGCGCGTCTCGCCCATGCCGACGATCCCGCCGGAGCAGACATTGATCCCCGCCTTGCGGACGTGATCGAGCGTGTCGAGCCGGCACTGGAAATCGCGGGTGGAGATGACGCGCTCGTAATACTCGGGCGAGCTGTCGATATTGTGGTTGTAGTAATCGAGCCCCGCCTCCGCCAGCATTGCGGCCTGATGCGGTTCGAGCATCCCCAGCGTCATGCAGGTTTCAAGGCCCATCGCCGAGACGCCCTTCACGATCTCGACGATCGCGGGCATGTCGCGGTCCTTCGGATTGCGCCACGCCGCCCCCATGCAGAAGCGCTGCGAGCCGGCGTCCTTCGCCTGCGCCGCGCGCTGGAGCACCGCCTGCACGTCCATCAGTTTTGTGGCTTCCACGCCGCTGTCGGCATGGACCGATTGCGAGCAATAGCCGCAGTCCTCGGGGCAACCGCCGGTCTTGATGCTGAGCAGGGTGCACAGCTGGACTTCGGTCGCGGGGTGAAACTCGCGGTGGACGCTGGCGGCCTGGAACAGCAGCTCGGTGAACGGCAGGTCGAAGAGGGCCGCGATTTCGGCGCGGGTCCAGTCAGTGCGGGGGTGGGTCATAATTAGTCTCATTCTTGTCGGGATCTATCGCAATGGTCGCCAATCGCTCAACTGGCTGCTTCCCGCCAAACCAAGGGACAGCCATCAAATTGCGTCGCGTCTATCACTTTGAAAATCGTAGTTTTACCCGTGAAATACACGCAGCCATATCGGTCGAGTATCGGGAAGTTTCGGGAGTCCGTAACATACGGACCCTTCGGTAGAAATTGCTCTTCTATCAGAAGTTTATTGTGGCTGATCAGCAGATAGGCTTCTCCAAGAAGTATCAGTGCAAAGCATGTCAAAGCCATGGATTTTAGTAGTCGACGCCTTTTGATCGAGGGCACTCTGTTTTGCGCAGCTTCCGGCTTGCCAAGAGGCACGTCGACGCTCACTCCGCCGCCTCGTCCAGCCCCTCGCCGAGTGGCGGCATGTTGTGGCCGAGCAGCACGAGGATATCCGCCGCGCATTCCACCACGTTCGAGCCCGGGCCGTAGATCCCCTGCACCCCCGCCTCGCGCAGGAAGTCGTAGTCCTGCGGGGGGATAACGCCGCCCGCTGTGACCTTGATATCGCCGCGACCGGCCTCGCGCAGGAGCCGGATCAGTTCGGGGATCAGGGTCTTGTGGCCCGCGGCGAGGCTCGATGCGCCGACCACGTCGACATTGTGTTCGAGCGCCATCGCGGCCGATTCCTGCGGAGTCTGGAACAAGGGCCCGGAGATCACCTCGAAGCCCATGTCGCCGAACGCAGACGCGATCACGTTCGCGCCGCGGTCGTGGCCGTCCTGACCCATCTTGGCGATCATGATGCGCGGCTTGCGGCCCAAGCGGCGGCCCACGGCTTCCACGCCATCGGTCACCTGCGCCCAGCGGCGGTCGAATTCGTACGCGCTCTTGTAGACGCCCGTGACCGGGGCGGGAGTGGCATCGTGGCGGCCGAAGACCTCTTCCATCGCCGAGGAGATTTCGCCCAGCGTCGCGTCGGCGCGGGCGCATTCGATGGCAAGGGCAAGGAGGTTATGCTCGAACCCCGTTCGCCCTGAGCCTGTCGAAGGGCCGTTCTTTTCTTCGGAAGAGTAGGACGGTGCTTCGACAAGCTCAGCACGAACGGAAGTGGTGCGGCACCCCTCGGTCAGCGCCGCCAGCGCCGCGCGGCAGGCGGCTTCGTTCCGGCCTTCGCGCACCTTGGCGAGGCGGGCGATCTGGCCCGCGCGCACCTTCTGGTTGTCGACTTCGAGTGTCTCGAGCGCGTCTTCGCTTTCCTTGCGGTACTTGTTGACGCCGACGATCACCGTCTCGCCCTTGTCCACCTTGGTCTGCTTCTCCGCTGCCGCCCGCTCGATCGCGGCCTTGGGCGCGCCGGTGGCGACGAAGGCGGTCATGCCGCCCGCCGCATCGACCTCTTCGATCAGCTTCCACGCCTCGTCGACGAGGGTGGAGGTCAGAGCCTCGATATAGTGCGAGCCGCCGAGCGGATCGACGACGCTCGTGATCCCGCTTTCCTCCTGCAAAACGAGCTGGGTGTTGCGGGCGATGCGGGCGCTGAAATCGGTGGGGAGCGCAATCGCTTCATCGAGCGCATTGGTGTGGAGCGACTGCGTGCCGCCCAGCACCGCCGCCATCGCTTCCACCGTGGTGCGGATGACGTTGTTGTAGGGGTCCTGCTCCTGCAAGCTGACGCCGGAGGTCTGGCAATGGGTGCGCAGCATCTTGGAGCGCTCGTCCTTCGCCCCCAGCCCGTCCATCACCCGCCACCACAAGGTCCGCGCGGCGCGCAGCTTGGCGATCTCCATGAAGAAGTTCATGCCGATGCCGAAGAAGAAGCTGAGGCGCCCGGCGAAGGCGTCGATGTCCAGCCCCGCCGCCATCGCGCGCTGGGCATATTCTTTGCCGTCGGCGATGGTGAAGGCGAGCTCCTGCACCGCCGTCGCCCCGGCCTCGTGCATGTGGTAGCCGCTGATCGAAATGCTGTTGAATTTCGGCATATTGGCCGAGGTATAGGCAATGATGTCGGAAATGATCCGCATCGAAGGCTCGGGCGGGTAGATATAGGTGTTCCGGACCATGAACTCCTTGAGGATGTCGTTCTGGATGGTCCCGTCGAGCTTCTCCTGCGACACGCCCTGACGTTCAGCGGCGACGATGAAGAAGGCCAGCACCGGGATCACCGCGCCGTTCATCGTCATCGAAACGCTCATGGAATCGAGCGGGATCTGGTCGAACAGGATCTCCATGTCCGCGACCGTGTCGATCGCCACGCCCGCCTTGCCGACATCGCCGACGACGCGCGGGTGATCGGAATCGTAGCCGCGGTGGGTCGCAAGGTCGAAGGCGACCGACAGGCCCTTCTGCCCCATCGCCAGATTGCGGCGGTAGAAGGCGTTCGATTCCTCGGCGGTCGAGAAGCCCGCATATTGCCGGATCGTCCACGGGCGGCCTGCATACATCGACGCCTTCACGCCCCGGGTGAAGGGCGCAAAGCCGGGAAGACCGGGGTCGAAGCCCGCGTGATCTTCCGCCGTATAGAGCGGCTTGATCGCGAAGCCCTCGGGCGTGTGCCAGGTGAGGTCGCGGCCCTTCACTTCTTTGGCGGCAAGGGCGTTCCAGTCGGAGAGGGTGGGTTTCTGGGTCATCGGATTACCATTTCCGTTCGTGTCGAGCGAAGTCGAGACACCGTTGTGTGGTATCTCGACTGCGCACTGCGTGCTCCGCTCGATAGGAACGGAGATGGGCGCGATTAGTGCCCCTTGAACTCGGCCTTGCGCTTCTGGAGGAAGGCCATGCCGCCCTCCATCGCGTCCTTGGTCGCACCCGCGATCCGCTGGCCCTCGGCCTCGGCGAGCAGCACCATCTGGAGGTTCTGGTCGAGCGCGGTGGCGATGTTGCGCTTCATCTGGGCGTAGGCGATGGTCGGGCCGTTGGCGAGCTTCTCGGCGAGCGCGCGGGCCTCGGTCATCAGGTCGGCATCCTCGACGCACTTGTAGACAAGGCCCCACTCCTCGGCCTGCTGCCCCGAAATCTTTTCGCCCAGCATCATCATGCGCGTCGCGCGCGCGCGGCCGATGGCGCGGGTGAGCAGCCAGGTCGAGCCGCCATCGGGCACGAGGCCGATGTTTACGAAGGCCTGGAGGAAGTAGGCGCTCTTCGCCGCGATGGTGAAATCCGCCGCCAGCGCGAGCGAGCAACCCACCCCCGCCGCCGGACCATTGACCGCGCAGATCACCGGCACGCTCGCGCGCACCACCTGGCTGATCGCCGGGTTGTAGTGGTTGATCAGCGCCTCGTGGCTCCCGCCCTTGCCGCCCAGCGCCGAGCCCGAGCCGCGCGCCGAAAGGTCCGCGCCCGAACAAAAGCCCTTGCCCTCGCCGGTGATCAGCACCGCGCGCGCATCGCCGAGATCGTAGAACGCCTGTCCCAGTTCGTCCGCCATCTGCGGCGGCATGGCGTTGAGCCGCTCGGGCCGGTTCAGGGTGATGGTGAGCAGCGGGCCGTCACGTTCGACGCGGATGGTTTCGTAGGACATTTTTCTAACCTCTCTCTCACGTCATCCCGGCCCCCGAGCCGGGATCCCGCTATCTTTGGCCGAGGTGACAAAAGGAAGCGGGACCCCGGATCAAACCCGGGGAGACGAATTCATTCAATTCGACCAGTGCGTGCCCTCTTTGGGCGTCTCCATGATCTCGGTAAGCATGCCGCCCATGTCCTTGGGATGGACGAAAAAGATAGGGGTGCCGTGCGCGCCGATGCGCGTGGGGCCAAGGATGCGCTTGCCGAGCGCCTCGAATTCCGAGCGCGCCTCGGCGATGTCGGGCACCTCGAAGCACAGGTGATGCTGGCCGCCGAGCGGGTTCTTGGCGAGGAAGCCCGCGAGCGTGGAGTTCTCCCCCAACGGCTCGATCAGCTCGATCTGGGTGCCGTTCAATGCACCGTCCGCACCGGGCGTGTCGACGAAGCAGACCTTCACGCCCTGCTCCTCAAGATCGAAGGGCGTGTGGATCTTGGTCGCGCCCATGACGTCGCGGTAGAAGGCGATCGAGTCCGCGATGGAGGGCGTGGCGACCCCGATGTGGTTCAAGCGGCCGAGTTTCATTCTAAGATTTCTCCAATTCCATCTTCGGCACGTTGTCAGCAAGATGCTTGCGTAAGTCCGAAACGAATTTTGATCCCCGCTGCTGGTGCTTGATCGCCATCACCATCGGCAAACTTTTGAGCACGCTAAGCCCTGCTTCGCCATCCTTCAGCGCAGCTTCAGTTGTAGTGCCAACCCACTTTATGAACTCGAGGTTTTCTGTCTCAAACGTATCGATCAGCTGTAGAGCGGTCGGAAAGTAGATCGCTGCAATTGCCCGCACGCGTCCGAGTTCAGGAACCGGCTTGCCTTCAACCGTATCGTCTTGCATCTTGGCAACGGCAGCCAAGCTTGCTGCTTGAGACTTGGCAACAAACTGATCTAGCTCATCAAAGAGCTCCTCCGCCTTAGATCGCAAGATAGCTCGGTCGTCGCGGTCAGCCCGCCATTTTTCGTGCTTACGCTGAAAGAATGGACCGACGAACGTCCCCGCGAGTGCAAGCAACCCTCCGGCTAGAACTTGGATGACGCCCTCAATCATAGCGGAATATTATCATGCTTCTTCCACGGGTTCTCCAACTGCTTCGTCCGCAGCTTCCTTAGCCCCAAGGCGATCCGCCGCCGGGTCGAGTGCGGGTGGATCACCTCATCGATATAGCCCCTCTGCGCCGCCACGAAGGGGTTGGCGAAGCGGTCTTCGTATTCCTTGGTCCGCTCGGCGATCTTGGCGGGATCGTCCTTTTCCTGGCGGAAGATGATCTCCACCGCGCCCTTGGCGCCCATCACCGCGATTTCGGCGGTGGGCCAGGCGTAGTTGAGATCGCCGCGCAGGTGCTTGCTCGCCATCACATCATAGGCCCCGCCGTAAGCCTTGCGGGTGATCACGGTGATCTTGGGCACGGTCGCCTCGGCATAGGCGAAGAGCAGCTTCGCGCCGTGCTTGATGATCCCGCCCAGTTCCTGCGCGGTGCCGGGGAGGAAACCGGGGACGTCGACGAAGGTGATGATCGGGATCTCGAAGGCGTCGCAGAAGCGCACGAAGCGCGCGGCCTTCTTGGAAGAATTGATGTCGAGCACGCCGGCGAGCACCATCGGCTGGTTCGCCACCACGCCCACGGTGCGGCCTTCCACTCGGCCGAAGCCACAGATGATGTTCCCCGCATGGGCCGGCTGGATCTCGAAGAAATCGCCCTCGTCCAGCACCTTGGTGATCACCTCGTGCATGTCATAGGGCTGGTTGGCGTTGTCGGGGATCAGCGTGTCGAGGCTGTTGTCGATCCGGTCCCACGCGTCGGCGGTGGGGAGCACGGGGGCCTCGTCGCGGTTCGACAGCGGCAGGAAGTCGAAGAACCGGCGGGTGGCGAGCAGCGCCTCGACATCGTTCTCGTAGGCGAGATCGGCGACCGAGGTCTTGGTGGTGTGGGTGATCGCGCCGCCCAGTTCCTCCTGTGTCACCACCTCGTTGGTCACGGTCTTCACCACATCGGGGCCGGTGACGAACATATAGCTCGAATCCTTCACCATGAAGATGAAGTCGGTCATCGCCGGCGAGTACACCGCCCCGCCCGCGCACGGCCCCATGATGAGGCTGATCTGCGGGACGACGCCGCTCGCCAGCACATTGCGCTGGAACACCTCGGCATAGCCGCCAAGGCTGGCGACGCCTTCCTGAATCCGCGTCCCGCCCGAATCGTTCAAACCGATCACCGGCGCGCCGACCTTCATCGCGGTCTCCATCACCTTGCAGATCTTCTCGGCGTGGCGCTTGGACAGCGAGCCGCCGAACACGGTGAAATCCTGGCTGAAGACATAGACCAGCCGCCCGTTGATCGTGCCGCTGCCCGTCACCACCCCATCGCCGGGGATGCGCTGGCTCTCCATGCCGAAATCGATGCAGTCATGCTCGACATAGGTGTCGATCTCTTCGAAGCTGCCTTCGTCGAGCAGCACGTCGAGCCGCTCGCGCGCGGTCAGCTTGCCCTTGGCATGCTGCGCTTCGATGCGCTTGGCCCCGCCGCCCATGCGGGCAGCTTCGCGGCGGCGTTCCATCTCGGCGATATTGGCAGACATTCCATTCCCCTTGGATATTTGCGCACGGCGTTGCCGTTTTGCGCGGCAAGCGTCAACGTGTCAAAAACGCGAACGCGCCGCCGCTGCATCAGCTCATTTGAACAGCACCAGTTCTTCAGCCATGGTCGGGTGGATCGCGCAGGTGGCGTCGAAATCGGCTTTGGTCAGACCGGCCTTCACCGCAATCGCGGCGGCTTGCATGATTTCGGGCGCATCCGGCCCGATCATGTGAATGCCAACCACCCGATCATTCGCGGCATCGACGATCATCTTGTAAAGCGCGCGCTCGGAACGGCCCGCCACCACATGCTTCATCGGGCGGAAATCGGCCTGATAGACGCGGACCGAGCCGAGCTGGTTACGCGCCTCGCTTTCCGTCATCCCGACGGCGGCAATCGGCGGATGGCTGAACACGGCTGAAGGCACGCAGCTGTGATCAACCGCATAGGGCGCGCCCTTGCCGAAGACGGAATCCGCAAAGGCCTGCCCTTCGCGGATCGCCACCGGGGTCAATTGCACGCGGTCGGTCACATCGCCGACGGCGTAGATGTAATCAATGTTGGTCTTGCTGAAGGCATCGACCTTGATTTGCGCCCGCTCGCCCAGTTCGACGCCGACGGTCTCGAGCCCGAGCCCTTCGATATTGGGCACCCGGCCTGTCGCCACCATCACGCAATCGAAGACGCGTTCATCCTGCCCGGTCAGCTTGACGCGCAGGCTCCTGTCATCCTGCTTTTCGACATATTCGAATTGCGCCCGGAACAGGAATTCGATGCCCTTGACCATTGCAATTTGCAGCAGGCGATCGCGCACGGCCTCATCGTAGCCGCGCAGGATCGTGTCCGAGCGGTTGGCGATCGTCACCTTGCTGCCGAACTGGTTGAAGATGCCCGCGAACTCATTGGCGATGTAGCCGCCGCCCGCAATCAGGATGCGGCGCGGCAGGCTGTCGAGGTGAAACGCCTCGTTCGAGGTGATGACATGTTCGTGCCCCGGGAATTCGGGGATATGCGGGCGCGCGCCGGTGGCGATGAGGATGGTCTTGGCGGTGACAACCCTGCCGCTCGCCAGCGTGATCTGGTGATCGCCGGTGATGGTCGCACGCTCGGTAAAGACGGTGACATTGTGATTGGAGAGCGTCTGGCCATAGAGGCCTTCGAGCCGGGTCACATCGGCCTGCACATGATCGCGCAGTTTGATCCAGTCGAAGCTTTTGCCTGCAATCGTCCAGCCGAACCCGGCGGCATCTTCGAGGTCTTCGGCAAAATGCGCGCCATAGACGAGCATTTTCTTGGGCACACAGCCCCGGATGACGCATGTGCCGCCGACCCGGTATTCCTCGGCTACGGCCACGCGTGCCCCATGGGCCGCCGCCACCCGGCTGGCGCGCACGCCGCCCGATCCTGCACCAATGGTGAAAAGATCGAAATCGTAGTCCTGCTCCGCCACAGCGCTCTCCTGATTGAGTCAGGAGGCGCTATGGCCGAGAGCAGGCCCTATGCCAAGATGATCAGGCGCTGGCGGAACGCGGACGGCCGCCACCGCCACCGCCCCTGGCACCGCCGGGACGACCGCGACCACCCGCACCGCCACGGCCTTGGCCCTGGCCTTGACCACGGCCTTGCCCCTGACGCGGGCCGCCTCCGGCGCGATCGCCGCTGGGCTTACCCTGCGGCTGACCCTGCGATTGACCATGCGGCTTACCCTGCGGCCTGCCCTGCGCGCGGGCATCCTGCGGACGGCGTTCACCATCGGCGCGGCGTTCGCCCCGCTGATCGCCTTGCGGCTTGCGCTGACCAACCGGGCGCGGCTGCACCCGCTTCATCGGCACGCGCGGTGCAGGCTTGGTCGGGCCTTCGCCTTCCACCACGGCGCGGAAATTATCCGGCAACGGCAGACGGTCGAGCTCTGCGCCGGTGACCTTGCGGATATCCTTGAGATAAGCGCGTTCATCCTCGGCGCAGAAAGCAATCGCCACGCCTTCCTTGCCCGCCCGCGCGGTGCGGCCAATGCGGTGCACATATTGTTCGGGCACATTGGGCAATTCGTAATTGATCACATGGCTTACGCCCGGAATGTCGATCCCGCGCGCGGCCACATCGGTCGCGATCAGAACCGGCACCTTGGCCTTGCGGAATTCATCCAGCGCGCGCTGGCGCTGCACCTGTGATTTGTTGCCGTGGATCGCGTTCGAGGGAATGCCGGCATGCGAAAGCCGCTTCACCACGCGGTCGGCGCCATGCTTGGTGCGGGTGAAGATGAGCACACGCTCAAACACGCCGGGCACCTGATGGCGGCCTTGCAGGATCATTTCGAGCAGCGCCTGCTTTTCATCCTGCTGCACCATGAAGAGGTACTGGTCGATCCGTTCGGCGGTGGTGCTTTCAGGCGTGACCGACACCTGCACCGGGTTGCGGCAATAGCCGCCGACAAGTTCCTTGATCGCCTTGGGCATGGTGGCCGAGAAGAACAGCGTCTGGCGATCAGCCGGCGCGAGTTCGCGGATCTTGCGCAGGGCGTGGATGAAGCCGAGATCAAGCATCTGATCGGCTTCGTCGAGCACGAGGATCTCGATACCCGACAGGTTGAACGCCTTCTGATCGACCAGATCGAGCAAGCGACCGGGCGTGGCCACCAGAATATCGGTGCCGCGATGCAGCTTGTTGCGATCCTTGCCCACCGAGGTGCCGCCAACGATCACCGCCACCTTGAGACCGGCGAGCGCGCCGTAATCCTTGGCGCTATCGGCAATCTGCACCGCCAGTTCGCGCGTCGGGGCCAGCACCAGCATGCGGCAGGATTTGAAGGGGATCTGCTTGTCGTTTTCGCGCAGGCGATCAATCGCCGGCAGCATGAAAGCCGCGGTCTTGCCGGTGCCGGTCTGGGCAATGCCGAGCAGGTCGCGCCCCTTCAGCACGGGCGGGATCGCCTGCTGCTGGATCGGGGTCGGCGTGGTGTAGCCCTTGAGATCAAGCGCCTGTAGAACGGGCTGCGACAGCCCGAGATCTTCGAAAGTCATGAAGTATTACTCGCAATATATGCGGCGCGCGTCTGCACAAGGCGACGCGCGGCGCGGGGGTCAAACCACCCGCGTGAAAAGGGAAGTCCTTGGGAAAACCGGAACGCGGCCGGGGCGGATACTTTTCACATGTCCGCCGCTTCACGCTGGCTAGCGCGTTTCGATGAGCGGCCTCTGGGCGCTTATCGCCGTAAAGTCAAGGCTGACGCCATTCCCCGTTGCGCGGCGGCTCCATCACGGCAAGCCGCCGCGAGGTCACCATGGTCTGCAACACGAACAATACGATCAGGATCAGCCCGACCCCGCCGGTAAAGATATCAAAGCCGTTGATCGAGCCGAACGGGGTCTCCCAGCGCGGCGCATCGGGGCCCGCCACCATCATCATGATGGTGAAGGCCAGCAGGATAAAGCGCAGCTCTGTCGGCCCGGCGTTGAGATAGGACAGCTTCAGCTCGCCCAGCACCCGCACCGACAGGAAGGCATGGATCGACAGCAGCAGATAGCCCGTCAGCGCCACCAGCGCGAATTCCATCGCGACGTAAGGCGTCATCCCGATCCCGACCACCACGAGGGTTGTCGCCAACCCGTCGCAGCTGTGATCGAGGAAATAGCCATAACGCGGCCGTTCGATCTGGCGGAAGCGCGCAAGGCTGCCATCGGTGCTGTCGCCCAACCACTGGACGAAATAGCCAGCCATTGTCAGCCACAGCCAGCCATCGCCGAAATTGCTCGAAGCATAGCCGGCAAACACCATGAACGCGCCGACCATGCCGACGCCGGTCAGCATATCGGGCGTGACCCACGCCGGAAAGCGGGCGCACAGCCAGTTGAGAATGCGACGTTCGCTGCGGGCCAGCAGGTTTTCCTGCACCCGGTTGATCGGCGTTGGCTGGGATGGGTTATCCGCAGCGCCTTGCGCTTGCTTCAATGAAGCGGTCCTTGATCTGTCGAGCCACCTGCAACGCGCAAGCGGGGTTGGGGGTATCCTGCAATAGGACTGTAACAATGTTACGGCAAGCCCGCCGCGCCCGCTTCATCCCCCGCCGCTGTGTGCCTAGCGCAAACCGGCCGCTATCATCAGCGCCGTGGTGCTCGGATCAAAGGCTTCCTCGCCGCTGTCGATGGCCTTGGCCATGGCCTTGCCCAGCTCGACCCCGAACTGATCGAAGGGGTTGATCCCCATCAGCACGGCATTGGCGAAAGTGCGGTGTTCGTGAAAGGCGATCAGCGCGCCGAACATCGCGGCATCGAGATCATCGACCAGGAACGTCGTCGACGGACGATCCCCGGGATAGCTACGCGCCGGATCTTCCGCCGCCTTGCCCGCCATCAGCGCTGCGCCTTGGGCAAGGCAGTTCATCAGCAGATTGCGGTGATGCGCCGGGTCCAGCGCGTTGCCCGGCGCGATGCTGGCAATGAAATCGACCGGGATGAGATGCGTGCCCTGATGCAGCAGCTGGAACACCGCATGCTGGGCATCGGTCCCCACCCCGCCCCATGTCACCGGGGCCGTCGGGCCGCTGACCGCGCTGCCATCGGCCAGCACGCCCTTGCCGTTCGATTCCATTTCAAGCTGTTGCAGATAATCAGGCAGCAGCTTGAGCCGTTCATCATAGGCGAACACCGCGCGGGTCTGGCAGCCGCGCAAGCGGGCGTAATACTGATCCGCAAAGGCGGCCATCAGCGGGCCATTGGCGCGCCCTTCGGCGGTGCGGAAATGATCATCCACCGCCTTGGCCCCGGCGAGCATCGCGGTGAATTCCTCCATCCCGACCGCCAGCGCCACGGGAAAGCCGATCGACGACCACAGCGAATAGCGCCCGCCAACACTGGCAGGGAACGGCAGCACGCGGGTTTCATCGACGCCCCACTCCACGGCCTTTTCAGGCGCAGCGGTGAGCGCGATCACCCGCCCGCCGGGATCGGCCACGCCATGATCCGACAGCCATTTCAGCGCGCTGGCGGCGTTGGTCATCGTCTCGATGGTGGTGAAAGTCTTGGAAGCGATCGCGATCAGCGTCGTCGCCGGGTCGCAGGCGGCAAAGGCCTGTTCGAGCGCAAGGCCATCAATATTCGAGACGACATGGACATCGACCAGCGCCAGATCGCGGGTCAGCGCATCAATCGCGAGCGCCGGGCCAAGCGCCGAGCCACCGATCCCGATATGGATCAGATGCTTCACCTCGCCCAGCGCGCCTTCGTGGATGGCCTCGACCAGCATGCCCATCCGCGCGAGCAGGGCTTCGGCTTCCTCGACTTGCGCCGGCGTGCCGCTGCCCCGCATCGCGCTGTGGGTGGCGGCGCGATCTTCGGTGACATTGACAATCCCGCCATCGAACAGCGCGGCGCGCGCGGCGGCAAAATCGCATGCTTCGGCCAGGTCCTCAAAGGCTGCGAGCGTATCGGCGTGAAGATGGGTTTTCGACCAGTCGATCAGCATGGTGGTGGGCGCGACCTCATCCCCGGCGATGGCAAGCCGTAGCGTCATCGCTTCCACCCGCCCCGGATCGGCCGCGAACAGCGCTTGCAAGCTTGGTGTCGGCATCGCTGCCAGCCGCTGCCAAATAGCCGCTTGCTCTGCTGCTGTTGATCCCATGGTCTCACATCCCTTTGCGCGATTGTGCCGGTGCGCGTAAGGGGGTTGGGCATGGATGTTAAGCCCCAATCTTTACAGCGCGGCGCGCCGCTTGGCGAACCGCTTGATGATCGACGCGAGCCTGCCGGGCGCGAAGGGCATGGCAGCTTTGCGCTGTTCCTGGTGCAATTGCTGCTGGCGGTGCTGATCTTCCGCAGCTTTATCTTCTCGCCCTTTACCATCCCTTCGGAAAGCATGGTGCCCCGGCTCGTCAACGGCGACTATCTGCTGGCGGCCAAGTGGCCTTATGGCATTTCGGCCAACTCGCTGCCGTTTCGCCTTCCCCTGCCCGACGGGCGCCTGTTCCCCGGCACACCGGCACGCGGGGATGTGGTGATCTTCAAGCATCCGGTCGATGGCACGGATTATATCAAGCGCGTGATCGGCCTGCCGGGCGACACCATCGCGGTGGTGCAGGGCCAAGTCGTGCTCAACGGCGCGCCCCTGCCCTTGCAAGCGACCCGCGATTTCGAGATCGCGCTCTCCCCCAACACTGCCTGCGCATGGGGGGGCGAGGAAGCCCTGCGCACCGATGGCACCAGCATCTGCAAGTATCAGCGCTTCATCGAAACCCTGCCGGGCGGGCGCCGCCACGCCGTGGTCGATTTCGGGCCATCCAGCGCGGATAATTACGCGCCTGTCACGGTGCCGGCCGGCGCGCTGTTCGTAATGGGCGACAACCGCGACAATTCGCAGGACAGCCGTTTCCCCGCAGCGGCCGGGTTCGGCGTGGGCATGGTGCCGATGAACAATCTGGTGGGCCGCGCCAGCATCATCGCGTGGTCAACCGATGGCAGCGCCGAATGGCTCAAGCCGTGGACCTGGTTTACCGCTGCGCGCTGGGACCGGATCGGGACGACACTATGACCCAGCTCGAACCGCAGACCCGCGAATGGCTAGCCGCGCTCGGGTTCCGGGTGGCGGAAGAGACGCGCTGGCTCGAAGCGCTCACCCACGGCAGCTTCAACGGCAACAGCGGCAGTCCCAACGAGGCGATGGCGCGCGATTACCAGCGGCTTGAATTTCTCGGCGACCGGGTGCTCGGGCTGGCGGTTGCCAGCTGGCTCTACCGCGCCGGTGACGGGCCGGAAGGCAAGCTGTCGCAGCGGCTCAACGCACTGGTCAGCGGCACCACCTGCGCACGGATTGCGCGGCGGATCGGCGTGCCCGATCACATCCGGCTGGGCAAACAGGCGCGCGATGATGGCGGCAAGGATAGCGACAAGATCCTTGGCGACGTGATGGAAGCCCTGATCGGCGCAAGTTTCGTCGAACAGGGCTTTGATGCCACCCGCGATGTGATCTACCGCCTGTGGGCGGACGAGCTGGAAGGCGATGTCGGCCGCGCCAAGCACCCCAAAAGCGCCTTGCAGGAATGGGCGGCAGGCAATCGCCGGGCCATGCCGGTTTACGAGGTGGTCGAGCGCAGCGGGCCGGATCATGCGGCGCGTTTCACCGTGCGGGTCTCGATCCACAAGGTCGGCGCGGCTGAAGCCAGCGCCACCAGCAAGGGCGAGGCCGAAAGGCTCGCCGCCAAGGCCTTTCTCGAACAATTCGGATAAGCCAGCCTCGCTCCCCCTGCGCGTATCGCAGGGCTGTCCTTTGCTTAGGCCGCGATGCTAGAACAGAAACCGCCGGGCTTCGACCCGTTCAGCCCCAACGGAAGTTATGATGGAAGAAACCAATACCCCCACCCGCTGCGGCATGGTTGCCGTGATCGGCGCGCCCAATGCGGGCAAATCGACCTTGGTGAACCAGCTTGTCGGCCAGAAGGTCGCGATCACCAGTGCCAAGGCGCAGACGACGCGCGCGCGAATGCTCGGCATTGCGCTGCACGAATGCGATGGCGCCGCGGTGCAGATGATCCTTGTCGACACGCCGGGCATCTTCGCCCCGCGCCGCCGCCTTGACCGCGCGATGGTGAACGCGGCGTGGGAAGGCGCGGAAGCCGCTGATGCCGTGCTGCTGATGGTCGATCCGATCAAGCAGCGCCGCCACGAGCTGGAACCGCTGCTCGAAGCGCTGGCCACCCGGCCCGAACGCAAGATCCTCGTCCTCAACAAGGTTGATCGCGCCAAGAAGGAACCCTTGCTGGCGCTGGCGCAGGAGCTTGCGGGCAAGGTGGATTTTGCCGAAATCTTCTTCGTTTCCGCGCTCACCGGCGAAGGCGTGGGTGAGCTGAAGGACACGCTTGCCCGCCTGATGCCCGAAGGCGCATGGATGTATCCCGAAGATCAGGTTTCGGATGCCTCGGAACGCCTGCTGGCCGCCGAGATCACCCGCGAACAGCTCTACCAGCAGCTCCATGAAGAACTGCCCTATGACAGCGCGGTGCGGCCCGAGAAATACGAAGTCCGCCCCGATGGCAGCATCGAGATTCACCAGCAGATCGTGGTTGCGCGGGATACCCAGCGCGCGATCGTGCTGGGCAAGGGCGGCTCGCGGATCAAGGCGATCGGTGAGGCGGCGCGGAAGGAACTGGCCGAAGTGCTGGGCGTGAAAGTCCACCTGTTCCTGCACGTGAAGGTGCAGGAGAACTGGGCCGAGGACAAGGAATTGTTCGAGGAAATCGGGCTCGACTGGGTGCGGTGAGCGCAGTGGAGCGTTGCCGCTTCTCCCCTCCCCGTGGGGAGGGGTTGGGGGTGGGGGTTCGACACCAGCGGGCGTGGCACACCCATCCCCAGCCCTTCCCTCTAGGGAAGGGAGTTTGCAGCGCGAAGTGAGAGCGGAGTGCCAATCCCCCGATCACGTCCGGGGCGACGAAGGGTTTCTTACCCCCGCCCCAGCTTCTCCAGCTTTGCCTTGAGGGCCGCTTCGTCGAACGGCTTGACGATATAGTCATCCGCGCCCGCCGCGATGCCATCATGGATGTCCTTGGCTTCCCCGTTCGAGGTGCAGAACACCACCACCGGCTCCTTGGGCGTCGGGATCGCGCGCAGCTTGCTGACGAATTCGATCCCGTCCATCTCGGGCATGTTCCAATCGGTCAGCACGAGATCGGGCATCGCCTGCTTGCAACGGGCAAGCGCTTCCTCGCCATTCTCGGCCTCGACCGCGACATAGCCAAGGCTGCGCGCGATCTTGGAGGAAACCTTGCGGATCACGCGGCTGTCATCGACGATCAGGCAGACCCGCGCGGTCGCGGCGGGCACCGTGCCCGGCGCAAACCGATCACGCATCGCCTTGGCCGCTGCCACAATCGCGGCGGTATCATCCTCCGGGGCCTCACTGGCGCGCGGCGGCGCCCCCGCTTCGGCAGCGGCGGGCATGGCATCTGCCGCGGCATGCGCCTGTGCGCCCTCGCTGGCCGCCAGCTTTTCCGCCAGCGTCTTGCCTTCCAGCCCCGCACGCCGATACGGGCCGGTGTTGCGTTTGATCAGATTTTGAATGGCTCGACCTCCCCCGCATAGGCGCCAAAACCGGCATCGAAGGACGCGAATTGCGCCGCTTCAGGCTCCCCCGCCGCGCCTTCGCCCGGTGTGATGCGAACATGCAGATAGGGCATCCAGACATCGCCGAATTCGGCCTTCTGGTACCACACATCAATCACATCATAGCTCGCCCACATGCCATCGGGTTCGCGCAGACGAATGCCTTCCCCGATCCGTGGCACGGCAGCAAAGCGCAGCCGCGACTGGCTTTGATGGGTCTCGTTCTGGACTTCAATCTCGATCACGTTGGCGGTCCCCGGTCTTGGAGAATCGTGATAAGCGCCAAAACTTGACGATTTACCAACGCCCGCGCGCAATCATGCTTTGGCTGACGATTTCCCCGCGGCAGCCTTCTTTTTGGGAGCGGCCTTTTTCTTGGCCTTGCCCTTGGCTGGCCCCTTGGCTGCGCGGGCATCAATCAACGCAATGGCGGCGTCGAGCGTGACGTCTTCGGGCTTGGTGTCCTTGGGGATCGTCGCGTTGGTGGTGCCATCGGTCACGTAAGGGCCATAGCGGCCCGGCATGACCTTGATCTCACCGCCGCTCACCGGATGCGCGCCGAGCGTGGCAATCGCTTCCGCCTTGCCGCGCGCCGCGCCTGCTCCGCCCCGATTGGCGGCCTGGGCGAGGATATCGACCGCGCGGTTCATGCCCACTTCGAACACCTCGCGGGTGTTCGTCAGCTTCCCGTACTTGCCATCGTGGCGCAGATAGGGGCCATAACGCCCGATATTGGCTTCGATTTCCAGCCCGGTATCCGGGTGCGCGCCGATGATGCGCGGCAGATCAAGCAGCTTCACCGCCCAATCGAGATCGAAATCATCGAGATCCTTGGGGATACTCGCGCGCTTGGCTTCGGAACCCGAACCCATCTCAACATAGGGGCCAAAGCGGCCGGTCTTGCGGACAATGTCGATGCCGGTGTCGGGGTGCTGGCCCATCACGCCATCTTCGGCGCTTGTCTCGCCCGCCCCACCCGGCTGGGCAAAGCGGCGGGTGTATTTGCATTCGGGATAATTGGCGCAGGCCACAAAGGCGCCAAACCGCCCGCCCCGCAGCGATAGCCGGCCGCCCGCGCGCCCTTCGCTCGCACAAAGCGGGCAATCCCGCGGATCAGCCCCATCCTCACGCGGTGGGAACAGGAAATCGGAGAGATATTCATCCAGCGCCTCGGTCACTTCCGAAGGCAGCTTCTCCATCACCTCGTCGGCCTTGGGCTTGAAATCGCGCCAGAAGCGGGCGAGCAGCGCCTTGTAATCCTCACGCCCGTCGGAGACGACATCAAGCTCGTCCTCCATCCCGGCGGTGAAATCATAGGCGACGTAATCGGGGAAGAAGCGTTCGAGAAAGGCTGTCAGCAGCCGCCCGCTTTCCTCGGCAAAGAAACGGTTTTTCTCCATCCGCACATAGGCGCGGTCACGCAGGGTCTGGATGGTCGAGGCATAGGTCGAAGGTCGCCCGATGCCGAGTTCCTCCAGCCGCTTGACCAGCGAGGCTTCCGAGAAGCGTGGCGGCGGCTGGGTGAAGTGCTGGGTGGCTTCAACCCCGCGCTTGGCCGGGGTGTCACCAGCCTTGAGCATCGGGAGCAGGCCATCTTCATCCTCGTCGGAATCGTCAAAACCTTCCTGATAGACCGCAAGGAAACCGGCAAAGCGGATCACCTGCCCGGTGGCGCGCAATTCGTGCTGCCCGGTGGCATCGCGCAAGGTGACGGTGGTGCGTTCAAGCTGCGCGGCGGCCATCTGGCTCGCCATCGCGCGCTTGAAGATCAGGTCATAAAGCTTGGCCTCGTCACCCGAACCAGCCCGTTCGCGCGTGAAATCGGTCGGACGGATCGCCTCGTGGGCTTCCTGCGCATTCTTGGCCTTGGTGCTGTAGAAACGCGGCTTTTCGGGCAGATAGGCGCTGTCATAGCGCGCGCCGATGGCCTCGCGCAGGGCAGCGATCGCGCCTGCATCCATCTGGACGCCGTCCGTCCGCATGTAGGTGATGGCGCCTGCTTCGTAGAGACTCTGCGCGAGCCGCATGGTGTGCTGCGCGGAATAGCCGAGCTTGCGCGCGGCTTCCTGTTGCAGCGTCGAGGTGGTGAACGGCGGCGCGGGATTGCGCTTCAGGGGCTTGGTCTCAACCCCTTCGACGGTGAAGCGCCCGGCTTCGACGGCAGCCTTGGCTTCGAGCGCGATCCCTTGTGCGCCGAGCGAAAGCTTGTCGAGCTTTTCGCCCCGGAACCGCACCAGCTTGGCCGTGAAATCAGTGCCGTCATGCTGCAATTGCGCGACGACTGACCAATATTCATCCGCACGGAAGGCTTCAATCTCGCGCTCGCGATCAACGATCAGCCGCAGAGCCACCGATTGCACGCGGCCAGCACTCTTGGCGCCCGGCAGCTTGCGCCACAGCACGGGCGACAGCGTAAAGCCGAACAGGTAATCGAGCGCGCGGCGCGCCAGATAGGCATCGATCAGCGGCTTATCGAGCTGGCGCGGGCGCGCCATCGCTTCGGTGACGGCCTGCTTGGTGATGGCGTTGAAGGTGACCCGATCAACCGCTTTCGGCAGCGCCTTGCGCTTGGCCAGCAGCTCCTGCACGTGCCAGCTGATGGCCTCGCCCTCGCGATCAGGGTCAGTCGCCAGCACCAGCCGGGTCGCGCCCTTGGCGGCATCGGCGATTTCCTTGAAGCGGCTCTGCTTGTCGCGGTAGAGCTCCCACTCCATCGCGAAATCCTCATCAGGCTTCACGCTGCCATCCTTGGGCGGCAGATCGCGGACATGGCCATAGGACGCGAGAACCTTGTAGTCCTTGCCGAGATATTTCTCGATGGTCTTGGCCTTGGCGGGCGATTCAACGATGACAAGTTGCATGAGAGCGACCGAAAATCCCTTACGTGTGTGTACGCGCGAGAGTGGGGCCGCGATTTATGCCCGGTCAAGAGGCGATACAAGGGCCCGGGGCAGATTACGTCGCGCGGCTTACCAACCCTCCGGCATGGCGGATGATCTCGCCTGCCAGTTCCAGTTCGAGCAGCGCCCAATGCACCGCCGCCGGGTTGGCGCCGGATTGCCGGATCAGGTCATCAATGCTGACAGGCGCCGTGCTGAGCAAGCTCGCGATCACCGCCGCACCCTCGCCCGGCTCTGCCTCCGCCAGTTCGGCATAATCGAAACCGCCGGCATCATCGGCGACGCGAAAGCGTGAACGCGGCGCGCCGGTAAAGCTCTGGAGCAGTTCGATCACATCCTCGGGGGTTTGCACCAGTACCGCGCCTTCGCGGATCAATTGATTGCACCCCAGCGCCCGGCCATCGAGCGGTGAGCCGGGAATGGCCATGACCTCGCGCCCGGCCTCTCCGGCAAGGCGGGCGGTGATGAGGCTGCCCGATTGCGGCGCGGCTTCGACCACCAGCGTGCCCAGCGCGAGCCCGGCGATGATGCGGTTGCGCGAAGGGAAATGCCGCCCGCGTGGCTCGGTGCCGGGGGGTTGTTCGGCGATCAGAAGCGCATCTGTTGCAATGCGCTCCTGCAAGTCGGTGTGCTGCGGCGGGTAGGCAATGTCGATCCCGCTGGCGATCACCCCGATGGTCTTGGGAAAAGCGCCTTCATGCGCCGCGCCATCGATCCCGCGCGCCAGCCCTGAAACCACGGTGAAGCCTGCTTCGGCGAGCGCAGCGGCGAAATCGCGCGCGAGCTTCACGGCAGCGGCGCTGGCGTTACGCGCCCCGACCAGCGCCACGCAAGGCTCCCCCGCCAGCGCCAACCGCCCGCGACAGGTGAGGATGGGCGGCGCGGATTCAAGCTCGGCCAGCAGCGCGGGGTAATCGGGTTGATCGTGGAAGAGATAGCGCGCACCCGCGCGGCGCACCGCGGCCACTTCGCCTTCGATCATGTCGGCGCTGGCGGGCCGATATGGCCCCCTGCCCCGGCTGGCGAGATCGGGCAGCGCATCGAGCGCCGCAGCAGCCGTGCCAAAGCGCGCCAGCAACTGGCGATAGGAAATCGGCCCGATATGCGGCGAGCGCAACAGGCGGATCCGGGCAAAGGCCTCGACCTGACTGAGTTGGGGGGAGGAAGGCTCCCGCTGCGACCCGGGCCCTTCCATCAGATGTCGCTTCTTATCATGATTTGGCGCCCACCTTCGGCTCCTCACCGCGCATCAGGCGGCCGATATTGGCGCGGTGCTGGATGAGGACGATCACGGCGATGGCAACCAGCGGCGCCATGACCTCGGGGTAGCCGAGTCCCCACGCCACGAGCGGCGCAGCGACGACTGTCGTCATCGAGGACACCGATGAAATCCGGCTCACGGCCAGCACTGTCGCCCAGATCGCCGCACAGGCGAGCATCGCGGGCCATGCCAACGCGGCCAGCACGCCTGCGGCGGTGGCAAATCCCTTGCCCCCCTTGAAAGCGAGCCATGGCGTGAAGCAATGTCCCGCAACTGCTGCAACAGCGACAATCCCTTCGGTGCCGGGCCAGAGGTGCGCTGCTGCCAGCACCGGCAGCGCACCCTTCGCCGCATCGAGCAGCACGGTGGCCGCCGCCAGACCCTTGTTGCCGGTGCGCAGCACATTGGTTGCGCCAATGCTGCCGCTGCCGATCTTGCGGACATCGCCGAGCCCGGCTGCGCGCGTCAGGATGAGCCCGAAGGGGATCGAGCCGCACAGAAATCCCAGCACAGCAGCAAAAACAGGTTCCATAGCGCGCGAGCCCTCTCCTTACTGTCCGGCCGTACTTTGCCTTGCGTTCGCTAGCAGTTACTCTGCCCGCCATGGAAGCCAAAAACGGTGCGAACAACCCCATCACGACACTGACCGAGCGCGAACGGCAGGCCTTGCGCGGCTGGCTGGAACACAAGACTGCCAAGGAAATCGCGCTCGACCTTGGGGTTTCGCATCATGCGATCGAAAAACGGCTGAAGACCGCGCGGCTCAAACTCGGCGTTGCCTCCTCGCTCGAAGCGGCGCGCCTGCTGGCCGAAGCCGAGGCCCTACCGGGCAGGTACCAGCCAGCCGGAGCCCAGCTTTCGGAGGTTCCCTTAGCAGCGCAGGAGCGGCAGCAATGGCGCCCTCAACCACGCACCATGGGAGCTTTTGCCATGCTATTCACCATCGTCGCTGCAATCGTGCTGTCACAGCAAGCCACGCCGCAGGCCGCCAGCCCTCCCGCTGCCACCAGCAGCGCCGAGGAACGGATTGCCGCCTCCACCCGCCGGACTTTCAATCTGCTCGACGAGGACCGCTCGGGCTTTCTTGAACCGCCCGAATCGCCGATCATTCAATTCGCGGTAATCGACAAGCAAGAAACCGCCGCTGCCGTGGCGCGTGTCCTGAACGAGGCCCGCGCCGAGAGGCAAGGCAAACCGGCTATTACCACAAGCGGCTTGAAGCTCGCCGGGTCAGCCCGCGCCGAAGAGTTCTACCGCGAGGCCGACCGCGATGGCGATGGCAAGGTGAGCTACACGGAATTCCACCAATGGTCCGCCGCGCAGCTTGCTAGCATCGGCATGGATCTGGCCGCCGCCAGCAAGCCCTGAGCCAGCGCGGCAGTTGACCTTGCACAGCGCCTCGGCCATCGCCGCAAGGCCATGGTCGACGCGTCCACCCCTATCCTGATTTTCGATTCCGGCGTTGGCGGGCTGACGGTCTATGACGCGCTCCAGCCGTTGCTGCCGCAAGCCCCGGTGATCTACGCGGCCGATCTCGCCGGGCTGCCCTATGGCAGCAAGACCGAGGCGCAGATCGCCGCCCGCGTCGCCGGGTTGCTGGGACGCATGGCCGAACGGTTTCGCCCGCGCCTGGTCTGCATTGCCTGCAACACGGCCTCGACCATCGCGCTCGGCATGGTGCGCGAAGTGCTGGAAGTGCCGGTGGTGGGCACTGTCCCCGCGATCAAGCCCGCCGCCGCGCTCACAAAGACCGGCACCATCGGCCTGATCGGCACCGAAGCGACCATCCGGCAGGCCTATGTCGACAGGCTCGAAGCCGAATTCGCCAATGGCACACGCCTGCTCAGGATTGCAGCCCCCGCCTTCGTCAGCCTTGCCGAAGCCAAGCTGCGCGGCAAGCCGGTTGATCTCGCGCCGGTGCAGGCGATTGCCGAACAGCTGCGCGCCATGCCCGGCGGCAAGGCGATCGATACGCTGGTGCTCGCCTGCACCCATTTCCCGCTGCTGGCGGACGAGCTGACCGCGGTGTTCCGCCCCGAGGTCGCGCTGGTCGATGGTGCGCAGGGCATCGCCCGGCGGATCGTGCACCTTCTGGAGGGGCAGGATTTTGCCCGCCATGGCCCCAACCGCTTTGTCGTGACCGGGCCGGTGACAGCCGCCGAAGGGCTGGACAACGCGCTGGCCGCGCGCGGGTTCGGGCCGGTCGAAGCGTTCTGACCGCACCGCCGCCGCTTGCGAGCCGCTCGCAAACATCGCGGTGGCAAAATTTTCCCGCGGCTCCTAGATAGCCTCACGAAACCTTTGGGCTGCACGGTGGTTTGATCCCACACGAGAGACAAGACGAGCTGCGCCACGTGAACTACGATCAGATCTTCGATGCCGCGATTGACCGCCTTCACGAGGAAGGCCGCTATCGCGTCTTCATCGATATCATGCGCAACAAGGGCGCTTATCCCAACGCGCGATGCTTTCACGGGCATAACGGGCCCAAGCCCATCACCGTGTGGTGTTCGAATGATTACCTGTGCATGGGCCAGCATGAAAAGGTGATCGGGGCGATGGAAGCCGCGCTCCATGATGTCGGCGCAGGCAGCGGCGGCACGCGCAATATCGGTGGCAACACGCATTTCCACCTCGAACTCGAAGCCGAACTGGCTGATCTCCATGGCAAGGATGCAGCGCTGCTGTTCACCTCGGGCTATGTTTCGAACGACGCGACGCTTTCGACCCTGACCAAGCTGCTGCCGGGCTGCGTGATATTCTCCGACGAATTGAACCATGCCAGCATGATCGCCGGCATCCGCAATTCGGGCTGCCCCAAGCGGGTGTTCCGCCACAATGATGTGGCGCATCTCGAAGAACTGCTGGCGGCGGAAAACCCCGACACGCCCAAGCTGATCGCCTTTGAAAGCGTCTATTCGATGGATGGCGATGTCGCCCCGATCCACGCGATCTGCGATCTGGCCGAGAAATACAACGCGCTCACCTATATCGACGAAGTCCACGCGGTCGGCATGTATGGCGCGCGCGGCGGCGGCATTTCGGAACGCGATAATGCCGCACACCGCATCGACATCATCGAAGGCACGCTCGGCAAGGCGTTCGGGGTGATGGGCGGCTATATTGCCGCCAATGCCAAGGTGGTGGATTGCATCCGCTCCTACGCGCCGGGCTTTATCTTCACCACCTCGCTTTCGCCGGTGCTGGTGGCGGGCGTGCTTGCTTCGGTGAAGCACCTCAAGGAAAGCAGCATCGAGCGCAATGCCCAGCAACAGGCTGCCGCGATGCTCAAGCTGAAATTCGCCGAAGCGGGCCTGCCGGTGATGGATTCGGTCACCCATATCGTGCCGCTGATGGTGGGCGATCCGGTGCGCGCCAAGAAGATCAGCGACATCCTGCTCGCCGAATATGGCGTCTACGTGCAGCCGATCAATTTCCCCACGGTCCCGCGCGGGACCGAGCGTCTGCGCTTTACCCCCGGTCCCAACCACACCGAAGCGATGATGGACGAGCTGACAGCAGCGCTGGTGGAAATCTGGGACCGGCTCGAACTGCAACTCGCCGAAGCGGCCTGATCCGCAGCGCCGTGCCGTAGCGCCCTTTGTCCGGACGCGCGGCTGCGCTAGCACCCCTCCCGATAGACAGATTCGGGAGAGAGAGATGAGCGGCAACCCCCAGCAGACCTATGCCGAGGTGGTCCTCGGGCGGCGTTCGATCCGGGGCTATCTGAACAAGCCGGTGCCGCGCGCGCTGATCGAAGAGGTGCTGACGCTTGCCATGCGCTCGCCGACCTCGATGAACACCCAGCCGTGGCATTTCCATGTCATCACCGGCGCGCCGCTGGATCGCATCCGCAAGGGCAACACCGAGAACATCCTCGCCGGGGTTCCCGACAGCCGCGAATTCCGCCGGGGTGAGGCCTTTGCCGGTGTCCACCGCGAACGGCAGGTCGAAGTCGCCAAGCAGCTTTTCGCCGCGATGGGTATCGCGCGGGATGACAAGGACGCGCGGCAGGATTGGGTGCTGCGCGGCTTCCGCCAGTTCGATGCACCGGTGTGCGTGATCGTGACCTATGATCGTGAACTGGGCGGCTCTGACGACACGGCGTTTGATTGCGGCGCGGTGACAACCGCGCTGGTCAACGCGGCGTGGAGCAAGGGGCTTGGCTGCGTCATCAATTCACAGGGCATCATGCAAAGCCCGGTGGTGCGTGAACACGCGGGCATTCCCGATGATCAGGTGATCATGAAAGCGGTGGCGATGGGCTGGCCCGATCCCGATTTTCCCGCCAATGCGGTGGTCAGCCACCGCAAAAGCGTGGCCGAAGCCGCACGCTTTATCGGGTTTGACTAAGAGCGTTCGGGGGCAGGCTTGCCAGGCTGATCCGCGGCAGACGCCGCAGGGCTCGCCGCGTCAACTGGCGGGGCAGGATAGTGCCATACCAGCGCCGAGAAGCCGAGCCATGCGGTGAACATCACCAGATAGGGCCAGCGGCGCGGCCATAGCCTCGCCACCAGATGCGTTGCAGCGGCCGTCCCGACGAGCGCCGCCAGCGCCGCGCCAGCCGCGATGATCGGCGTTCCGGCCAGCGCTATCTGGATCGACACGCTCGCCCATTGCGCGGGCAGCAAGACCAGCAACCATGCCGGCAAGGCAGCGGGCAGCGCCATGGCGGTGGCAAGGATCGCAACCTCACCCGTCACCACAAACACCGCGATCCACCAGCCCTTGTCGCCAGCAGAGCGGGCGAACAGCGCGCCGCGCACGGCAAAGCTCAGGCTGGCGATGATCATCGCGAGCGCGCATGGCAAGGGATGGCCGATCAGCGGCAGGCCAAGGGCCCAGCCCAGCCCAAGCAGCCCCGCTCCGTTCAGCAGGGCGCACAGCACCCCGATCCGCATGCTTGCCGCTGCCGCTGCGCCGATCATGCCAACCCCCATGAGGCCGACAGCAAGGATCGGGCCGCCAAGCGCAATGATCGGCCCATCGCCAGCACGGGCATCCAGCAGCCACATCGCCGCCCACGGCGCCACAACACCGAAGAGGACAGCAGACAGCCACGCCAGGCGCGCGCTGCTATGGGACTGTGCGGAGTGCTGCGTCATCATGCAACAACCCGCGAGGAACAAAGGCGCACGGGCGATATAACCAACGCGGCCGCCATCCCGGCTTGCACCGGAATGACGGCCGGAACTGGATCAACCGCAGCCTTTGTCAGCGCAGGCTCACCACGTTGTCGATCGCCTCACGCACGCGCCCGCCGGTGTAGAGGCTCGCCATCGGCTCGTCCGCCACCATCACGACCGTGGCTTCGCCAAAGCCGTTGAAGCCGGTCTTCATCGCCGCCCCATAGGCGCCGAGCATGCCGATCTCGATGTAATCGCCCGCCTGGATATCTGCCGGGAGCGCAAACGGCCCCTTCATGTAATCGGCATCATCACAGGTCGGCCCGTAGAAGGCGAAATCCTTGAGCGGCTCGATCAGATCATCTTCGAGCGCGCGCACCGGGAAACGCCATTCGACATGGGCCGCATCATAGAGCGCGCCGTAAGCGCCATCATTGATGTAAAGCTCTTCGCCGCGGCGCTTCGTCACCGCCACGATCATCGACGAATATTCGGCGCACAGCGCCCGGCCCGGCTCGCACCAGAGTTCGGCGTTGTAGGCAATCGGCAGCGCTTCGAAGTGGCGCGCAATGATCGCGAAGTAATCTTCGAGCGGCGGCGGTTCAAGCCCCGGATAGCTGCTCGGGAAGCCCCCGCCGACATCGATCATGTCGATCACCACGCCCGCCTCGGCAATCGCCGCACGGGTGCGATCCATTGCCTGCACGAAGGCAAACGGGGTCATCGCCTGGCTGCCGACATGGAAGCACACGCCCAGCCAGTCGCAATGCTGGCGGACTTCCTGCAAGAGCACCGGCGCTTCGATCAGATCGCAGCCGAACTTGGAGGCGAGCGAAAGCTCCGAATATTCCGACGAGACGCGCAGCCGCACGCACAGACGCAGATCGCGGGCCGGCTCACCCGTTGCGGGATCGCGGCAGGCATCAACGATCTTTTCAAGCTCTTCCGCGGTATCGAGGCTGAAGGTGCGCACGCCATGTTCGAAATAGGCTTCGCGGATCGCAGCCGCGGTCTTCACCGGGTGCATGAAGCACAGCACCGCCTGCGGCAGAAGGCCGCGCACCAGCCGCACCTCGGCAATCGAGGCGACGTCGTAATGCGTCACCCCGGCATCCCACAGGATGGTGATGAGATCGGGCGCGGGGTTCGCCTTGACAGCGTAAAGCACCTTGCCCGGAAACTTCTCGATGAAGAAACGGGCCGCGCGCCGCGCCGCATGCGGACGGTTAAGGATTACAGGTTCGTCCGGACGGAGGTCGCGAACTACAGCCAGTGCGTCAGGATAGATGTGCAACTCAAGGGACCCCCAAAACGGTTCGTTGAAACCATAAAACGACAAGCTGCCTTGCGGTTTGGAAGTCCCCTTGGGGCAGCGGAAGGGCGCAGATAGGGCTTGGGGGGCAAATTGCAAACGAAAAATGGGCCTGCGCGCCGCGAAACGTTACTTTTCCAAGACAGCGTTTTCGGGCTGGCAAACATGTGACAATTGCACGCCCGCACCGCAGGCGCAGACCATCGTGTGCGGGCCGTAAAAACTCAGCTCAAGCGGTCACGAAAATCCTGATAATCGAAGCGCTTGATGCAATCGAGCGCGTCGGTTTCCGAATCCCACATCCAGATCGACGGCAGGGCCACTCCGTTGAAGGTGTTGGTCTTGACCATCGAGTAATGCGCCTGATCGAGGAAGGCGAACCGCGCGCCCGGCTCGGCCGGAACGGGCAGGCGGTAGTCGCCGATCACGTCCCCGGCGAGACAGGATGGCCCGCCAAGGCGAATCGGGATCAGATCGGGATCACGCAACTCGCCGAGCATTGCCGGACGATAGGGCGCTTCGAGCACATCGGGCATGTGGCAGGTCGCCGAAATATCGGTGATGCCGACAGGAACTTCATTGAACATGGTATCAAGCAGCGTGCCCACCAGAATCCCAGCATCCAGCGCCACCGCCTCACCCGGTTCAAGGATGATCTGGCAGCCGGTATCCTCAGCCGCGTCCTTGAGGAATTCGACCAACTCCTCGCGCTGGTAATCGGCGCGGGTGATGTGGTGGCCGCCGCCCATGTTGATCCACTTCAGCTGACCGAAATACGGCTCGATCACGTCGAACACCCGGTCCCACGTGGCTTTCAGCGGCTCAAAATCCTGTTCGCACAGGTTGTGGAAGTGAATGCCCTCCACGCCCTCCATGTGCTCCTCGGTGAGCTGGTCGAGCGGGAAGCCGAGCCGCGATCCGGGGGCGCTGGGGTCGTACTTCGCAACCTCGCCGGTCGGCACTTGCGGGTTGATGCGCAGGCCCGTGCTGACCTTGGCCCCATTCGCCGCCGCATGATCGAGGATCAGCCGCGCCCGTTCATGCTGGAACGGCGAATTGAAGATCACGTGATCGGAGAGGCGGCAAATTTCCTCCAGCTCCTCCGGCTTGAAGGCGGCGGAATAGGTCGCGATCTCGCCATCGTAGAATTCGGACGCGAGCCGCGCTTCCCACAGCCCGCTGGTGGAAACGCCATCGAGATATTCGCCGATGATCGGCGCGGCCGACCACATCGAGAACGCCTTCAGCGCCGCAAACACCTTGATGTCCGCCCCGTCCGCCGCTGCCGCATCGCGCACCCCGGCCAGCACCCGGCAATTGGCGCGCAGCTTGGCCGCGTCCACGACGAAGGCGGGGCTATCCACCCGCGACAGATCGAAATGGGCAAAAGCGCCCGGATCACCGGCCTTGGTTTGCATGGTCAGGGCTTGTCCGAAATGGGAGGGATGGCAAAGCGCACGACGCGCCCCGCCTTGACATCAGTGACATAGGCATAGCCATCGGGCGCAATCGCCAAATCATGGCCAAGGCTCATATTGGTGCCGGGCAGGCCTGCGTCAAGCGAGCGTTCGAGCAGGCCGTTTGTCCCGTACAGCCGCAGGATCGCGCGGGTGCGATCCTGCGCATCGCGCCCCTCCAGCACGACGAGGCGGCCATCCGGCAGCGGTCTGACGGCATAGGGATGATTGCCGCCCCGCATCGCGAGTTTCCGCACCAACCGGCCTTGATGATCGAAGATCTGGATCTGGCTGTTTTCGCGATCGGCAACATAGAGGCGGCGCGCGTCCGCCGCGACAGCATGGGCAATCCTGAACTCACCCCACTGCCGGATGAAGCGCCCCTCACGCGAGAATTCGGCGATGCGGGTGTTCACATAGCCATCGGCCACCAGCACGCGCAGCTGCGTTCCGGCACCCAGAAAGGCCACATCCGCCGGACGGCCGAAATGGCGGCCATCCGCACCGCTGACCCCGCGCTCGCCGATGACCAATTCCTCCTCGCCTTCAGGGCTGAATCGGAAGACCTGTTCGAGCCCGGCATCGGTGATCCAGACCTTGCCTTCAGGGTCGATCGAAAGCCCGTGGGGCATGACAAACCGCCCTGCCCCCCAACGCTTGATCAGCGTGCCATCCGGGGCGAATACGAAAACGGTCGGCTCGGCAATGGGATCGGCAGGAAAGGGCTTCTGCCATTCCCGGCTCGCCCGGTGCAGCACATAGACATTGCCCGCAGCGTCGAGATCGACCGCGCTGACCTGCCCGAACACCGCATCCTCGGGGACCACGGGCCAGCCCTTGTCGACGGTGACAACCGGCACGACTTCGGGCGGCAGCGGCGGCGCCAGCGCATCACAAGCGGTGAGTGTCACAGCAAGAAGCGCGACAAGCGGAATCTGCCTGACAAACGCCCGAGCGAAATATGACATTGTGCCCTTTGCCCTTTTTTGTTTCACGCAGAGACGCAGAGAAGAAAGTCGAGACGCAGAGAGGTCATCCCGGTTTGTAATCGTTCACGACCCTGCGGATACCATCCTTCATGGTCGCTTCGGAAAAATTGAGAAGCAGCCCTACGGGCTGTTTGAGTAATCTCAGATAGGTCAGCAATTGCTTGGCGTGGGCCTTGCTAAGCCGTTCGACAGCCTTGATCTCAAGGACAAGCCGGTCATCGACGAGCATGTCGATCTTGAAAGCCGGATCATAGACCTCGCCGTCGAAGACGGCTTTTACCTGAACCTGTCGTTCGACCTTGAGCCCGCGCGAACGGAGCCTTCCGACGAGCACGGACTCATAAACCGATTCAAACAAGCCCGGGCCAAATTCCCGGTGAATGCCGATCGCCTCTTCAATGACGGCAGCACTGAGCTCGTCGATCGGCAACATCACGCCCTCTGCGTCTCCCTTTCTTCTCTGCGTCTCTGCGTGAACAAAAATCCTCAAAAATCAACCGGCCCGGCCATTTCTTCGACCGTCCACGGCAGGCCATGGGCGTTGAGCATCGCCATGAAGGGATCGGGGTCCATCTGCTCGATGTTGAACACCCCTTCCCCGCGCCAGTCGCCGCGCACCATCATCGCTGCGCCGATCATCGCGGGGACGCCGGTGGTGTAGCTCACCGCCTGATTGCCGGTCTCCTCATAGGCCGCCTCGTGCGAGCAGATGTTCTTGATGTAGAACGTCTTCTCCCCCGAACCATCCAAGGCCTCGCCAGTCGCGATCACGCCGATATTGGTGTTGCCCTTGGTGGTCTCGCCCAGCGTCTCGGGCTTGGGCAGCACGGCGGCGAGGAATTGCAGCGGGATGATATCCTTGCCCTGATACTTCACCGGCTCGATGCTGGTCATGCCGACATTCTGGAGCACGGTGAGGTGCGTGATGTACTGATCGCCGAAGGTCATCCAGAATCGCGCGCGTTCCAGCTCGGGGACGAACTTGGCGAGGCTTTCGAGCTCCTCGTGATACATCAGATACATGTTCTTCGGGCCGACGGCTTCGAAGTCGAACGCCACCTTGTTCGACATGGCCGGGGTCTCGACCCACTCACCGTTCTCCCAGTGACGCGCCGGGGCAGTCACTTCGCGGATGTTGATTTCCGGGTTGAAGTTGGTCGCGAAATGCTGGCCATGATCGCCGCCGTTGCAATCCAGAATGTCGAGCTGGCGGATGGTCTTCAGCTTGTGCTTCTTGAGCCACATGGTGAAGACCGAGGTGACGCCTGGATCGAAGCCGCTGCCCAGCAGTGCCATTAGGCCGGCGTCCTTGTAACGCTCATGATAGGCCCACTGCCACTTGTATTCGAACTTGGCCTCGTCCTTGGGCTCGTAATTGGCGGTGTCGAGGTAGTCGACGCCCGCTTCGAGGCAGGCGTCCATGATCGGCAGATCCTGATAGGGCAGCGCGAGGTTCACGACGAGGCCCGCGCCGGTCTTGCGGATCAGGTTGACCATCGCCGGGACTTCCTCGGCGTCGATCTCGTAGGTTGCGATATCGCGCCCGCAGCGTTCTTTCACGCTGGCGGCAATCGCGTCGCACTTGGACTTGGTGCGGCTGGCGAGGTGGATTTCGGGGAAGATGTCCGGATTGAACGCCATCTTGTGGACGCAGACCGAGCTGACCCCGCCCGCGCCGATAACAAGGACGGTGCTGGATTTTGCTGCCGACATGATAGGAACCTTTCGTGAAGCGATGCGAATCTTGCGCAGCGCCCTACCCCAACGCAGAACGCGCGACAAATGATCCGCATTTCCTACCGGGATATGATGGGGCAGACTGACCGGAAGATGAGACCTCGCCTCCCCGCCCCGGCCTGCTTGTTACCGCGACCAAGGCTTTGCGCTTGGTCACTTTTCTGCTTCATGACAGTGTCTCAATTGTCTCCAACAGACAGGAACCGACCCACGTGACTGAACGAATCCCTACCCATGAAGGCGTGCTGGCGGCGGCCGAAGCGGTCGCTGCGATCCTGCCGCCCACGCCGCTGCTGCCGGTCGACATCGGCGGCGTGCAGGCGTTGGTCAAAGCCGAGGTGCTGCAACCGATCGGCGCCTTCAAGATCAGGGGTGCATGGTGGCGGCTGGTGAACCTCTCGCCGGAGGAACGCGCTGCGGGTGTGGTCGCGGTGTCATCGGGCAATCACGCGCAGGGCGTGGCCTGGGCGGCGCGGCGGCTCGGGCTGGGCGCGACCATCGTGATGCCGCACGATGCGCCCGAGGTGAAACTGGCCAACACCCGCGCGCTCGGTGCCGAGGTCGTGCTCTATCAGCGTCCGGGAGAAGATCGCGACGCGGTGGCGGCCAAGCTGATCGCCGAACAAGGCGGCACGCTGGTTCATGCCTTCGGCGATCCCTGGGTGATCGAAGGGCAAGGCTCGGCCGCGATCGAGATCATCGCGCAACTGGGCCGCGCCCCTTCGCGGATCGTCGCCTGCTGCGGCGGCGGTGGACTGTCCGCTGGGCTGGCGCTCGGCGCGCCTGACAGTGCCATCCACCCGGTCGAGCCGGTGGGGTGGGACATGGTCGGGCAGTCGCTCGCCGCCGGAGCCATCGTCCCCGCTGCCCCTGATGCCCCCAGGACGATCTGCGACGCGCTCCAGCCGCTCGCGACCAAGCCGATCAACCTTGGCGTCCTGCAAGGCCGCGCGGAACCGGGCGTTACGGTCACCGATGACGAGGTGCGTGCCGCCCAGCGCTACGCCTTCGCCCATCTCAGGCTGGTGGTCGAACCGGGCGGTGCCGCAGCGCTGGCGGCGGCACTGGCGGGCAAGGTGCCGGTGGATGAGAGCACGGTGATCATGCTTACCGGCGGCAATGCCGATCCCGCGGCCTATGCCGCAACGATTGCGGGCGGCGACTAGCCCCCTGCCCCGTTCGCCCTGAGCTTGTCGAAGGGCTGTCTTGCTTGCGTCTCGCGCCAAGCAAGAGAAGAAGAACGGTCCTTCGACAGGCTCAGGACGAACGGGCATAAAATCCGTCATCGCCCTAGTGGAAAGCGTCACAATGCCGACACGCACGCGCCATATGGCTTGCACCTGACGTTACGAAAGGCCCCCTCCCCATGGCGACACAGGCAAAGCGGATCATCGAGGACGCGGTCGTCCGCAAGGATGCGGGGCTCGGCGACAAGCTGCTCGACAAGGCGTTTGCGCTGGCTTTCAAGGGGCTGGTCTATGCCCAGATCTGGGAAGACCCGGTGGTCGATATGGAGGGCCTCGCCATCGAGCTGGACAGCCGCGTCATGTGCATCGCCAGCGGCAGCTGCAACGCGCTGTCCTACCTGACGGCGAACCCTGAAAGCGTCACGGCGGTCGATCTCAACCACGCGCATGTCGCGCTCGGTCGGCTCAAGATCGCGGCGATCAGGCACCTGCCCAATTACGAGCGATTCCACCGCTTCTTCGCCCACGCCGATCACAAGGAAAACGCCGAAGTCTACACCACCATGATCGCGCCGCACCTCGATCTGGTCAGCCGTGCCTACTGGGAACAGCGCGACATTCGCGGGAGGCGGCGCATCTCGTACTTCACCCGCGGCATTTACCGGAAGGGCTTGCTCGGCAACTTCATCGGCGTGGCGCATGTCTTTGCCAAGCTGTACAAGATCGATCTCGGCAAGGTGCTCGCGGCGCAAACGCTGGAGGAACAGCGCGCAGTGTTCGAGCGGGAGCTGGCGCCGGTGTTCGAGAAGCGCTTCATCCGCTGGCTGACCGATCAGCCCGCCTCGCTGTTCGGGCTCGGCATTCCGCCGGCGCAGTTCGAGCACCTGGCGGGTGATGAGCGCATGGCCGAAGTGTTGCGACGGCGGCTGGAAAAGCTCGCCTGCGACTTTGCCGTGCAGGATAACTACTTCGCCTGGCAGGCCTTCGGACGCGGCTACAGCCGTTCGGAGGATGCCCCGCTGCCGCCCTATCTCCAGCGCGCCCATTGGGACGCGATGAAGGAGCGGGTTGACCGCATCGATGTGGTGCGCGCCAATATGGTCGACTGGATCGGCGCGCGCGACGAGGCGAGCATGGATCGCTTCGTGCTGCTCGACGCGCAGGACTGGATGAACAACGCGCAGCTTGATGACCTGTGGGCCAGGATCACCCGCGCGAGCCGCCCCGGCGCGCGGGTGCTGTTCCGCACCGCCGCCGAGCCGAGCCTGCTGCCCGGCCGTCTGGATGACGCGATCCTGTCGAAGTGGCGTTACCTTGAAGAGACCTCCGCCGATTGCACCCGCCGTGACCGTTCGTCGATCTATGGCGGTGTCCATGTGTACGAGCTGGCGTGATGGCGAGCGCAGGATCGTCACACGCGGCGCTGATGGACGAGGTCTATCGCGGGCAGCGCCACATCTATGACCTGACGCGCAAGTACTACCTGTTCGGGCGCGATACGCTGATTGTGGGGCTGGATGCGCGGCCGGGAATGCGGGTGCTGGAGATCGCCTGCGGCACCGGGCGCAATCTCGCCAAGATCTGGCAGAAATGGCCGGGAATCCGGCTGTTTGGCCTCGATATCTCGCAGGAAATGCTCAAAAGCGCGCGCAAGACGCTTGGTGACAAGGCAAGGCTTGGTCAGGGCGACGCCTGCACTTTCGATGCGCCCGGCGTGCTCGGCGAAGTGCAATTCGATCGCATCGTGCTGTCCTATTCGCTGTCGATGATCCCCGATTGGGAAGGCGCGCTGGATCACGCTGCAAGCCTGCTCGCGCCCGGGGGCAGTTTGCATCTTGTCGATTTCGGCGATCTGGCAGGCCTGCCCCGCCCGCTCGCGCGCGGGCTGCTTGCGTGGCTGGCCAAGTTCCATGTCGCCCCGCGCACCGCGCTGCCCGCCGCTGCCGCACAGATCGCGGCGAAGCGCGGCCTGTCGCTCGCGAGCACGCGCGGGCCGCTTGGCTATTTCCAACTGCACATCCTCACCGCGCCGTGACCGGTTGCAATTGACAATCTTTTGCCCCGCTCGCAGTCTCGCCCCAGAAAAAGGTGCAATCAGGGGATCAATCAATGCAGGCGCAAATTCTCGCGCCCGCCGCCTTGCTGGTGGTGTGGACGCTCATCATGCTGTTCTGGATCATCCCGGCGCGGTTCGGCGCTGTCGCCAAACTGGAAGACAAGTCCGCGCTCGCTGGCAAACAAGGCGTGCGCGGCAATGATCTTGAAGGGGTGATCCCTGACAAGGCCAATTGGCCCGCGCATAATCACACCCACCTGCATGAACAGCCGACGCTGTTCTATGCGACCGTGCTGATCCTTGCACTCACTGGCCCCGGCGCGCTCGATATCATGCTGGCTTGGACCTACTTCGCGCTGCGCGTGGTGCATTCGCTGTGGCAAGTGCTGGTGAACACCATTCCGGTGCGCTTTGCCTTATTCCTTCTCAGCACGATTGCACTGATCGTGCTCGCGGTGCGCGCGGTGATGGCAACCGTGTTCGCTGATCCGTCTGCCCTGCCCGCTTGAGGAGACCACGTGATGATTGGTATGGAAATCCTGCAACCTGTCGTGGTGCTGCTCGCATGGACGATGGTAATGTGGCTGTGGATGTATGCTGTGCGCCTGCCGGCGCTCACTGCATCGGGGCTCAAGCCCGATGATGCCCGCAACACCAAGGCGCTCGATGAGATACTGCCGCCCAAAACCCAGTGGCCCGCGCATAATTACAACCACCTGCACGAAGCGCCGACGCTGTTCTACGCGGTCGCCATCGTGCTGGCGCTGATCGGGCAAGGCGACGGGCTCAACAGCCTGATCGCCTGGGCCTATGTCGGCCTGCGGATCGCGCACAGCCTGGTGCAGGCGACGATCAACAAGGTCGCGCTCCGCTTTGCGCTCTATTCGCTATCCAGCCTCGCGCTGATCGCGCTGATCCTGCACGCCGGATTGGCGGTGTTCTGAAGCCCGCGCGGGGCGGCGGATCATTCCGCGGCTTCGACTTCCTTGGTCGCGTGGGCCCGCGCGGCGAGGAACCGCTCGCCATCAAGCGCGGCCATGCAGCCCATGCCTGCTGCGGTCACGGCCTGGCGATAGACGTGATCGGTGACGTCGCCAGCGGCGAAAACACCGGGGATCGCGGTCTTGGGCGTGCCGGGTTCGGTCAGCAGATAACCGCTTTCGTCCACCGGCAGCTTGCCCTTGAACAGCTCGGTCGCGGGCGCGTGACCGATGGCGACGAAAGCGCCATCCACCGCCACAGTCGAAGCCTCGCCAGTGACAGTATCCTTGAGTGCAAGGTGATCGAGCATGCCGTTCTCGCCCGCCTCGAAGCTTTCGACCGCCTTGTTCCACAGCACCGTGATCTTGGGATTGGCGAAGAGACGTTCCTGGAGGATCTTCTCGGCGCGCAAGCTGTCGCGGCGATGGATCAGGGTGACGTCGTCGGAATGGTTGGTGAGGTAGAGCGCCTCTTCGACAGCGGTATTCCCGCCGCCGATCACCGCAACCTTCTTGCCGCGATAGAAGAACCCGTCGCAGGTCGCGCAGGCGGATACGCCCTTGCCGCCGAGCTCCATCTCGCCCGGAACGCCGAGCCACTTGGCCTGCGCGCCGGTGCAGATCACCAGCGTTTCGCCGATATACTCATCACCGCTGTCGCCGATCGCGCGGAACGGCGGCCCCCCTTCGAGATCGACCGAGACGATCGTGTCCCACATCATCCGCGTGCCGACATGTTCGGCCTGCGCCTTCATTTCCTCCATCAGCCACGGGCCCTGCACCACATCGCGAAAACCCGGGTAGTTCTCGACATCGGTGGTGATGGTAAGCTGCCCGCCGGGCTGGAGCCCCTGCACCACAATCGGTTCGAGCATCGCGCGCGCCGCATAGATCGCAGCAGAGTAGCCTGCCGGGCCGGAGCCGATGATAAGCATCTTGGTGTGGTGAGTGGCCATGGTGATCTCTTCAATGCGTGATGGGGTCAAGCGGCGATATGGGAAGGACGCGGCGCAATGTCACGCCACAAAACGCGCCTGCAACCGCGCCTTGCGCGAGCTATCCACACCCAAAACCTCCGCCATGTAGGCATCCAGCGATCCGGCGATGCGCGTGGCCTCGGTGATGTAGGTATCGAGATATTCGGGCAGCACCCCCATCAGGTTGCGACGGGCCTCGGGCGCGATCTCGCCATAATGGGCCTGCATCCGCGGGAGCGACTGGCGTTCGAGGATATGCACGGTCGGCGCATCATTGGTGCGCAGGAATTCGCCCATCACATCATCGGGGTGCACGCCGAGCGCGTGGAGCAGCAGGCTGGCAGCCACCCCGGTGCGATCCTTGCCGGCAAAGCAATGGACAAGGCTTGCCCCCTCGCGGGTGTCGAGCGCGGCGAAATAGCGGGTGAACATGTGGCGCATCGCCGGGTTGTTGGGCATGCGGGTATAGACGGCGAGCATGCGCTCACGCGCCTTGGCAGGGGTCATCTCGATCTGCCCACCGCCGCCTTCGTGCGGCGGGGAACTGGTGGTCTCGCCATCAAAGGCGATCACATGAGCGTCGAATTCGGGATGACGGCGACAGGGAAAGGCCTCGCGTTCGCTGCTGCCGCGCAGATCGATGATCGTGCGAATATCCAGCCGGGCCAGCAAGGCAAGATCATCCTCGCTCGCTTCCATGTGCTGGCCCGAACGCCACAACAGGCCGGCTTTGACCCGCGCACCGCCCGCCACGGCATAGCCGCCATAATCGCGCAGATTATGGATGCCCTCGGTCAGAAGGAAGGGGCCAGCAGTGGCGGCGGCAGCGGTGTCAGGTTCGCGAATCATCGGGCGCGACACTGGCAGGGCGGCGTGCCGCGGGCAACCGGACGCAGGCGTGACCGATGCCGCGCCTTTGCCCTAGGCCGCCTGCGCGGTGAGCAGCCCCCGCCCGATCACCTGCGCCTGAATCTCTGCCGCGCCTTCAAAGATGTTGAGAATGCGCGCATCGCACAGCACCCGGCTGATCGGGTATTCGAGCGCATAGCCATTGCCGCCATGTACCTGCACGGCATTGTCCGCCGCGATCCACGCCGTGCGTGCAGCCAGCAGCTTGGCCATGCCCGCCTCGATATCGCAGCGGGTGCCGCGATCCTTGGCGCGCGCGGCGTAATAGGTCAGCTCGCGGCTCATCACGATTTCCGCCGCCATCAGCGCGAGCTTGTCGGCAATGCGGGGAAAGGCCGTCAACGGCTCGCCGAACTGCTTGCGGCTTTGCGCATAGTCGAGCGCAAGATCAAAGGCGTTCCATGCCACCCCGATCGCGCGGGCAGCGGTCTGGATGCGCGCCCCTTCGAAGGTGCGCATCAATTGCTTGAAGCCCTGCCCCTCAACCCCGCCGAGCAGCGCATCACCGGCCACCGCAAAGCCATCAAAACCGAGCGCATATTCCTTCATTCCGCGATAGCCGAGCACGGGAATTTCGCTGCCCGCGATGCCAGCATCGGGGAACGGGTCAGCGTCGCTGCCGCGGGTCTTTTCGGCAAGCAGCATGGAGAGCCCCGGATAGCCCGGCGCGTTCGCATCAGTACGTACCAGCAGCGTCATCAAATCGGCGCGCGCGGCATGGGTGATCCACGTCTTGGCCCCGGTCACCCGCCAGGAACCATCGGCCTGGCGCTCGGCGCGGGTTCTGACCGAGGCAAGATCGCTGCCGGTATCCGGCTCGGTGAAGACAGCGGTGGGCAGGCATGAACCATCGGCAATGCGCGGCAGGAAATGCGCCTTTTGCGCAGGCGTGCCATTCTCGCTGATGAGCTCACCCGCGATCTCGGCGCGGGTGCCGAGCGAGCCGGCACAGATCCACCCGCGCGACAGCTCCTCCGACACCACGGCCATCGCAAGCTTGCCAAGGCCAAGCCCGCCATGCGCTTCGGGAATGCACACGCCGAACACGCCAAGCGCGGCCATTTCGGCGATGATCTCCGCCGGGATCAGCGCATCATCAAGATGCCACTGATGGGCGCGGGGCGTGATGGTCTCGGCGGTGAAGGCGCGGAACTGCGCGCGCACCAGATCCAGCGTATCATCCCCCAGCGCTTCGTCGGGCCGTGCCCCTTGCGCCAGCAGCACCGCAAGCCGCGCGCGGGTTTCCGCGGTGTTGCCATCAGCAAGAAAGCGCGCGACCGCCTGATCCGCTGCCAGCGCGCGGGCTGCGTCATCAGTTCCGAAGGCAGCGGGGCGCACGATCTCATTCGCGCTCATCGCGACCCCGCTGGTGAGCTGTGCGCAATATTCGCCGAACCCGATCCTGAGAGTGAGCGCTTCAATCTCGCCAAATTGCCCGGCGGCAGCGGCGCGCGCGGCCCAATCGCAGGTCGCCTCAAGCGCCGCGAGCGTTGCGGCTAGCCAGCCGAAACCGTGCACCGCGTGCTGCTCCTGTGCGAGCAAGCGGGCATCGGGCTTGCCGTCCGGCGCAACCCGCGCCGCGACCTGTGCCCGCACCGTTTCGCCATATGCCTGTGCGGCGCGCACGGCGCTGCGCGCCTCATCAATCCACGTGTTCATGGAACGGGCGCTAACACGAATTGGCGCGGGCTTGCACCACTTCAATTGACGCACCGCGCAGGGCGCCTAGTCTGGCGGGTGATGAGCCTTCCCGCCCCCCCTGCCATCGTCATTGCTGCCGGCGGCGATGGGCGGCGCATGGGCGGGGCAAAGCCGCTCCGCAGACTTGGCGGCGCGACGCTGCTTGATCACGCCTGCCAATGGGCGATGCGGCAATCGGGCACCTGCGCGATTGCGGTGCGCGCGCAGGATCAAATCCCGCCCGCAGGCCTGCCCCTGCTCATCGACGAACAGCCCGGCCTTGGCCCGGTGAGCGCCCTTGTCAGCGCGATGCGCTTTGCCCGCGACAATTCGTGCGAGGCGGTAATGCTGATCGGCTGCGATCAGCCCTTTCTGCCCGATGATCTGCTCGCCCGCTTGGCGGCTCGGATCGGCGATCACGCGGTTGCCATGCCGGTAAGCGGCGGCAAGGATCAGCCGCTTGCCAGCCTGTGGCGCATCCGAGAGAGCGAGGCGGCTGCGTTCATCGCCGAAGGCGGCCGTTCGCTGTGGCGGTTGGCCGACCGGCTTGGCGCGGTGCGGATCGCGTGGGACAGCGAGACCTCGTCCCGCGATCCTTTTGCCAATATCAATGATCCCGAAATCCTCGCGCGGCTTGCTGCTGCGCCTCATGACACAGGACACACTTCATGCGCTTGACTGGCCTTGCCCAACGGATCGGATGGCTCGGGAGCGTCGCGGCGATGGCGCTGGCAGCGCCGCTTGCCGCTGCCCCCGCCCTGCCGCTCAGCGACACGGAGGAAGCCGCGCCTGCCCTCCCCGCTGTTCTCCCGGCACGCGAACAGGCCGAACTGATCAACCGCATCCTGGCCGAACGGCTCGATACCATCATCCCGCGCATCATGCGCGAGGAAGGCGTTGATCTCTGGCTGTTGATGGCACGCGAATACTTCGAAGAACCGGTCGTCGCCACCATGCTCGATGCCGAAAACATGCATGCGCGCCGGCGGACGATCCTGATTTTCCACGATCCCGGCGAAGGCAAGCCGACCGAGCGGCTCACGGTCAGCCGCTACGGGCTCGGCGGCCTGTTTGCACCCGCATGGAAGCCCGAAGAACAGCCCGATCAATGGGCCGCGGTCGCCGATATCATCGCGGCGCGGAACCCGCGAAAGATCGCCGTCAACGTCTCCGATCTCAGCGCCTTTGGCGACGGAATGACAGTGAGCCAGTACAATCTGCTGCGCGCCGCGCTGCCGCCGGAATATCACCCGCGCATTGTCACCGGCGAACGGCTCGCGACCCGCTGGCTCGAAACCCGCACGCCAGCGGAAATGGCGATCTATCCCGGCATTGTCCGCATCGCCCATGCGATCATCGCCGAAGCCTTTTCGCGCAAGGTGATCACCCCGGGCGTGACCACCACGCAAGACGTGCAGTGGTGGTATCGCGACCGGCTGCGCACGCTGGGGCTGACCCCATGGTTCCATCCTTCAGTGACAATCCAGCGCGCAGGTGCCAAGGGGATGCGCGATGGCGCCACGGTGATCCAGCCGGGCGATCTGCTGTGGACGGATTTCGGGATCACCTATCTCCGGCTCAGCACCGATACCCAGCATCTCGCCTATGTGCTGAAGCCGGGCGAAACGGCAGCGCCCGCAGGCTTGCAGCGCGGGCTCGCCAACAGCAACCGGGTGCAGGATATCATGCGCGGCCACTTTGCCGTTGGGCGCAGCGGCAACGACGTGCTGGCACTGTCGCGCCGCGATGCGATGGCGGTAGGGATTGATCCGTCGATCTACAGCCACCCGATCGGTACGCATGGCCACGGCGCCGGACCTTCAATCGGGTTCTGGGACAATCAGAACCCCGAACCACGCGGCGCGGGGGCAATCTACCCCGATACGGCCTGGTCGATTGAGCTCACGACCTACAGCGCCGTGCCCGAATGGAACGGGCAGAGGGTCGATTTCCGCACCGAGGAAGACGCCTTTTTTGACGGGACAAGCGTGCGGTTCATTGATGGGCGGCAGACGGCGATCACCCTGATCCCGTCGGACTGATCGCGGGCGCGCGCTGCGCCAGTCAGACGCTGACCCCGAACAGCCGCCCCACCGCCGCAGTGGTCGCCATAGCAAAGACACCCCAGCCGACCACGCGCATGACGGCCGGGGTGAGCGGAGCCTCCCCCGCCTTGGCGCCCAGCGCGCCGAGGATGGCGAGCGCAAGCACCGACACGCCCACCACCGTGGCGATGATCGCGCTCGGCGGGGCCAGCCATGCGGCCACCAGCGGCACGGCGGCGGCGGCGCTGAACGTCGCCCCCGATGCCAGCGCGGCTTGCAGCGGGCGGGCGGCGAGATGCTCGGACAGGCCCAATTCGTCGCGGACATGGGCAGCGAGGGGATCTTGTGCGCTCAATTCGCGGGCGACCAGCGCCGCGGTTTCTTCACTCAGCCCGCGGGCGCGGTAGATCGCCGCCAGTTCGGCTTGCTCTTCCTCGGGCGTGTGCGCCAGCGCCTCCTGCTCGCGGCGGATATCGGCCTGCTCGGAATCGGACTGGCTGGAGACCGAGATATACTCACCCGCCGCCATCGACATCGCGCCCGCCATCAAGGCCGCCACCCCGGCAATCAGGGTAGCGCCCGGCTCCGGCGTTGCCGCAGCCACGCCGATGATAAGCGAGGAGACCGAGATGATCCCGTCATTGGCGCCCAGCACCGACGCGCGCAGCCAGCCGGTGCGGTGGACATAATGCGGATCATCGGGATGCGCGCTGGCCTGTGTCATGCTGGTGCCCTCCTGCCCCGGTTGATCAGCTTATGGCACAGCCGCACGGCGCTGCCAAAGGCCCTGTCGATCACGCGTGTCCCGGCCCTTTTGACGAGCGCCCAATCCGCCCCGACACGCCGGCAAAACACCAAAGTCATAGTGGTTCTATTTTTGTATTAGGACTTTTTTAAGTAGTCTAATGACATAAGATATATAGCATTTCTGCTACATAATGAGGGTCGCAATGTCTCATGAATCGGGTCGCTTCACGTTTACAGGTCTTGCCTTGTCCAGCCTTGCGCTTGTTTCCTGCGGGGGCGGAGGCGGCGACAATTCGCAGACGGTGACCGCGCCAGGCACGTCCACCTCGCAGGTCAATGCCGGGCCTGACATTGCGATCACGCTCCCCGATACCCGCGCGCGGCTTGCCGGTTCGGCGAGCGGTGACAAGCTGGTGTGGGAGCAGGTCAGCGGGCCCACCGCTGTCACCTTCCAATCGGCTGACCGGGCGGTGACCCAGGTGGCCGCGCGTACGCCCGGCACCTATGTGCTGCGCCTCTCGCGCGAAAGCTCCGCAAGCGGCGGTGCGGCCAGCGATACGATGACCCTCACCGTCAATCCCAATCCGGTGACCATCGGCGCGACCTCGACCCCGCTCGATCATCTGCGCAGCGAGATCAGACCGGTCTTCAAGGCCGGGCATACCTTGCTGCCGCTGACCTATTCGAGCTGCGCGGTATCCGCAAACGTTCAGGTCGAGATGATGCAGAACTGGGGCTACGCTGGCCAGTTCAATGACGGCGTGAACCTCGCCAGCAGTCCCGTCTTGCAGGAAATCCGCAACCGGCCTGGCACCTATCCGTTGGCCTTCTCACAGGCGAGCCTGTGGCGATTGTTCAACAATTACAACGGGGCGAGCGCGCAGCTTTTGCAGCCGCCGCCGGAAACCTACATCCGCGATACGAGTGGCAACATCATCATCGAAGATGGCCGCCCCATTGTCTCGCCAACCGCACCCGACAGCGTGTTCACCCAGATCGGACGCCAAATCGGCGACAAGGCGCGCGCGGTCGAGGATGCCACCGGCCAGCCCATTCGCCTTGTCGTCAACGAAGGCGAATATGGCCTGTGGCTGTCTGGCGGTCGGGACCCCGCGCAATTGTGGGGGCAGGATCCGCGCGTGATGGCCGATTATCAGGCTTCGGGGCAAACTCGCTGGCATGATTACATCTCCGCCGCCAAAGCGCGGCAGGAACGGCTGATCAAGGAAGGCATCTTCTCTCGTCTCGCGCGGGGGCGCCCGTTCTATTCGTGGTATCTCGAAGCCTATGGCCCCGAACGCGGGCGCTGGGCCGACTGGCGCAATGCCATGTTTATCTGGGAGCAGTTCCTCTCGCGCGATCGTGTGCCGCAGGTCTCGGACTATGGCTCACCCCAGATGTATTTCAACTATTTCAACTCCGGCTGGTCTGGGGTGCACCCGGGACAGGGCATTCCGCACGATGCGCTCACGCAGGCGCTGCGCGATATCGGGGGGACGATCGGGTTGGGCCAGAAGTATGTCTATCCCTGGGTCAGCCTCGGCTGGGAGCGCGGCAATCCCGCGACCTATGCCGCGCGCATTTCCGACGATGATCTCTTCCTCGGCATGATGAAGGCCTATTTCACCGCTGGCGCGATCGGGGCGGCCTCGGGCTATTTCACCTGCGAAGGCGCCCCATTCGAAGCGATGCGATCCAACCTCGCTGTCGGCACCACGCGGCCTGTACAGATCCGCAATGTGATCCAGCTCAGCAAGGCCTATGCCCTTTTCACGCACCTTGAGCCCTTCCTGCGTGACGGCGATCTGCTGCCGGGGCCGAATGATCACCCCTATAGCGCCGCGGGCTCGGGGGTGACCAAGGCGATGGAATTCCCCGCTGTGGGTGAAACCGCGCAGGTCCCGTGGGGCACGCGGACAGCCACCGTGCCGACCGCCCGCGTGCTGGCGCGCAAGATGCGCAATGCCGATCGCTGGCTTGTTACCGCCTGGGCCAACACGGGTTCGGATCGCAATATCCGGGTGACAATTGATCCGCGGCTCGGCGAACTCACCCTGAACGCACGCCGCGCGGGCTCGGTCTATATCGTCGAACTGGTGAACGGCACGGTGCGCACCACCCAGATGGATCCCAATCCCGACGATCCGACGGCGACCCTGTTCTCCTGACACGCAGTGCCGGGGCTGCGCAGGGCCCCGCGCCAGCGTGGCGGGCCTTCGCCGAGGTTTCCCTTCCCCGCGAAGGCCCGCAATCGGGACAGCGCTGCACCGCAACGGTCTTGCAATATATTGCTAGGAAGGCCCAACATTTGGGCGATATCGTCTCATTCACCTTCAGGTCTCATCCCGGAGTCCATCGCAAAGGCTGGTCGCATTGATGGGGAACGCAGCAAGCCCCTCGCTGTCCGGATATCGGATCCTGATTGTCGAGGACGAACCGGAAATTGCCGAGATCCTTTTCTCGTTTCTCACCCGGGAAGAGGCGCGCTGCATGGTGGTGCGCGATGGCGGTGCGGTGCGCGAAGCGCTGTGGCGCTGGCACCCGCAGCTGGTGCTGCTGGACATGAAGCTGCCCAAGCGCAACGGCTGGTCAGTGCTGGCGGATTTGCGCGAAACCCATCCCGATTTGCCGGTCATGGTGATCAGCGCGCTTGGTGATGATGTCGACAAGCTTTCCGGCTTCCGGCTGGGCTGCGATGATTATGTGGTCAAACCCTTCAACCCGCTCGAAATCGTGGCGCGGGCGAGTGTCCTGCTGCGACGTGGGCACGTGGCCGCGCCGATCATCGCGACAAGCCATGGCGCGCTGCGGATCGACCGCGGCGGCTTCCGCGCCTTCTATGGCGATCGTCTGCTTGATCTGACCCGGGTCGAATTCCTGCTGCTGGATGCGCTGGTCAATGTGCAGGGGCGCGTGGTGAGCCGCGGCTTCTTAATCGAGACCGCGTTAGACGGCGATGCGTTCGATCGCTCGGTCGATCCGCATATCAGCCGACTGCGGCAGAAACTGGCGAGCGTGGCCGGCGCGCAGGTCACGATTGCTGCCGTGCACGGCGAGGGATACCGGCTCGATGTGGTCGGCTAAGCGGATCAGCACCCGGATCACGCTGGGCGCCGTCGCCTTGAGCCTCGCGGCGGCAGTGATCGCCGCCTTCGCGCCGCATCTGGTCTATGCCGTGCGCGACGCGCTTTTTATCGCCAGCCTCGCTCCGCAAGACCAGACCAGCCTCGATACCCTGATCCGCACCGCCGGCCAATGCGCCCCGGTGGTGCGCGATTTCAAGCTGGCGCACGGCTTTGCTGCTTGGGAGATCAATTACCATGTCGCGCTTGCGGTGCTGATCGCCATCACCGCCGCAACCGGCGGGTGGTTCGCGCACCGGCTTGGCATGGCGATCGGGCAACCGATCGAACAGCTCGCCGCCTTTGCGCGCAAAACCGGATCGGGCGAACGCCAGCTCCCCGCGCCGCTCCGCCCCCATGCCGCCGACGAAGTGACAGCGCTGCATCGGGAACTCAGCCGGATGACCGAAGCCCTGCGCGCCGCCGATGCGGATCTCAAGTTCCGCTCCTCGGCGATTGCCCATGATCTGCGCACCCCGCTCACGATCATGCGCGGCCGGCTCGTGGGTCTGCAATCGGGCGTGTTCCAGCCCGACACACAGATCATCGCCGCGCTGTTGCGGCAGGTCGGGATGGTTGAGGAGCTGGTGGGTGATCTCGATCTGCTGACCAGTTCCAAGACCATGATCCTGCAACCCGAAAGCACCCGGATTGATCAGCTTGTCCACCATGTCATCGAAGGCCAGCGCGAAGAGCTGCACAAGGCCGGGATCGCGGTCGAGGTGGATACGCCGCCGCTGACTGCCAAGGTGGATGGCAACAAGCTTGCGCGGGCCATCAGCAATCTGCTCGACAATGCAGTGCGCTATGCCCCCGGATCGCGGCTGCGGATCGCCGCTTCGGCCGACGCAGGCGGCTTGCGCCTCCGCATCGCCGATGATGGGCCCGGCTGGCCGGAGGACGACCCCGCCGCCTTGCTCGATCCGTTTACGCGAGGGGAGACATCGCGTTCGCGCGCGACGGGCGGAGCTGGTCTGGGCTTGGCGATCGTCCACGCGATTGTCACCGCGCATCAGGGCGAAGTGACCCTGCTGCGCAATGACAAGGGCGGCGCGGTGGTGGAAATCCGGATTCCCGCAAATATCTGATTACAAATCGCTTCGCGGCAACCGATCCGCAATAATGTGGCACAAGATCGCAGCACTGACCCGCTTGTATCGCGCTCAAGGAGAGTGCGATGAAATTCTATTCTTTTGCGATGCGCGTCATGCACTGGAGCGCGGCCGTCATCATTATCGTCGCCCTTACACTCGGGGCGTTGCTGGGCTATGGCGTGATCGACGGGCGTTCCGATCTCGGCGGCGTGCTTTACGGCCTGCATATCTCGCTTGGCGTGATCGCGATCGTGATCATGGCCTTACGCCTGGTTGTCAGGCAGACCTCGAAGCGGCCCGCGGTCAAAGGCACGGTGGCGGCACGGCGCATTGCGGGCTCGGTCCATGGGGTGCTCTATGCGCTTGCGCTTGCCGTGCCTGTCCTCGGCTACGCGATGGACTTGGCCTATGGCGGGGTGCCGAGCGTGTTCGGGATCGCCATGCCCGATTTCGGTTGGCTTGCGCCGGCAGGAACGCAGCATCCGGCGGCGGAAACGCTCTACACCCTGCACAGCTATGGCGGGCATGTGCTGGCGTTCCTGATCCTCGCGCATATCGCCGCAGCGCTCTGGCGCACGGTGCGCGCCGCGCCCGGGGAGGTTGACGGGCTGCGCCGGATGATCGGCCCCGCCTCCAAGACCACTGACACCGCGCAGAGCCAGCCGTGAGCCTTGTTCTGATGCTGGGCATGGCAGCCGCCCAACCCGCGCAGCCGTCGCAGCCATCCGGGGAAGAATCCGTTGCCGCCACCAATGCGCCGGTGGCCCGCGCATTCGCAGCCGATTTCTTCGCGGCTTTTGCGCCGCGCACCGCATTTGACATGATCGCGCGCCTACCGGGCTTCACCTTGCAGGAAGGCGCATCGGTGCGCGGGCTTTCCGGCGGCGGCGGCAATGTCTTCGTCAATGGCGCACGGATCGCCACCAAGGATATCAGCCTTGAAGATTACCTGCGGCGGATCCCCGCAGCGGCTGTGCTGCGGATCGAGATTGTCGATGCCAGCACCATGGGGCTCGATGCCGCCGCTTTCCGGCAAGTCGCCAACGTGGTGTTGCAAGCCAAGGACGAGAGTTCAGGGGTGGCGACCTTGCGGATGCTGGCGACCCGGCCAGAAGACGTGGCCGCTCTCGGGCAGATTTCGTGGCAGGGGAGTCTTGCCGGGTTGCGGCTGACCGCAGACGGCGAATATGGCACCAACAACATCAGCCGGATGGAGGGGACGCAGTCCCTATCCGGTGCGCGCGCCAATGCCGATGGCCCGCTGCGCGAAAACCGCGTGAGCCGGATCGCAGCGGGCAATGTCTCGCTCGGCGGCACCCTCGGGCCGGTGACCGCAACCGCCAGCTATTCGCACCGCGAAAACCCTTTTCGCCGCAACGCCGATTTCTTTGCGCGCCCGCGCGATACGGCCCAGCCCGATTTTCTCTACGTTGAGAAATACCATTACCGCGATGAAAGCGATGAATTCTCGCTGATGGCGGATGCCACCTTCGGCCGACACAAGCTGAAGCTGGTCGGCCTGCGCTCGCGTGTGCGGCTCGACACTGTGTCGCTCGCCTCCACTGCGGTGCCCGATCGCCCGCTGGAAGGCAGCAGCTTCACACTGGCGCAGGTGCAGGACGAGACCATCGGCCGCCTCAACTGGAGCGCAGGCTTCACCTCTTTCGAGCCCAGTCTCGCCGTCGAAATCGCCAATAACACGCTGCGCGCTGACACGATCGCGGTGTCGCTGCGGCCGGGCGCCAACCCATCACAGCAGGACACCAATGTGGCCGAGCGCCGCGTCACGGTGGAAGCCGGGGCCGTGTGGAAGGCAAGCAGCCGGGTGAATTTCAACGCTGTTGTGGCGCGGGAAACGTCGCGCATCACGGTGACCCAGCCGACATCAGCGCGCAATAGTTATGCTTTCACGCGCGGGCGGTTCGTTGCCAATTTCGACCCGTCACCGATCCTGACCACCGCGCTGCAGTTTGAACGCACCGTGGGTCAGCTGAACTTCAATGATTTCGTGGGGGCGCAGCAGGTGTTCGACGGCACGGCCACGATCAGCAATGATCGGCTGCGGCCCTCCAGCACGAACAGTCTTGCCGTCAACATTGATTGGCGGCCGCGCTTTGGCGGCGGTCTCAATCTGCGGGTGTCGCGCAATTGGCTGAGCAATGTGGTCGACACCATTCCTCTCGGACAGAACCGGCAAGGCGTGGGCAATATTGATCAGGCCACCGAGTGGTTGATCGATCTGGGGCTGACGCTGCCCTTGAACGCGCTGTGGCGGGGCACCGAGCTCGCGATCAATGGCAATTGGCGCGAGACCCGCGTGACCGATCCCTTCAATGGGCAGAAGCGCGCGCTTCAGGGCGGAACCGGCCGACCGTTGCAAGTGGAGCTGCGCCGCGCAGCCAGCAGCTCAACCAATTACGGCATCACCTACACCGGCCGGTTCCGATCCTTGGCTTACCGACGCGAAGTCTTTCTCGACTATGTCGAAACCGACTCCTTCGGTGTCTATCTTGAACAAACGCTCGGCAAGCACCTCAAGCTGCGGCTGTCGGGGGAACGGATCGGCGGGCGCAGCATCGACCGCGACTTGTTCACATCAGGCGGGGTGCGCGGGGTCGATCCGGTGGTGCAGACCGAACGGCGGCGCCGTCCGGATTCGCCGTTGCTTCGGTTTCAGATCGAACGCACGTTCTGAGGGGCGCCGCGCTACGGCCGGGTCAGCGCGGGTGGCTCCTTCAAGCAGCGGGATGGCACGCAGCGTTTTGCAACGCATCGCCCGCTCTGCGAGCCAAAAGTCCTTGGGGCGCTCTTGATCAGGACGAAAAAGCAGGCCCAAAGTTTACCGACCGAATAGCTTGGCAAATGCGCTTTGGGCGATGGTTACACTGCCAATCGACAGTAAATTGGCAATCCATAACTTTAACCAATTTGCCACAATTGATTGCATAGCGTGAACCGTGTGCCCGTTGCTGAACTGACTCGCGCTGACTGCACTTGTCTGCTAACGTTTGATCGATACGCTGAGACTTCCTTGCTTATTTTGAGCGATCTGGAGCGAGCGCTCCAGCTAAAAAGGAAACACTCATTTCCAATGACCCAGCCCCTCCCCGCCCCCCCGCACGAACCCGTACATACCAAGGACGTCTTTCTGCGAACCGTTCTGCGCGAACTCACCGGCATTCTTGAACAGACTGTCGGCGAGCGCGAGGCGGAGGCTTACATCAATTACGTCGGGCTCGCCCTTGGTCGCGTAATCAACGCGACCTATCGCGAAGCCTTTTCAGTGCTCCACCTCGATCCGATGCAAGTGGCCGCGACACTGGTTGATCTCAAGGCGCGCATTGATGGCAAATTCACCATCGAGCACATGGACAGCGAGCGTATCGTGCTCGTCAACCAAGCCTGTCCGTTCGGCGAAAAGGTCATCGGGCGCCCGTCGCTTTGCCGCATGACGGCCAATGTCTTCGGCTACGTGACGGCCGAAAACCTCGGCTATGCGCGGGTCGAGATTCCGGAATCGATCGCTCGCGGCAATGCCGGCTGCCGGGTCGTGATCAACCTCACCAAAGGTGAAACGCCACCTGCCGCTTCGGAAACCGAATTTTTCGGCGCGGTTTCCTGAGCAGGCCGGTCTGATGTTCACCACCGGAGATAATGCTCCCCACGGCGAGGACGTGCCCTTCCACGTCCCGCTGTCGGTCTTTGCCGATCTCACGGCACAGGCCATGCTCCTGGTCGATCCGGTCAGCCAGCAGGCGCTGTTCGCCAGCGCCCGCGCGCAAACCCTCTTGCTGCCCAACGGCATAAAGCCACACCTGCCCGCGCCCTTGTCCGAACTGCTGGTGATGGAAGAGCAACTGAGCGATCAGATGCGTCTTGCGCTGATGACCAGCAGCCCCCTCAGCTTCGGGATCACCGGCCTCGTCGGGGGCGACCGCATCCTCGCCAAAGTCCAACGTTTCAGTTTCCATGGCGGTCCGCCGCTCCTGCTGATGTCGCTTCAGGACGAGCCCGAACTGGCACGGCGCTTCAAGAGCCTGAGCAACGAAATCCTCGCGCTCAATCAGGCGATTGCAAGACGCCTTGAAGTCGAACGCTCACTATCGCGCACGACGGCAGCACTGCGCCGCTCGCTGGCCATCGTGCGCGAACTGGCAGCAATCACCACCACGGATGGACAGCACCTTGCGCTGGCCAGTCAGGTCGTCACTGATGCGCTCGGGGGATCGGGCGCCGTCCTGCTGACCCAATCAGGTACCCATTTCCTATGTAGCGCAACAGCCGGGCGCGGGCTTGGCAATCTGCATTCGGGCGCGCACCTTACGGCCTTTTCACAGGCTGATATGCTGGATTGGGAGGAAGCGCCTGCCGATACCGGACAAGCCTTGATCGCGGCGCTGGAAGCAACCATCGGCGAAGCGCTCGACCCTGCGCGCACCTGCGTCATTCCCTGCACCAGCAGCGGCAAGCCGCGGGGCGTGCTGATTGTCTTGGCCGATGGTGCAGCGACTTTCGAAGAAATCACCACCTTTGAAATCGGCATTATTGGTGAAGCGCTCGGTAGCCTGCTGGCCCGCGGTGAAATGGAAGCGCAACTCAACCAGATTTCCAAGATGGAAGCCATCGGTCAGCTTACAGGCGGAATTGCGCATGATTTCAATAATCTGCTGACAGTTGTACTTGGCAATGCCGAGGCCTTGACGGATGAGCTTGGCAAGCACCCGGAGCTGCGGGAAATGGCCGAGATCGTGACCAACGCCGCGCTGCGCGGGGCCGAACTTACCAATCGCCTGCTCGCCTTTGCGCGCAAGCAAACGCTCAAGCCGCGGGTGATGGATGTCAGCCAGCTCGTTCAGGGGATGGATAGTCTGCTGCGCCGTACACTGCCTGAAAACATCGCGATCGAGATCGTGCGCGGCGGGGGCTTGTGGAAGACCGAAGTCGATCCCGGCCAGCTCGAATCCGCGATCCTCAATCTCGCGCTCAATGCCCGCGACGCGATGAAGGATGGCGGCGCACTGACGATTGAACTCGCCAATGCCGCATTGGATGATGATTATGTGGCGAGCGAGCCCGATCTCGCCCCGGGGCAATATGTGCTCATCGCCGTGACAGATACCGGCCACGGCATCCCCGGCGACATGCTGCAACAGGTTTTCCAGCCCTTCTTCACCACCAAGGATGTCGGCAAGGGCACGGGTCTCGGGCTAAGCATGGTCTATGGCTTCGTCAAACAATCGGGCGGCCATATCAGGGTCTATTCCGAAGTCGGCGAAGGGACATCGATCAAGCTCTACTTCCCGCGTTCGCTGGCGCAGGAGGATTCGCTCGCATTCGGCCAGACCAATCGCAGCGCCGCTGGCGGGAACGAGACCATCCTTGTGGTCGAGGATGATAATCTGGTGCGCCAGCATGTCGTCTCGCAGCTCAAGGCTTTTGGTTATCGCGTGTTCGAAGCTGCCAATGCGCAAGAGGCGCTCGAAATCCTCCACCAGATCGCCGATATTGATCTGCTGTTCACCGATGTGGTGATGCCGGGCGGTATGGGCGGGCGCGAATTGTCCGAAGCCGCGCGCGCCTTGCGGCCGCGCCTCAAGGTGCTGTTCACCTCGGGTTATACCGAAAATTCCATCGTGCATAACGGCAAGCTTGATCCCGGCATCGAGCTGCTGAGCAAGCCCTACCGGCGTGAACAGCTGGCGCTGAAACTGCGCAAGGTTCTGAGCGCCAAATAAGCGCAGCAATCATTCGCCATAAAAGCCAATACCCCTCCTGTCCTGTGCCGGGAACGGCCGCTGAGCCCGTGCTCTGCCTCGATTGCGCGCCGCGCCCATACCAACACAAGATTCTGAATTAAAATCATATTTTGAGAGGAATCTTGCTTGCAAGGGCTGGACCTGCGGCACACTGGCCGATAGCTAACCATCCGATGACAGCGGACATGCTCTACCGGCAGAATTTCGAGCGTCTCAAGCGATCATTGAGACGAACCCTGCGATGGTTGGGGCCTACCGAGGCCGAAGATCTGATCCATGATGCATTCCTGAGGATTTACGTGGCGGAACTTGGGCGCAAGACGGAGATGTCGCGTGCGCTTCTGAACGTTACAGCCCAGCGTCTGGCGCTGAACGCACTGCGCAACGCAACCCGTCGCGGAACCGACCTGATGGGGGAGATGGAGGTTCTGGGTGTTTCCTCCAGCGACGATCCCGAACATGGGATCGGCTTGCATCAGTTAGACGCCGCGCTGGACATCGCCATGGAAGAAATGCCGCCGCAGTGCCGTCGGGTTTTCCAACTCCGAAGGTTGGAAGAGAAGAGCCGCTCCGAAATTGCGGCGGAGCTTGGCATATCGATCAAGATGGTCGAAAGACATCTGACCAAAGCCATGAAGATTTGCCGCCGGGTGCTCACTTCCTATGGGTACTTGGATGTCCCGATAACTGCTACAAGGCCGAAGCGATGAGCACCATCATCCCGCTCCATGGCCCCCGTGATGCGGAAGACACCGCGGCCTATTGGGTGATGCGGCTTCATGATAATGATCTGACAGATGACGACCGGCACGCCTTGCATGTCTGGATCGACAGCGATCCCCGGCATGGCGCCTTGTTGGATAGCTACGCCCGAACATGGTCCCTGAGCCGTCTGTCCTTGAAAGCTGGCAGGAAGGCAACTGAAGCTGCGGACGCACCGCTCGGCCGTCGCCGATCTTTCGTGCTGGCAAGTGTCGCGGCGGCGTGCCTCGTTATCGCGATCGCATTTTTCGGGCCGCCGACGAGACATGGACAAGCCGACGGCAATGTCGTCGCCGCCAAATACGAAACGCGCCCGGGGCTCAGGAAGACCATCGCGCTTCCCGATGGCTCGTCAGCAACCCTTGCGCAGAGCTCGGTCCTCGACATCCGCTTCGAGAAAGCGCGGCGCTATCTCAAGCTGGATCGTGGCATCGCCGAGTTCGACGTGGCCCATGACCGGACGCGACCTTTCGATGTGGTGGCGGGCAAGCACATCGTTCGCGCCGTTGGCACGCGGTTTCGCGTCGCGCTCGAACCGTCGGGCGCGATCGCGGTTCGTGTGACGCAAGGCAAGGTCGTCATTCTCGACCGTGGCGCCAGACGGGTCGAAATCGCCGGGCTCTCCGCCGGACAGGCCGTTACCATCAATCAGGATCGGCTTGTGTTCACGACAATGCCGAACGCGGGGGGCGATGGCGGAACGCAACCGGTCGAGACACCCTCGATGCGCCCAGGCGGTCGTCCGCAAGGTGGGGCGCCGCTGACGTTTCACAATGAACGGCTGGACGTGATCGTCGCCTATCTCAACCGGCATTCCCGGCCGCTTATCCGGATCGCAGACGAAGGTCTCGGCGCGCGGCGGATTTCGGGCCATTACAGCGGGGGCGATCCCACCGCCTTCCTTGAAGCCGTGGCGGAAAGCGAACAGCTCGAGATCAACGAGGATGCGGATCAGACCCTGCTTCTCACAGCGCAGGGCCGCTGAAGGTCCACCCGGACCATGCGCGACCCGCCATCTGGCAGGCGCCGACAGACGGTTCTGCCAAGCGGGCGCTAGGAAAAGTTTTTTCGCAGCCAGGTGGGGCAGTGGCGCCCGTGGGGTGTCCATGTTGCAGCAGAAAAAATTCTGCGTGGCGTCGCGAAGGAAACTCTATGATCGTTGGCCTCAGGCTCGGCATCCTATTGGTGGGCGTCTCCGCTTCTGCAATCACCTGTGCGCCCCCTGTCGTCGCACAAGCTCCTGCAACGAGACAGTTCGATATTGCGGCGCAACCTGCCGAAAACGCCCTTGTGACATTCATGGAGCAGGCCGGCGTGGATATTGTCTATTCGCCCGGCACCGTCGCCGGCATTGAAACCAAGGCGGTTCGCGGGCGCTATGCGCCGCTGGCAGCGCTGGAGCTCATGCTGTCGGGCACGGGTTTGACCAGCCGTGTGACAGCGAGCGGCGGGATCGTAATCCGGCGTGAAGCGGGAAACGAAGACGGCAAGGGGGAGCAGGCTGACATCGCGCTCGACGAGATTGTGGTGACCGGCACCAACATCCGGGGTGCCAACCCGACATTGAACACATTTGTTATCAGCAGGGACGATATCGCCAAACGCGGTCATGCGTCGGTCGATGACGTGCTGCGAACCCTGCCCCAGAATTTCGCCAACACCACCCCCACCACAACCGGCATCTCCGCCGATAACCTGGCGTTCGGCTCGTCCCCCAATCTGCGCGGATTGGGCGCTGACTCGACGCTCGTCCTGCTCAACGGGCGGCGGATATCGGCCTCGGGCGGGAATTTCGGGGGCAGCATCGATGTCAGCGCGTTACCGGTGGGGGCGATCGAGCGGGTCGAGGTTCTCACCGATGGGGCTTCGGCGATCTACGGCGCCGATGCCGTGGGCGGCGTTGTCAACTTCGTGCTGCGCCAGAAGTTCAACGGGATGGAGACAAGCGTTCGCTACGGCTATGGCGGCGCCGGCCGGGGCAAGGCCGACGACATCACCATCAGTCAGGTGGTGGGAACATCGTGGCAGAGCGGCAATTTGCTGATCGCCGGTGATTATTCCCTGTCCCAGCGGATCGCCAGCCGGGCGGTTGGTATCACCACGGCAGACCTCCGGTCGCACGGCGGCAATGATTTCAGGGCCAGTGACGGCGGTCAACCGGGGCTCATCCGGCCGCTGAACAGCGACGGCCTTTTTGTCGACAGCATCGCCGGCAACCCGCCGTCCACCGTTGCAAGCGCGGTCGCGCCTCTCGGTCCGGGGCGCGCGTTGACGCTCGACGATATCATTCCTTCGCTATCGAGTGACGGGAACGCCGTGCCGCGAGACATCAGCCCGCGCCAACAACCTTTCAGCTTGTTTGCGACGTTGGAACAGGAACTGACCCCAACGATCAGGTTGTTCGCCGATGCGGCCTATGCGGAGCGGCGGGTCGATACTGTCGGGGATCGGAGGCTTGAGTCCGTCGATGTTCCGACCAGCAATCCCTTCTCGCCCTTTTCCGAACCCGTAAACGTCGCCTTTTCCCCTCTCAACGAATTCGGTCCGATCCGCCAACAGTCGCGGACGCGGCTGCTCAGCCTCACCGGCGGCCTCAAGGTGGATCTCAGGGGCGATTGGAAAGCTGATATCCTCGGATCACGCTCAACCGAAAAAGGCAGATTTGTTGACCTCAATGACGTCGATTCCAATGCCCTTCAGGATGCCGTCAACGACAGCAATCCGCTGACAGCCTACAATCCCTTCGGCGACGGAACCGGACAAAACCCCGCGACGCTGGATCGGATCCTGCGGGAACGCGTCCAACTTACCCGCACGTCGGTGACGACATTCAGCGCCAGCGCCAGTGGTAGTCTGTTGAGATTGCCCGCTGGCCCTGTGAAGCTTGCGCTCGGCGCAGAACACCGCGAGGAACGCCTCCGCACCTTCGATGCGATTGTCGATCAGGAGCCCGAGCGCACGGTCCGTGCCGCCTATTTCGAAACCTTGCTGCCGGTTCTCGGTGCAGGTGAGGATGGCGCAAAGCAACTGGCGCTCACCTTGAGCTTTGCCGGACGACTGGATGATTATTCCGACTTCGGCAGCGCCTTCAGTCCCAGGCTCAGCGCGGCACTTGTCCCGGTGGAGGGGCTGTCGATGAGAGCGAACTGGAACAAGTCATTTCGTGCACCGCAGCTCTTCGAAATTGCCGGGCGAGGATTTCAATCCAGCATCATCTTTCCCGATCTTCTGGCGCCCGGCGGGCCACGCAACGTTTCGGTGAATGTGATTGCAGGCGGCAACAGAAGCCTCAAGCCAGAACGCGCCGAAACCCTCTCGCTCGGGCTGAGCTACGAACCCGCCTTCCTGCCTGGCCTGTCGTTCGAGGGGAACTACTTCGATATTCAGTTCAATCAGCGCATAATCTCATTCAGACAGATTGAACTCGCCGAAATTGCCGAGCTCGAAGAAGCTGGCGGGCTCCCACCGGGTGTCGTCATCCGGGATGAAGACGGGAATCTCCAGACCTTGGATGGCGGTTTCTTCAACACCGCCAGCACTGACATGTCGGGGCTAGATTTCAGCGCAAGCTGGACATTTCCCGCCCTTTCCGGCGACGCCGTGCTGTCGGTCGCCGGAACAAAACTCTTCACGAAGCGCGAAAAACTCCTGCCAAGTTCACCGGTGGTCGATGTGATCGACACGTTGGGAGAACCCAACGATTTTCGCCTTCGTGGCGAGCTCGGTTGGTCTTCCGGCCCGTTCTCGTCCCATCTCGTCTTCAACCATACGAGCGCATACCAGAATCGATCAGTATCGATTGACCGTTTTACCTTGGATGTGATCCCGATTGATCAGCGGGTAAGCGCTTTCAATACGGTCGACCTGCAATTCAGCCTGACTTCCACCAGGCAGACGGGATTTCTTCGCGGAACCACAGCCCGATTAGGCGCTACCAATTTGTTCAACGCGAAACCGCCATTTGTGAACGATGGCCGCCGCCTCGGGCTTGATGCCGAACAGGCCGATATCCGCGGACGTGTCATTTATCTGCAGGTAACGAAGGGGTTCGGTCATGCAGCGCAGTAAACACACCCAGTGGCTCCTTGGCGGGACGATCCTTCTGGCCCTGATCGGCGGCGGAGCGGCTTGGTATCATCACCTCACCGGTTTCGACGGCCCAGAATATCCGGCCAGCGACGCGTGGGCGTCATTGCATACAGATGATCGCAACGCGATACAGACGGCCATCACCGAGGCGAAAGCAGAGCGTTCGCCCACGGGGGTCAGCTGGCTTGACGAGAGCTCGGTTGTTGTCGGCGAGAAGAACGGCAGCGATACGACTCTCACCCGGATCAACCTTGCGACAGGGGCGAAGGAGGCGCTGACAGCCGGGCGCAGCCCCGAGGTATCGCCGGACGGAAAACGCATCGCTTACGTTCACGATCGTCAAATCCGTATCTATGATCTGGCGTCGAGAACATCGCGCGACGCGGGGCGCATCGATACGGTGGGCGCCGTCAGCCAGTTCGTGTTTCCGATTCTGCCCAGCGACTACGCCTGGTCCAGCGACGGGGGCAAATTGGCGTTCGCACGGCCTCGCTTGAACGTCTTTGGCCTGCCGAATGGTGCCGAACTGCTTTTGTGGGAGGCGACCACCGGTCAATCCAGACGGTTGGCCACAATCGAAGGCGATGGCATTGGCGGTCTGTCATGGACTGCTGGCGACAACGAGGTGATGTTTGCGCGCGGCCCGCTTGATGCTGGCCCGGCAAGCATCAGTGCGGTTTCACTTCGCGGAACAATCCGGGCCATCAAGCCGATCCCGGGGGGCTCGCCGCAGGTCATCAGTCCCAGCGCCAGCCCGACGCAGTCCGGATTGCTGCACTTCAACTATGATCCGAGCCGTGAATCCATCAAATATACAAACGGCGCGCTGTCGGCGCTGGTCGTGGGCAATCGCCAAGCGCGGGTTGTCCAACCCGAACGTCTTGTCGGCCTAAGCTCCTTCGTCGACACGGCACAATGGAGCCGGAATGGCTCATTTGCCTGGACGTCGTGCTTCGATGGACCGTTTGATCGCGCCGTGTGCAGAATTTCCCCGGACGGAAAAGGCCGTCTCTTCGCGTCGAGCAGGATCGAGCGCTATGCCACCTTTGCCGTCGCACCGGACGGTCGACGGCTCGCCATTATCGCGCATGACCCGATGACGGGGACCGCATCGCTCAAGATCGGTGATCCGGAAAAGGGCAGCTTTGTCTATCTGCCACTTGATCGCGGCAAGGGCGCGGCCGAACCGCAATTCCGGAGCGAGGAAGTGCGCTGGACCGCACCCGATGGGCTCGCGCTTCGAGGAGTCTATATCCACCCGGAAAAACGCATCGGATCCGGGCCGCCGCCGATGATCGTCTATGTGCATGGTGGGCCCTATGGCGGCGTGTCGGTGACGGGCGAGTTGCTGAACGGTCCGGCGTCGGAGCTCGCCTTCTGGGCCAAGCGAGGATACGCGCAGTTCCTCCCCGATTATCGGGGCAATATGGCCTATGGAACGCGCCGTTTCTGGGACGCGATTGCCACCCATCGCTTCATGGGCGTTTTTGCCAGCGACATTCTCAGCGGCGTCGACGCGATGGTGGGGCGCGGTCTTGGCGATCGCGATCGGCTGGCGCTCGTGGGCCACAGCTGGGGCAGCGCGATTGCAAGCTGGATCGCTGGCAATGACCGCCGCTTCAAGGCTGTTGTGTCCAAGGAAGGATGGAACAGCTTTTACCCTGACGACATGGGAACCACCGACAGCGATGAAAACGACGAAGACATCTTGTTCGGTGGATCACCGAGCGAAGCGCCGGAAGCCTATGCGTTTAACTCGGCCATAACGAGAGCAGATCGTGTCAAAGCGCCGATCCTGTTGTTCAGCGCCGCGCCAAGAAAGGGCGGAGATTTTGACAAATTTTGCGATGGTATCAATCGCTCAAAAGGAAACTGTCGCCATTTCCGCTTTCCCAAAGAAGAGCATGTCTTCGGTAAGGAAGCCAGCATGCGCATCGTTTTCGCTGAAACTGCCCGCCTGTTTGCACGGCATGTTGCCAATTGGCGTTAGAGGCTGCGCGGACGCAGAAATCGCCCGCGTAATTGGCTGGACCGCCAAGCGGGTGGCGCAGGTTCGAGCCTGCTACGTGGACGAAGCCCGCGTCGTGGTCAGCATGGTGGACCGCATCGTGCGGGAAGGGTGACCGCTGCCCTTTCGCGGGACACGAAATCCGGCCTGATGCTGATCACCTTTTACAGGGTGTGTGTAAAAGGCTCCGGGGAGAACAAACCCGCATCGCCTTAAATGCCCGGATTTCCCGGGTTTTTTGGTAGCGGAGGAGGGACTCGAACCCCCGACACGCGGATTATGATTCCGCTGCTCTAACCGACTGAGCTACTCCGCCCCAAGGGCATCCGGCGTGCCATGACACCGGGATTCGCTGGTGGGCCATTCCGCCAAACGAGGCGCGCCTTTAAGCTGCACGGGCGCATGGGTCAACTCTTTACAGCACCGCGCGGCCGCGAAAGGCGCAACGCTTCACCAACGTCCACGGACCGCCCTGATAGAGATACAATTCGAGCGCCGGGAAGACAAAACGCCGCGGCGCGATGGTTGGGCCAAGCGCTGCCTGCAAGGCCCGCGCCTCGCGCTTCGTCACCTTGTTCTGGATGGTGATGTGCAGGCGCGGCTCGTGCAGATCCTGCGCGGTCAGACTACCACAGAAATGCTCGGCAATGATGGCCCGCAAATCCAGCAAGGGCGGGCTGGCCAGCGCGATCGCGGTGCCGGTGCCAAGATCCATCAGCCCGGTGATCTCGGCCTGCGGCGCGGCGAATTCGCCGACGACACGCGGCAGATAGGCAGACAGATCCTCCAGCAGCGAAGGCGCAAAGGCATGGAACAGCGTCACATGCGCGTGAAGATTATTGCGCTCGGGCGGATAGTGCGCACGGCGCAAGCCTTCTGCCCAGCCATGGATGTCGGGCGGGAGCGCGGCGGTGAGGATGAAGGGATGGGGCATGATTATTTGTGGTCGCGCGGCCGAACGCCCCAGCAGTCACATCTCGCCTCTTTCCCGGCGGATGGCATACCACTTGGCGACATTGGCATTGTGCTCGGCCAGCGTCGCCGCAAACCAGTGCCCGCCGGTGCCATCGGCCACCATGAACAGCGCATCAGTGTTCTCGGGATTGAGCACCGCCGCGATGCTCGCCCGGCCGGGATTGGTGATCGGCCCGACCGGCAGGCCTGCGCGGGTATAGGTGTTATAACCGTTGACGGCGGCGATCTCGGACTGGCGAATGCGGCGGCCCAAGGGCTTGCCCTTGGTGATCGGATAGATGATCGTCGGATCGGCTTGCAGCCGCATTCCCTGCTTCACGCGGTTGGAATAGAGCCCGGCGACCATGCGGCGTTCCTCGCTCTTGCCGGTTTCCTTCTCAACAATCGAAGCGAGGATCAGCGCCTCTTCGGGCGTGCTCACGGCAAGGCCGGGGCTGCGCTTCGCCCATTCCTCGGCCAAGGCCTGCTTCATCGCTGCCTGCATCCGCGCCACCAGCTTGGCACGCGGCTCTCCGCGTTCGAAGTTGTAGGTATCCGGCAGGATCGAGCCTTCGGGTGGCACCGGCACATCGCCCGTCAGCATGTCCTGCGCCATCACCCGTTCCCACACGAGGATCGAGGGCATGCCTTCGGGGATGGTGACAAAGCGCCGGATCACATCACCCGACTGGAAGGCTACCAGAATGTCGCCCTGGCTCATCCCCGGGGTCAGCAGGAATTCGCCCGCCTGGATCGGGGCGGCTGAGCCCAGCAGCCGCGCGCGCAGACGAAACCCTTCGGCCGAGGAAATCAGCCCTTCGGCTTCAAGCTTGTCAGCCACCTGCCCGAGTGAGGCGCCCGCGGGGATGGTGAAGCTCGTCTCCTCGGCAATGGTCGCGCGGCCCAGCAGCGTGCTGGCCGCGATCAGCCCGGCCACGAGCAGCGCGGCCAAGCCCAGCCACAAGACCCGCGCGCGCATCGCCCTGTCAGTCGATCTTCTGCATGATCAGCGAGGCATTGGTACCACCAAAGCCGAAGCTGTTGTTGAGCACGGCGCGCACGCTGCGCTTCTTGGCCTTGAGCGGCACCAGATCAATGCCTTCGGTGCCTTCGTCCGGATCGTGCAGGTTCAGCGTCGGCGGCACGATCTGATCGCGCATGGCGAGCAGACAGAAGATCGCCTCAACCGCACCGGCACCGCCGAGCAAATGGCCGATCGCGCTCTTGGTCGAGGACATCGAGGCACCCGAAAGCCCCTCACCCAGCACGCGCTTGATCGCGGCGAGTTCGATGGTGTCGGCCATGGTCGAAGTGCCGTGGGCATTGATGTAATCAATATCGCCCGGCCCGAGCCCGGCCTTGCGCAAGGCCATGCGCATTGCCAGTTCCGCGCCCTTGCCTTCGGGGTGCGGCGCGGTGACATGATAGGCATCGCCCGACAGGCCATAGCCGGTCACTTCGCCATAGATCTTGGCGCCGCGCGCCTTGGCGCGTTCATATTCTTCCAGCACCACAACGCCCGCGCCCTCGCCCATGACAAAGCCATCACGGCCGCGATCATAGGGACGGCTGGCCTCGGTCGGGCGATCATTCATGCTCATATTGAGCGCACGCGCCTGTGCGAACCCGGCAATGCCGAGCGGATTGACGGTGCTTTCCGCCCCGCCCGCCAGCATCACATCGGCATCGTCCATCGCGATCATCCGTGCAGCATCGCCAATCGAATGTGCGCCGGTGGAGCACGCCGTCACCACGGCGTGGTTTGGCCCCATGAAGCCGTACTTGATCTGCACCTGACCGGTGATGAGATTGATCAGGCGGCCATGCACGAAGTGCGGGCTGACCCGGCCGGGGCCGCGTTCGTGGAGATTGACGCTTTCGAGCTCGATCCCGGGCAAGCCGCCAATGCCCGAACCGATCGAGCAGCCGGTGCGCTCTTTCTCGGCCTGGGTCATATCGGTGAGGCCAGCATCCTCGAGCGCCTGACCAGCCGCATCAATGCCATAGACGATGAAAGGATCGACCTGCCGCTGGATCTTGTGATCCACGCGCTTGTCGGGATCAAAACCCCACGGGTGATCCTTGTCCTTCACCTCGCAGGCGATGGTGCATTTCTGGTTCGAGGCATCGAAACGGGTGATCGGCCCCGCCCCGCTCTCCCCCGCGATCAGGTTTGCCCAAGTCGTCTCGACATCGCCCCCCAAGGGGGTGACAAGACCAAGCCCGGTTACAACCACACGGCGCATCACACTCACTCCGAAAAAACAACAGGCCCAACCCGGATGGGCTGAGCCTGTCGAAGCCCTTGGTCACAGGCCCTTGGCGGTAGGCCCCACACTGCCGCGGCGGGTGCCCCGTCGCCAGCAAGGCGGCCCTGCCTTGGCAAGGGCCGAAAGGGGCCAGTCCGGGGCCGCTTAGCCCTTATGCTCTTCGATATACTTGGTCGCGTCACCAACGGTGGTGATCTTCTCGGCCGCATCATCGGGGATTTCGACGCCGAATTCCTCTTCGAAGGCCATCACCAGCTCGACGATATCGAGGCTGTCCGCGCCCAGATCATCAATGAAGCTGGCTTCCTGGGTGACCTTGTCAGCTTCGACGCCGAGATGCTCGACGACAATCTTCTGCACGCGCTCGGCAGTATCGCTCATATGTTTCCCTCTTGGACTGGGGGTTAAGAAATCTCGTTCGCCCTAATCAAGCCTGCGACGGAGCGCAAGTGCCGATCACCGCTTGGCAATCCGGCCCTGCCGCAGCGTCATGCTATTCCCCGGCTTTTTTGGGCGGCTCGACAACGCGCAGGTGCAATTCGCGCAGCTGGCGCGGTTCGGAAAGGCTCGGCGCACCCATCAGCAAATCCTCGGCGCGTTGGTTCATCGGGAAGAGCGAGATTTCGCGCAGGTTCTTCACCCCGCACAGCAGCATCACGATGCGATCGACCCCGGCGGCCATCCCGCCATGCGGCGGCGCGCCATACTGGAAGGCGCGATACATGCCGCCAAACCGCTCTTCGACATCCGCCTGCGAAAGCCCGGTGATCTCGAAGGCCTTGACCATCGTTTCCGGCTTGTGATTGCGGATCGATCCGCTGGCGATTTCATAGCCATTGCAGACCAGATCGTACTGGAACGCCTTGATGGTGAGCGGGTCTTGCCCGTTCAGCGCCTCAATCCCGCCCTGCGGCATCGAGAACGGGTTGTGGCTGAAATCGACCTTCTTCTCGTCCTCGTTCCATTCATAGAACGGGAAATCGACGATCCATGCGAGCGCGAACGCGTCCTCGTCGATCAGGCCCAATTCCTCGCCCACGCGGATGCGCGCGGCACCGGCGAGCTTGGCGGCTTCGGCTTCCTTGCCGGCGGCGAAGAACAAGCCGTCATTCTCGCCAAGGCCGAGCGCAGCATAAAGCTCGGCCATGCGCTCGGGGCCGTGGTTCTTGGCAATCGGCCCGCCGAATTCGCCGCCCTTGCGAGTGACATAGCCGAGGCCGGCATAGCCTTCCTTGCGCGCCCAATCGTTCATGTCGTCGAAGAACTTGCGGCTCTTCTCGTGGGTGGCGGGCGCAGGGATCGCGCGCACCACGCCGCCCGAACCCACGATCTTGTAGAACAGACCAAAGCCTGACTGGGTGAAATGGGCTGACACATCGCTGATGATCAGCGGGTTGCGCAGATCGGGCTTGTCCGAGCCATATTTCAGCATCGCCTCGTCATAGGGGATGCGCGGGAATTCCCCGGCTGGCGTCACCTTCTTGTCGCCCGCAAAGGCGGCGAAAGTGCCCTGGATCACCGGCTCCATCGTTTCCCAGACTTCTTCCTGCGTGACGAAGCTCATTTCGAGGTCGAGCTGGTAGAATTCGCCCGGCAGGCGATCGGCGCGCGGGTCTTCATCGCGGAAGCAGGGGGCGATCTGGAAATAGCGATCGAAACCCGCAACCATCAGCAGCTGCTTGTACTGCTGCGGCGCCTGCGGGAGCGCGTAGAACTTGCCCGCATGGATGCGGCTCGGCACGAGGAAATCGCGCGCGCCTTCGGGGCTTGAAGCGGTGAGGATCGGGGTCGAGAATTCGTTGAAGCCTGCCGCCGTCATCCGCGCGCGCATATCGGCGATGATCGCGACGCGCTTCATGATGTTGGCGTGGAGCGTTTCGCGCCGCAGATCGAGGAAGCGGTATTTGAGGCGAATGTCCTCGGGGTATTCCTGCTCGCCCGCCACCGGCAGCGGCAGCTCTTCGGCGGCGCTTTGCACGGTCACGCTGCGGGCGAAAACTTCAATCGCGCCGGTCGCGAGATTGGCGTTCACGGTTTCTGCCGCCCGCGCCTTCACCTCGCCCTCAATCGTCACCACGCTTTCGGCGCGCAGCGAATCAAGCACCGGCAGCGCCGGGCTGTCGCTGTCCGCGACGATCTGGGTGATGCCGTAATGATCGCGCAAATCGACGAACAGAACGCCGCCATGATCGCGCTTGCGGTGGATCCAGCCCGACAGACGAACTGTCTGGCCAACCTCGCTTGCAGAAAGCTGTGCGCAAGTATGGGTTCTGTAGGGGTGCATCTAAACTCTTGTCCTGTTGGCGGCTATGACGCTAAGGCGCGCGCGGCAAAGGTCTTGCTTGCCATATCCGGCATTTTTGAGGCCTGCGCCTAATCGCGCCGCGCTAACAGGGCAAGGGCGGGTCTTTGTCAAGCAGGGGCCGCAGCTTTCCATCATCTGCGCGCGCATCATTGGGGCATGGAGGCACACGCCTCCGAGGGCGGCACTCCGCCCGCAGAGCGAAACGAAGACATGAAAATCCATCCGCTGATCACCACGACCGAGGCTCTCTCCGACCTCTGCGACCGCCTTGCCAAGTCCGATTTCGTCGCGGTCGACACCGAGTTCATGCGCGAGAACACCTATTGGCCGGAACTGTGCCTGGTGCAGATCGCCAACACCGAAGAGGCTGCGGCGATTGATCCGCTGGCTGATGGCATTGATCTTGCCCCGCTGCTTGAACTGATGTGCAACAATGAAGACGTGCTCAAGGTCTTCCATGCTGGCGGGCAGGATGTCGAGATCATCGTCAACCTCACGGGCAAGACCCCGCATCCGATCTTCGACACCCAGATCGCGATGATGGCGATCAGCCAGTCCGAACAGATCGGCTATGCGAATCTGGTCGAAACCTGGCTTGGTCTCACCATCGACAAGGGCGCGCGCTTCACCGACTGGAGCCGCCGCCCGCTGACCGATCGCCAGATCGAATATGCGATCGGCGATGTGACTCATCTGGCAAGCATCTTCCCGCGCATCCTGAAGAAGCTGATGAAAACGGGTCGCGGTGTGTGGCTTGATGCCGAGATGGAAAAGCTCGCCGATCCCGCCAATTACCTGATCGATCCGGGCAGCGCGTGGAAGCGCATCCGGCAGGTCGGGCGTAATCCGCAAGTGCTCGGCCGGATGAAGGCGCTGGCGGCGTGGCGCGAAGGCGAAGCGCAGCACAAGAATATTCCGCGCGGCCGGATCATGCGCGACGAAACCCTCGCCGATATTGCCTCGCACCCGCCCAAAGCCCAAGCCGATCTTGCGAAGGTGCGCGGGCTTTCAGCCGCGTGGCGCGACAATGATATCGGCAAGCGGCTGATGAAGGTGCTGGCCGACGCCCAGCCGCTGCCCAAGGATGAAATGCCCGACAAGGTCGGCCGCGGGGCCCCGCTCGGCAAGGAAGGCGCGCTGGTTGCCGACTTGCTCAAGCTGCTGCTCAAGATCCGCGCCCGCGAAATTGATGTCGCGGCGCGGCTCCTAACCCGTGCCGAGGAAATGGAAGCCCTCGCCGCCGGGGTGCGCGATCTGCCAGTGCTGCAAGGGTGGCGTTTCGAAGTGTTCGGGCGCGATGCGCTCGATCTGGTTGAAGGCAAGCTCGCCTTCGCGGTGGAGCAGGGCAAGCTCAAGATGACGCATATCGACGATGTGGCAGACCCGGCGTCGCTGGCGGCGGAATAGGCCTGCGTCGTGAGCACCTACCTCCCCACCATCAAGCAGCTGCAATATCTCGTGGCGCTCCACGAGCATGGCCATTTCGGCAAGGCCGCCGATGCCTGCTTCGTCTCGCAATCGACGCTCTCGGCAGGGATCCGCGAGCTGGAGTCGCTGCTTGGTGTGGTGCTGGTCGAACGCTCGCGCCGGGTGGTGCGCTTCACCGCGCTCGGCGAGCAGGTGGTGGCCAAAGCCAACCGCTTGCTGCGCGAAGCCGAAGAGCTGACCGATCTCGTGCAGGCCTCGGGCAAGCCGCTGGCGGGCGACTTGCGCATGAGCGTCATTCCCACCATTGCCCCCTTCATGCTGCCGCGGGTGCTGCCGCGCCTCAAGCGCGAGCGGCCCGATCTCAAGCTGATGCTGCGCGAGGAAACCAGTCAGGATGCGCTGGAATCGCTCCATCACGGGCGGGTCGATTGCGTGCTGCTCGCGCTGCCCTTTGATATTGGTGAGGCTGCGGTCGAGCATATTTGCGATGACCGGCTGTTTGTCGCCTTCCCCAAGGATGATCCGCGCGATCCGCCCGCGGCGATCCCGCCCGATATGATCGATCAGGGCCGCCTGCTGTTGCTGGAAGATGGCCATTGTCTACGCGAACATGCGCTCGCTGCCTGCAATCGCAGCGAGCTGCGCGCCAGCGCGGCCATGATCGGCACCAGCCTGCACACGCTGGTGCAGTTGGTGGATAATGATCTCGGCCTCACCTTGCTGCCGGAAATGGCGATCGAGGCCGGCATTCTGAACGGCACTGATGTGGTGGCGCGCCCGGTTGAAAGCGCCACGGCCAAGCGCGAGATCGCGCTGGTATGGCGCAAGAATTCCCCGCGGGAGGCTGATTTCCGCCTGCTCGCCGAGGAATTGCGGGCAGGATAAGGCGCGTGCAGCCTCAATCCATGTGTTTGAGGCCGACTCTCAGATAATCCCATCCGGTGATGCAGGTCAGCACGGCTGCGGCCCAGAGTGCGGCAAGGCCAGCGACATGGATCCAGCTATCGGCAAAGGTGCGGCACATGTCGCCCACCGACTGGCAGGGCTGGCCATGCACCGCACCGCCGAGGATCAGCGCGCCGAGTGCGATCAGCTGGAACGTCGTCTTCCACTTGGCAAGGCGTGACACCGGCACGGACACCTGAATGCCGCCGAGAAATTCGCGCAGGCCCGAGACCGCAATCTCGCGGATCAGGATGATCAGCCCGGCAATCACATGCATATCGCCGACATAGGGCCCGCGCAGATAGCCCTGCGCTGTCAGGATCAGGATCACCGTTGCCACCATGATCTTGTCGGCAATCGGATCGAGGAACACGCCGAGCTTCGAGACCGTCCCTTGCGCGCGCGCCAGATAGCCATCAAAATAATCGGTAATGGCGATCACGGTGTAGAGCACGAAGGCGACCAGATAGCCCGCCTGCCAGCCGGGCCACCACAGGAAGAACCCGAGCAGCGGGAGCGCGGCAATCCGCGACAAGGTGAGGATATTGGGCAAGGTCAGCATAGTGCGCTGCAACTTCTAGCGTGCGCGGGCCGCGCGCAAAAGCACCAAAGCAAAGCTTGTGAACGCCTGCGTGTGCGCTATGTCATGGCCCGCAACAGGAGCGATTGCGGCACACCTCCATGACAACATCCACTCATTTGCTGCGCCAGCGGCGGTTTGCACCGCTGTTCGTGACGCAGCTTCTCAATGCGCTCAACGATAATCTGTACAAGAACGCGATGGTGCTGTTCGTGGTCTATCAGGTGTATAATTCGCCTGAGACCGAGACCTTCATCAGCGGGGTGGCCACGGCGGTGTTCGTGCTGCCGTTCGTGCTGTTTTCAGCCACGGCGGGCCAATTGGCCGATATGCGTGACAAGGCCAAGATCATCCGCTGGATCAAGTTTGCCGAAATCATCATCATGTCGGTGGGCGCGAGCGGGCTGGTGCTCGCCGCGCGCGGGATGCAGGTGGAAAGCCTGGCGATCCCGCTGCTGTTCACCGCGCTGTTCGCGATGGGGGTGCATTCGACTTTCTTCGGACCGATCAAGTACGCGATCCTGCCGCAGCATCTGCACAAGGACGAAGTGCTCGCCGGCACCGGTCTGGTCGAAGCGGGCACCTATGTCGCGATTCTCGTCGGGATGATGTTGGGCGGCGCGTTGCCGATCATGGCCAGCACGATCGGGGTCATCGTGATCGCGCTGATTGGCTATGTGGCGTGCCGCTGGGTGCCCGCAGCCCCGGCAGAGACAACCGAAACCAAGGTGGATTGGAACCCGTGGCGCGCCTCGCAATCCCTCATCAGCTTTTCGATGAACAACCGGGAATTGCGCTATTCGGTGCTGGCGATCAGCTATTTCTGGACGATTGCGGCAATCCTTTCGGTGCAATTCATCCCGCTCGCCAAGAATGTCCTGCTCGCGGACAAGCAGGTGGCGGCGGTGATGCTGGTGGCCTTTTCCGCCGGGATCGCGATCGGATCGGTGTCGATCAACGCGCTGCTGAAAGGCGATATTTCAGCGCGCTATTCCGCTCCGTCAGTGCTGGTGATGGGCGGGCTTTTGATCACCTTCTACCTTATCTGCCGGATGTGGAACCTTGCACCCGCAGGCGGCGGACTGTTCAGCGTGGGAGAATTCCTTGCCCAGCCGCTCGCGCTGGTGCTGATTGCCAATCTTCTGCTGATCGCGGTGGCGGGCGGGATGTTCGTCGTTCCGCTCTATGCCTTTCTGACCACGCGGGTGGCGGTCAATCAGGCGTCGCGCTCGGTGGCGGCGAATAACCTGATTTCCTCTGTCTTCATGGTGGTGGGCGCGGTGGCGGCAGGTGCGCTTGGCTTTCTCGGCATTCCGCTGGAAGAACAGCTGCTGGCGAGCCTCGTGCTGTGCGGTGTCTCGGCCTCGGTGGCGCGCAAGCTGCACGCGACCGAAGCGGATCGGGCGCCTGAAGCTCTTAAAGGATGAAGGCGAAGATCGCGGCGGTGGCGGCGAGATAGACGCTGGCAAAACCGCGCACGTCCTCGGCCGTGAGCCGCCACAGGCTTTCCGCCGGGATCGGGATCAGATCGGCTTTGACATGCGGCGGCAGGCTCCGCCGGAACCAGTGCCGCGCGGTCTCATCAGTCAGGACAAGGTTGCGACGCATGGCCTGCGCTCCTGCAAGGTGCTTGTGATTTTTACGACTCGACCAAAATAGCTTAACCTTTTCTTAACCATTTCAGAAGGGCAATCAGGCCGCAGCGCGCACCTATCTGAGTTTTGTGAGACACAGGCCGCGCCAGAGGTTTGCCGCACCCGCAAAGCGGGCTAGGGAGCGGGCGGGGGCCGATGGGAGTGAGCATGATGAATGGTGCGGCATCGCAAAGCGCTGCGGAATTGCTGGTGGATTGTCTTGCGGCGCAGGGCTGCGAGCGGATCTTCACCGTGCCGGGGGAGAGCTTTCTGGCCGTGCTCGATGCGCTGCATGATCGCCCGGCGATCACCGCCATAACCTGCCGTCAGGAAGGCGGCGCGGCGTTCATGGCCTGCGCCGATGGCGCGCTCACCGGGCGGCCGGGCATCGCTTTCGTCACGCGCGGTCCCGGTGCCACCAATGCCAGCATCGGGGTGCATGTCGCCCATCAGGATTCGCAGCCGATGATCCTGTTTGTGGGTGACGTGGCGCGCGGCATGCGTGATCGCGAAGGCTTTCAGGAAGTCGATTTCGCAGCGTTCTTTGCGCCGATTGCGAAATGGGCCGCGCGGATCGATGATCCCCTGCGCATCCCCGAATATGTCGCCCGCGCCTATGCCACTGCCATCAACGGGCGGCCCGGCCCGGTGGTGCTGGCGCTGCCCGAAGACATGCTGTGCGAAGCTGTGCCGGCGCAGATCGCGCCGCGCCCGATGGTCACCCGCCCGGCGCAGGCTCCCTGCCCCGATGCGATGCAGGCGCTGTTCGATCTGATTGCCGATGCGGCCAGCCCGATCGCGATCATTGGCGGCGCAGGCTGGAATGCCAAGGCGCGCGATCACTTCATGATCTTTGCCGAACGGATCGGCCTCCCTGTTGCCACCGCCTTCCGACGGCAGGATGCAATCAGCCCGGATTCGCTGGTCTATGCCGGGAACCTCGGCTATGGACCGAACCCCCAGCTCGTGACGCGGGTACGCGAGGCCGATCTGGTGATTGCCGTCGGCGCGCGGCTCGGTGAGGCCACCACCGATGGCTATGCCGTCCCCGGCCCTGAACACCCGGGACAGATCCTCGTGCATGTCCACCCCGATCCTGAAGAGCTGGGCCGGGTCTATCGCACCGATCTGGCGATCTGTGCGGCGATGGACGAATTCGCCGAAGCCGCGGCCCTTTGGGAAGATGCAAGGATCATTCCGTTCGATGCCGGGGCCGAGGCGCACCGTGCATGGCTGGCATGGAACACACCGACGCCGGCTGCAAACCCGCCCGCGCTCGATCTCGCGGCCTGCGTTGCGCACATGCGCGGCGCGCTGCCTGCCGATACGATCATCGCCAACGGGGCGGGCAATTTTGCCGGCTGGTGGCACCGCTACTGGCGCTATGCCGGTTATCCGAGCCAGCTCGCTCCGACCTGCGGCGCGATGGGTTATGGCGTGCCCGCAGCCATCGCCGCGGCGCTGCGGCTGCCTGATCGGACGGTCGTGGCCGTGGCGGGCGATGGCGATTTCCTGATGAACGGACAGGAACTGGCAACCGCCCAGCAATATGGCGCAAACCTCATCGTGCTGGTGGTCGATAACAGCGCCTATGGAACGATTCGCATGCATCAGGAGCGCGAATTTCCCGGTCGGGTCTCTGCCACCCGCCTTGCCAATCCCGATTTCGCCGCGTTTGCGCGCAGTTTCGGGGCATGGAGCGCCCGCGCCGAGACGACGGCGCAATTCTTCACTGCGCTTGGCCAGGCAAAGGATCAGACCGGGGTGCGGCTCATTCACATGGTGATCGAGGTCGAACAGCTGGCTGCCAGCGGGGCAACCGTCAGCGGATTGCGGGCGAAAGCCGCCGGTTAACGCGTCAGCCGCCCCGCGCCATTTCGCAGATCACCGCCCATTCGGCGGGCGTGACGCCGCATACCGACAGGCGCGATTGCCGGATCAATTGCATCTCCGCGAGGCGCGGCTCAGCCTTGATTGCTGTCAGGGTGACCGGATGGGCAAAGCGCGCCTTGGGCTTGACCTTGACGGCGGCCCACTTGCCGGTTTCGTCCGTGGGGTCAGTGATCCCGGCGACACTGATGGTGCAGATGCCGACCACCTCCAATCCCTCGCGGGAGTGGTAGAAGAACGCTTCATCACCCACTTGCATGGCGGCCAGATTGTTGCGCGCCTGATAATTGCGCACCCCGTCCCAGGTGCCTTCGCCTTCGGCCACCAGATCGTCCCAGCTGTATTTGAAGGGTTCCGATTTCATCAACCAGTACTGTTTGGTCTGTGCGGCCATGATGATCCTCTTGCGCATGAATGCCGGACTTGTGCCCGACATGACGGATGCGCCTGTTAACGCGACCCGGCCCACCGCGCCAGAGCCGGCGCCGCATAAGCAACGGCAATGAGGGCGGGGTTAACCTGATCTTTAGGCAAACCTGTGAAAGAGCGACGCAGGCTCTTTCTGCGTCGATTACCGGTGGAGCCACCAGATCAACGAGGTAAGTGAATGGTGGGCATGGCAGGCAACAGCAAGCGGCTGCTGAACGCAGAGCGCGACCTTATCGTCCTTATTGTGGTGTTTGCCGCCATTGTCATGTTCGTCGCGATCGGCGGTGTCGCCGTGCCGCGCGCCATCTCGGCGCTGTTTTTCGCCGGTGATCGCGCCGATAATCTGCTGACCAGTGCCCTGCTCCTGAATATTGCGCTCATCATCTTTGGCTGGCGCCGCTACCGCGAGCTTGAAGTCGAGATCGACGAGCGCAAGCGCGCCGAAGAACAGGCACGGCTGCTGGCCGAGCTTGATCCGCTGACCGGGTGCCTCAACCGTCGCAGCATGGCAACGGCCACTGAAAACCTGCGCGCCAAGGCCCATGCCCGCGGACAGGTGGTGGCCTATTGCCTGATCGACGTGGATCACTTCAAGCAGATCAATGACGTTTACGGCCACCTTGCAGGCGATAATGCGCTGGTGGAATTGTGCCGCCGCTTCACCAAGGTGCTGCCCAAGGATGCCTGCCTCGCCCGTCTGGGCGGAGATGAATTCGCCTTTGTTGTGGCCTATGATCGCGGCAAGCATGAACGGATCGATGATCTGGTGATCCGCCTGTTCGAAGCGGCCAGCCTGCCCTTCCAGCTTGACCGGGTGACGATCGAGGCCACGATCTGTGCCGGGGTCGCGACCGACGAGCCGCAGACCGGTGAAGAGGTGCACAGCGCCGAAACCCTGATGCACCGGGCAGACATGGCGATGTACGAAGCCAAGAAGCAGGGCCGCAACCGCTATTTCTGGTTTGAACCCAGCATGGAAAGCGAACTGCGCTTCCGTAATGATTTGGAAATAGGCATCCGTCGGGGCCTTCATAACGGCGAATTCGAGCCCTATTACGAACAGCAGATCGATCTTGAGACCGGCAAGCTTGTCGGCTTCGAGATGCTGGCCCGCTGGCGCTCGCCGCAACTGGGCCTGGTCAGCCCCGAAGTGTTCATCCCGGTGGCCGAAGAGATCGGCCTCATCCACGAATTGTCCGAGCATCTCATGCAGCGTGCCTTTGTCGATGCGCGCGAGTGGGATGATGCGCTGACCCTCTCGATCAATATCTCGCCGGTACAATTGCGCGATCCGTGGTTCTCGCAAAAACTGCTCAAGATGCTGGTTGCCGCCAAGTTCCCGCCGCACCGGCTGGAGATCGAGATCACCGAAAGCTGCCTGCACGAAAATGTCGGCATGGTGCGTTCGATGATCACGAGCCTGCGCAATCAGGGCGTGAAGGTAAGCCTTGATGATTTCGGCACCGGCTATTCCAGCTTCGAACAATTGCGCACCCTGCCGTTCGATCGGCTGAAGATCGATCACAGCCTGGTTTCCGAGCTGCGCGAAGGCGATGGCAGTTCACGGATCATCGATGCGATTGTCTCGCTCGGGCGCGGGCTTAATCTGCCGATCACCGCCGAAGGCGTCGAAGATGAAAAGATCCTTGCCGCGCTCAAGGGCATGGGTGGGCTCAAAGCGCAGGGCTATGTCTATGGTCGGCCCGAAACCGCCGATCAGGTGCGCGAACGGCTGCGGCTGGCCGGATTGCTTTCTGCACCCGCGCATCCGCTGCGGGGAAGCGGGCCGGCTGCCGTTGCCACCAAGTCCGAGGAACCGGCACAGCCACGCCGCATGTTCCACCCTTGATTGCCGGGTTTGGCCGGGAGGGATGCAGGCCTCCACCGCTTGCTATCCGGCGCTGGCCCGCATGATCGCAAGGGTGGACGAAACCCGCCGCGCGCAATAGAGGCGCGCAGGTGATGCGCGTCCCTTTCATCAAGATGCACGGTCTCGGCAATGATTTCGTGGTGCTGGACGCCCGCGACAATTCCTTGCCCGCCATGACCCCGCAGGTCGCCCGCGCGCTGGCAGACCGGCGGCTGGGTATTGGCTGCGATCAGGTGGTACTGCTCGAGCCGAGCGAGACCTGCGATTTCCGTGTGCGCTTCTTCAACGCAGATGGCAGCGAATCCGGTGCCTGCGGCAATGGCAGCCGCGCGGTCGCCCTGCTCCACGGCGCGCACGCTGTGGTCGAGACCGCTGGCGGGCCGATCACGCTTGAACCGTTGTCGGGCGGCGCGCAGGTCGATATGGGCAGTCCGCGGTTCGATTGGGACGCGATCCCGCTCGCCTACGCGATGGATATCTTCGCGATGCCGGTGGGCTGGGACGTGCTGCAAAGCCCGATGGCGGTCAGTGTCGGCAATCCCCACGTGGTGTTCTTCGTCGAGAATGCCGATGCGGTTGATCTGGCCAGCCTTGGCCCGGTGATCGAACACGATCCACTCTTCCCCGAACGGGTCAATGTGAATGTGGCGAGCCTTGCCGGGCGCGATCATCTCACCCTGCATGTCTGGGAACGCGGAGCAGGCCTCACGCGCGCCTGCGGGAGCGGAGCCTGCGCAACCGCCGTTGCTGCAATCCGCAAGGGACTGGCGGCAAGCCCGGTCAGGGTAAGCCTGCCCGGCGGCGATCTGACGATTGCCTGGCAGCCCGGCGGAACCATCCTGATGCGCGGGCCTGCCAACGAAAGCTTCCGCGGCACCTTCGCGTGGGATGACTACGCGTGAACGCACCCGCTCCGCTCGAGCCCACGATCGTCAGTCTCGGCTGCCGCATGAACATTGCCGAAAGCGAGCGGATGCGCGCTATGCTGCGCGGGCAGGATGTGGTGGTGATCAATTCCTGCGCCGTGACCAGCGAAGCGGTGCGCCAGACCCGGCAGGCGATCCGCCGGGCCCGCGCTGATCATCCGGCGGCAAGGCTGGTGGTGACAGGCTGCGCCGCCGAGATCGACCGGGCGCGCATCGGCGGGATGGATGAAGTCGACGGGATCATCGCTAACACCGCGAAACTGGATCCGCGCAGCTGGAACATTCCGGCGCATGATGCCCCGCTGGTTCCCGCCCGCACCCGCGCCTTTATCGCGGTGCAGAATGGCTGCGATCACGCCTGCACCTTCTGCATCATCCCGCAAGGGCGCGGGGTCAGCCGGTCTCTCGGCATCGCCGCAGTCCTGCACGAGGTCGAGACGCACCTCGCAGCAGGAGCGCAGGAAGTCGTGCTCACCGGCGTCGATCTTACAAGCTGGGGCCATGACCTGCCCGGCGCCCCGCGGCTTGGCGCGCTGGTCGAGGCGATCCTTGCCGCCTTCCCAGCCCTGCCCCGCCTGCGCCTGTCCTCGGTCGACGGGATCGAGATCGACGACGTCCTGTTCGATCTGATCGCCCACGAACCGCGCGTGATGCCGCATCTGCACCTCTCGTTGCAGCATGGCGCTGACCTGATCCTCAAGCGCATGAAGCGCCGCCACTTGCGCCGCGATGCGGTGGATCTGGTGGCGCGTTTGCAGGCCCTGCGCCCCGAGATCGCGATCGGCGCCGATCTGATCGCGGGCTTCCCCACCGAAAGCGACGCGCACCACGCCGACAACCTTGCGATCATCCGCGAGCTTTGCATCGTCCACGGCCATGTCTTCCCCTACTCGCCCCGTCCCGGCACGCCAGCCGCCCGCATGCCGCAAATCCCGCCCGCCGTGGTGAAAGAGCGCGCTGCCGCCTTGCGCAGCGCTGTTGCGGCCGAACGGAGCGCGTGGCTTCACACGCTGATCGGCAGGCCCTTTGCCGTACTCGCCGAACGCGACGGCACCGGCTATGCCCCCAATTATGCGCGGTTCCGCCTGCCCCCCGGCACGCCACCGGGCGAGGTGGTGATGATCACCGCGCACACCATCAAAGAAGGATTGCTTGCATGAGTGAGACCGGCTGGAGCCAGCGCCTGCTCGGCGGCTTTGCCAAGACCTCGGAACGCCTTGCCGGAAATCTCGCAGGGCTTTCGGGCGGCACCGCCAAGCTTGATGACAGCGTGCTCGACGATCTCGAAGATGCGCTGATCATGTCGGATCTTGGCCCGGCGGCCGCCGCACGTATCCGCGCCAAGCTGGCCGAACGGCGCTTCGGGCTGGAAATCACCGCGCGCGAGCTGAAAGAGGCCGTCGCCGAAGAAATCGCCGAAATCCTGCGCCCGGTGGCCAAGCCGCTCGAAATCACCGCCTTCCCGCGCCCGCAGGTGATCCTCGTGATCGGGGTCAATGGCAGCGGCAAGACCACCACGATCGCCAAGCTGGCCCACCTCTTCATGGAGGATGATTACAGCGTGCTGCTGGCGGCGGGTGACACTTTCCGCGCGGCCGCTATCGGCCAGCTTGCAACCTGGGCCGGACGGATCGGGGTTGATATTGTGCGCGGGCCCGAAGGCGGCGATCCGGCGAGCATCGTGTTCGACGCGGTCAAGCAGGCCACCGACACCGGGATCGATGCGCTGATTGTCGACACCGCCGGGCGGCTCCAGAACAAGAAAGAGCTGATGGAGGAACTGGCCAAGATCCGCCGGGTGCTCGGCCGCCTCAATCCGGAAGCGCCGCATGATGTCGTGCTGGTGCTGGATGCCACCAACGGCCAGAACGCGCTCGCCCAGATCGATGTGTTCAAGGAAGTGGCGGGAGTTACCGGCCTGATCATGACCAAGCTGGATGGCACCGCGCGCGGCGGGGTGCTGGTGGCAGCCGCCGAGCAATATGGCCTGCCGATCCATGCCATTGGGGTGGGCGAGAAGATGGAAGACCTGCGCCCCTTCGATCCCGATCTCGTCGCCCGCGTGATTGCGGGGGTGGCGTGATGAGCGAGAACGAAACCAAAAAAGCCGCCTCAAGCTGGCTCAATGTCGCGGTCGATTACGGGCCGCTGCTGGTGTTCCTTGGCGTCTATCGCACGATGGCACCGGCAGACCCGAACCCGGCCGGGGAACTGGTCGCGATCATGTATGGCACCGGTGCCTTCATGGCGGCATCGGTCGCCGCCTTGCTGGTGTCGAAATGGCGGCTCGGCAAAGTCTCGCCGATGCTGTGGTTTTCCACTGCGCTGATCATGGGGTTCGGCGCGCTGACGATCTTCTTTGGCGATCCGACTTTTGTGCAATTGAAGCCGACCATCATCTACGCCGTGTTCGGCGTGGTGCTTTTGGTAGGGTTTGCGCTTGGCAAGCCCTTGCTGCGCATCCTGCTTGAAGCCGCGTTCGAGGGGCTGAACGATCAGGGCTGGATCAAACTGTCGCGCAACTGGGGGGTATTTTTCCTCGCGCTGGCCCTGCTCAATGAGGTCTTGCGCGCCCAGCTCGATTTTGAAGGCTGGCTTTGGGCCAAGCTGTGGGTGTTCCTGCCGCTGACCTTCCTGTTCACCTTCAGCCAGATCCCGATGCTGCTGAAGCACGGGCTGAGCCTTGAAAACCGCGACGAACCGCTCAAGAACGAGCCGCCAACGGGGGGCTGATCATCCGCGCGGTTGGGTCAGCGCGATGCGGTTGCCCTCGCTGTCCTCGATTTCGGCGACAAACCCGGCGACGCCGATATCCCTTTTAGCATAGAGCACCCGCCCCCCGCGTGCAATTGCACGCGCCAGCACTGCATCAATATCCGGAACATCGAAATAGATGATCGGCCCATCATGTGAGGGGCGGTAGACATCGCCTCGGGCGAGCGCCCCGCTCGCGCCAGGCTGATTATCGGCACGGGGGAAGAAGGCCATCTCGTAGCCGTCTACCGTCTTACGGTTCAGCGAATAGCCGAAGACAGCCTCGTAGAAGGCAACCGCCCGCTCCATGTCGGTGACTGGGATTTCGAAATGGAAAACCGGGTTGCTTGCCACGACTGTTTCGTCCTCAACGGATGCAGCATCTGCGACAGGGTCCGGTGCGCAGGCCGCGGCAAGCAGCACCAGTGCTGGAGCCAGCGCGCGCAAGCTCAGATCTCCAGCTGGCTTCCAAGCTCGACCACGCGGTTGGTGGGGAGCTTGAAAAAGTCCATCGCGCTCGCCGCATTGCGCAGCATCCAGGCGAACACCTTTTCGCGCCAGATCGACATGCCGGGGTGATCGCTTGCGATCAGGGTCTGGCGGGAGAGGAAGAAGCTGGTGTGCATCATATCGAATTCGCCGCCGCAGCGCTGCATCGTCTTGAGCCCTTGCGGCACATCGGTTTCTTCCATGAAGCCGTAGTGGAGCACCGCGCGGTAGAACCCGTCCCCGAGATCAGTCAGCTCGCAGCGCTTGTGCGGGCCGACAAAGGGCACGTCGGCAATGGCAATGGTGAGGATCACCACGCGTTCATGCAGCACCTTGTTGTGCTTGATGTTGTGGAGCAGCGCCGAAGGTACCCCCGCGCTCGAAGAGGCCATGAAAATCGCCGTGCCGGGCACCCTGACCGCCGAATTCTTCGCCGATTTGGCAAAGATTTCGAGCGGCAAGGTGCTTTCGCTCATGCGATCGCGCATCAGCTTGCGCCCGCGCGCCCAAGTGGTGAGCAGCGTGAAGATCACAAAGCCGATGAACAGCGGCACCCATCCGCCTTGCGGCACTTTGATCAGGTTCGCCCCGAAATAGGCAAGATCGACGATCAGGAACACCGCCACCAGCGGCAGCGCCTTCCACAGTGGCCAGCGCCACAGCGCGGTCAGCACGGCGGCAAGCAGCAGCGTGTCGATGAACATCGCCCCGGTCACCGCGATGCCATAGGCTGCGGCCAGATTGCTCGATGACTGGAAGAATAGCACCAGCAGGATCACCATCACCATCAGGCCCCAGTTGATCGCCGGAATGTAGATCTGCCCGGCGGCCGAGGCGCTGGTATGGTGAATATCCATGCGCGGGATGAAGCCTAGCTGGATGGCCTGCTGGGTCAGACTGAACGCGCCCGAAATCACCGCCTGACTGGCAATGATCGTCGCCAGCAGCGCAAGGATGATCACCGGCACGCGCACCGCATCGGGGATCATAAGGAAGAAGGGATCCTTGATCAGAGCCGCCGTCGCCTCCGGGGAGGTCTGTGACAGCACCAGCGCACCCTGCCCCATGTAATTCAGCATCAGCGCCGGGAATACGAAGATCAGCCACGAAATCCCGATCGGCTTGCGCCCGAAATGGCCCATGTCGGCGTAGAGCGCTTCGGCCCCGGTCACGGCCAGCACCACGCTGCCGAGAGCGATGAAGGCGGTAAACCCGTCAGTGATAAAGAAATTCAGCGCGTTCACCGGATTGACCGTCTCGAGGATGATCGCCGGATTGGCGCTGAGATGCATCACGCCGAGCGTCGCAAGCATCGCGAAATAGGTCAGCATGATCGGACCGAACAGCTTGCCCACCTTCTCGGTGCCGCGCGATTGGAGCGCAAACAGGCAAACCAGAATGGCAATCGCGGTCGGCACGATCCACGGCTCGAAGCCGGGGACGATGTATTGCAGACCTTCGGTCGCCGAGAGCACCGAGATGGCGGGCGTGATCATGCTGTCGCCGTAGAACAGCGCCGTGGCGAACACGCCCAGCAGCACCAGCGGCGCGGTCCACCCTGCGCTGTCGGTGGCGCGGCGGATCAGCGCCAGCAGCGCGAGACTGCCACCCTCCCCCTTGTTGTCGGCGCGGGTGATGGTGAGGACATATTTGACCGTCACCACCATCATCATCGACCAAAAGACGAGGCTCAGCACCCCGTGGATATGCGCGGCATCGGGCGAAATGCCCGGCGCGCCATGATGCGAGGCAAAGGTTTCGCGGAAAGCGTAAAGCGGGCTGGTGCCGATATCGCCGAACACCACGCCGACTGCGCCAATGGCCAACGCGGCTGTCGACGCGCGGCCATGCCCGCCGCCACCAGGGCCATCGTGCGAGGGAGACAACGGGGAAGAAGCGGTGGTGCTGTTCATCTCAGGCGGATTTCCCGTTGCTCCGGTACTGCCCAATCAGCCGGTGCGACTCCGGCGGGTGAGGCGGCGCGCCTAGCACCGGGCCTGCGGGCCTGCAACATCAGATCAGCAGGCGACACGGCAGTGTCACTGGCCTTGCAGCATCGGTGCGTTGGCGATCATCCGATCCAGATCCGCGACCTGCGCCGCCAGCCCTTCGCGCCACGGCGCATCGGGCGGGGAGCGTTCGACCAGCCCGGCCCATACCGCGCGCGCATTCCTGATCTCACCCGATTGGAGATAGGCAAAGCCGAGGAAATATTCCGCCCCGGGGTGATCCGGATTGATGCGCCGGGCACGATCAAAGGCATGGATCGCCGCCGGCGTGACATTGCCATCGGCATGGCCCACCAGCGCCATGCCCAGTGCCAACCAGCCTTCAAGATCGCCGGGGTTCTCGGCAAGGCCGCGCCGTAACAGGCCCGCGGCCTCGGCAAACTTGCCGCGCCGGGCAAAGCCATCCGAGGTGATGAGATAGTCGCTCGCCGGGCCGTCGCCTTCGAACAGCGCGCGGCGCCCTTGCACCATCGCCTCGCCCGCCCCGGCACCTTGGGCCTGCGGCGCAGTCGGCTTGGCGGGCTGACCGGGCGAACCCTGCCACGCATAGCCGGTCAGCCCGAACAGCAGCACCGCGGCAAACATCATGAGGCCTTCGCGCGGAGGCCGCAGCAGGAAGGCTGCCAGCACGAACGCACCCAGCGCCAAGGCGCCAATCGCCAGCCAGCCCGTGATCATGCGGCGTCGCCTTCGGCCGCGGTTTCATCCGCACGGCTGCGCCCGAGCCGGCGCACCAGCACCAGCAGCGCGCCCAGCGCGAGCAGCGCAGGGATCACGAAGAGCGGCCAGGTCGTCTGGCTCACTTCGGGGGAATAGCTGACATAATCGCCATAGCGCTCGATCAGCCACGCGCGCACCGCTTCGGGCTCTTCCCCGGCAAGGATGCGGCTGCGCACCTGATGGCGCATATCGCCCGCCATCGGCGCGTCGCTATCGGCAATCGACTGCGACTGGCACTTGAGGCAGCGCAAGGTGTGCATCAAGGCCGTAGCCTTGGCTTCGAGCGCCGGGTCCTCAAGCTGGGTGTAAGCATAGGGCGCCGGCGGGAGTGCATCCTGCCCCGCAGCAGGCAGGCTCAGCATCGCAAGCAGCAGCACAGCCAGAGCGCGGATCATTGCGCTTTCTCCAGCTCGGCCTTGAGCAACGCGATATGTTCAGGACGGATGTCGCCGATATGTTGATACCGGATCGTGCCATCCGCGCCGATTACGAAAGTCTCGGGCACACCCGATGATCCCAGTTCGAGCTGGACGGCGGAAATCTCGTCGGCCCCGATGCGGGTGTAGGGGTTGCCGTGGCGTTCGAGAAAGCGCGCGACATCTTCCGGCCGATCGCGGATCGCGATGCCGATGATCTCGACGCCTTGCGCCTTGAGCGCCTCAAGCTGGGGCGCTTCGGCGATGCATGGCAGGCACCAGCTCGCCCAGATGTTGAGCAGGCGCGGCTTGCCGCCCTGAAAATCGGTGTTGGCGGCGCCCGGTAGCCCTTCGAAAGCAGGCGGAAGCGCAAAGGCAGGGAGCGGCTTGCCCACCATGGTGGACTTGACGAATTGCTCCTTCTCCTGGGTCAGCATGTAGCCTGCGAGCCCGGCAAAGAAGGCGAAGAGCGCTAGCGGCAGCCACATCCACCAGCGCAGCCGCGAGGGGGTTCCGGGCGCGTTCATTCGGCAGGCTCCGGCACAAGATCAGCAAGGCCCGCGCGGCGATCCTCACCCAGTTCGGCGGCCTTGCGGCGCTTCACATCAACCTGCACCCGGCCAATGATCGCGAGCACGCCGCCCAGCGCGATCAGCAAGCCGCCATACCAGATGAAGGTCACAAACGGCTTCCACCAGACCCGCAGCTGCCAGCGGCCATCCGGCGTCTGGGTGCCGATCACCGCGTAGAGCTGTCCGTCCCAGCGGGTCAGCAGCGCGCTTTCACTGGTTGCCTGGGCGGGCGACCAGAAATTACGCGCCTGCGGGGCGAGCATCACCGCTGCCCCATCACCCTGACGGGCGGCAACGCGCGCTTCGATGGCCGTCCAGTTGGGGCCAGCGACTGGCGCAACGCCTTCCAGCGTGATCACCCAATCGCCCACCTTCACGGTATCGCCCGGCGCGACCGCAGCAAGGCGTTCCTCGGTGAAAGCCCCTTCGCTCGCCATGCCGAACAGCGACACCGCGACCCCGAAATGCGCCAGCACCATGCCCCAGACCGCCACCGGCACGCGCGCCAGCTTGCGGCCCCGCAGCGGCAGGAAAGCCGCCAGCGCGAGCGCCGCCGCCAGCCCAAGGCCAAGCACCGGCAGCAGCGGGTAATCACCCATGATCGCCACCGCCACCAGCACCGCGATCAGCACCGCGACAATCGCCAGCATTTCGAACAGCACACGTCCGGGCTTGTCTTCCTTCCACCGTAGCAAGGGGCCGACCGCCATCACCAGAAACATCGGGATCGCGAAGATCGCGCTCGCGGGGTTGAAATAGGGCGGGCCAACCGAAACCCGCGCGTCAAAGGCTTCGGCGAGCAGCGGATAAAGCGTGCCGAGCAGCACGATCGCAAGGATCGCCGAAAGCATCACATTGTTGAAGACGAGCGCGCCTTCGCGGCTCATCGCGGCAAAGCGCTTGCCTTCGGCAACAGCACTCGCGCGCAGGGCAAAGATCGTGAAGGCCCCGCCGATATAGATCAGCAGCAGCGCAAGGATGAACGCGCCCCGCTCGGGATCGACCGCGAAGGCGTGGACGCTGGTGAGCACGCCCGAACGCACCAGAAAGGTGCCGAGCATCGACATCGAGAACGCCAGCACGCCGAGCATGATCGTCCAGGTGCGCAGCGCATCACGTGCCGCAAGCACGCTTACCGAGTGCATCAGCGCTGTCGCGGCGAGCCACGGCATCAGCGAGGCATTCTCGACCGGGTCCCAGAACCACCATCCGCCCCAGCCAAGCTCGTAATAGGCCCAGTAAGAGCCCGCCGTGATCCCGAGCGTCAGCAGCACCCACGCACCAAGCACCCATGGCCGCATCGCGCGGGCAAAATTGGGATTGACCTCGCGCGTCAGCAGCGCGCCCATCGCAAGGCTGAAGGCCACCGACAGGCCGACATAGCCAGCATAGAGCGTCGGCGGGTGGATCGCGAGGCCGATATCCTGAAGCAACGGGTTGAGCCCGATGCCTTCGGCAGCCGGGACCGGCAGCCGTTCAAACGGGTTCGAGGACAACAGCAGAAAGGCATAGAAGCCGATGGCGATAAAGCCCTGCACGGCCAGCGTTGCGCCCATGGTGCGATCCGGCAGGCGCTTTTCAAAGCCGGCCAGCAAGCCGCCGGCCAAGGCCAGCACGCCGACCCACAGCAGCATCGAGCCTTCGTGATTGCCCCATGTTCCGGTGATCTTGTAGATGAAAGGCTTCATCGAATGCGAATTGGTGGCAACCAGCTTGATCGAAAGATCAGTGATCGCAAAAGCGCGCAGCAGCATGATGAAGGCCAGCACCGCGAGCACCGCCTGCACGATGGCGGCCGGACGCGCATAGACGGCCAGCGGGTGGACGCTGCCATCGATGCTGCGCAGCGCGGCCGCGCCAGCGAGCATCTGCAACACCGCCAAGGCTGCGGCCAGCCACAGGGCAGCAAGGCCAATCTCGGCGATCATTGCGGTCTCTCCCTTGTCACTTCAGGCCGATAGTGGTTTCGGCGGCCACCTTCGCGGCCTGCTGCTGGCCCATGCCTTCCAGTTCCTTGGGCACGTAGTTCTCGTCATGCTTGGCAAGCAGATTGGTGGCGAGAAACACGCCGTTCGGCTGGAGCGCGCCTTCGGCAACCACGCCCGACCCTTCGACAAAGAGATCAGGCAGGATGCCGCTGTAGCGCACCGGGATCGCAGCCTCACCATTGCCGGTGACGCGGAAATTGACTGTCACCCCGTCAGCTTCGGTCACAAGCGAGCCGGTCTCAACCATACCGCCCAGACGCACCGCCTGACCAACCGCGGGCGGGCTTTCCGCCATCTGTTCGGGAAGATAAAAGTAATTTGCCTGATTGCGCAGGCCCCAGGCGGCGAACAGGCCCGCGCCGATAATCGCCACGGCCGCGATCACGACCAGCACCATGCGTTGATGTTTGGCTTTCATTGGTCCCGTCCCGTCTGCCTGTCAGCGCCTGCGCGCCGCATCACGCCGGGCTTCGGCCCGCGTCATCGAACGCCACGCCCAGATGGTGAGCAACGCCAGCGCGACAAGCCCGATGGCATAGGCCGCGATCACGAAATCCCACTGCGCCATGTCCTCGCGCATCATGCCGTCTCCATGCCCGCAGCCATGGAGGCGGGCGTATCCTCGTCCAGCGCGCGGCGGCGCAGACGGGCCGCAACCTGCTCCTCGGCGATCAGCGCGCGCATCCGCATCAGCACAATCGCGCCGAACAGCAGCGAGAAACCAATCACCGCCACCAGCAGCGGGACAAGGTACGCGCCGTCAATCGCGCTCTTGCCCATGGTGATGCTGGGCGGCTGATGCAGCGAATTCCACCACACCACACTGCGGTTGATGATCGGCACATTGATCGCGCCGACCAGACCAAAAATCGCGGCGATCTTGGCCGAGCCACCTTCGCGCGCGGCGGCCTGCGTCAGCGCAATATAGCCCGCATAGAGGAACAGCAGCACCAGCATGCTTGTCAGCCGGCCGTCCCACACCCACCAGGTGCCCCAGGTGGGGCGGCCCCAAATCGAACCGGTGGCAAGGCAGACCGCGGTAAAGGTCATGCCGGGCAGCGCGATCGCCCGCGCGGCAATGCCTGCCAGCGGGTGCTTCCAGATCAGCAGCATGGCGCTCGAAATCGCGATCCCCGTCCAACCGCCCATGCCCAGCCATGCGGCGGGCACGTGGATGAACAGGATGCGCACGGTTTCGCCCATCAGGCGATCGGGCGGCACGCTGAAAACCCCATAGGCCATCGCGCCTAGCGACAGCGCCAGCCCGCTCCACAAGAGCAGCGGCGCCAGCCATTTGGCGAGCTTCAGAAAGCGAGTGGGATTGGCGTAAATGTGCATGATCGGGGCCTGTCCGGGCCTTGTAGTCTTACCGACAGCCCGGACAAGAGCGCAATTCGCCGGGAGCGCGAATTGTTCCCGAAAAGGCGATCAAGCCTGAGCGCGCCCGATCAATTGCTGGGCCATCCGATCGGCCACGACATCGGCGGTGACACCGCTTGCCGCGCTTTCCTGCCAGATCGTCTCCAACCGGCCGGGGATCTGTTCGATCAGCGCGCGCACTTCGGCGACATCGCCATGGCGACCATCGCGGCGCGCGAGATATTCGGTGGCGACCGAGATGATCCCGCCCGCGTTGATCACATAATCGGGGGCATAGAGCACGCCGCGCGCGGCCAGCGCTTCGCCGTGGTGTGGGCGGGCGAGCTGGTTGTTCGCACCACCTGCGACAATCGCGCAGTCGAGTCGGGCAATCCCGTCATCATCAAGGATTGCGCCAAGAGCGTTGGGGCTGAACACATCGCAGGCCACACCCATGATCGAATCCGAGGCCACGGCATCGCCGCCCAGTTCCTGCGCCAGTGCAGCCGCGCGATCGGCGTGAATATCGGCCAGCGTCAGCGTCGCGCCATCCTTGGCGAGCAGCCGCGCCACGCCGCCGCCGACACTGCCGGTGCCTTGCACCGCGACATGGACGCCCGCGAGGCTATCCTTGCCAAGCTTATGCGCGACAGCGGCCTTGATGCCGAGAAAGATGCCATAGGCGGTGAAGGGGCCGGGATCGCCGCCCGCGCTGCCCTCGCCCGCCACCGGCAGGCCCGAGACATGCGCGGTGCGCTGCGCGACCGCCACCATATCGGCTTCGGAAATGCCGACATCTTCGGCGGTGACATAACGCCCGCCCAGCGCTTCGACAGCATCGCCAAAGGCCGCGAGCATGTCAGGGGTCTTGATGCGCTGTTCGTCAGCCAGAATCACGGCCTTGCCCCCGCCCATCGGGAGACCGGCCATCGCATTCTTGTAGCTCATCCCGCGCGACAGGCGCAGCGCATCGCGCATCGCGCCAGCGGGATCATTGTAATGCCAGAAGCGGGTGCCGCCCGCGCCGGGGCCGAGATGAGTCGAATGCAGCGCGATAATCGCGGTCAGCCCGCTTTTCCGACAATGCACCACTTGCACCAGCTCGTGGTCATCAAAATCGGCTTCGGTCCAGAACGCGCTCATCATTTATGCCCCTTTGCTCACGCAAAAGGCCATGACGGCAGCATCTGGGCGGGAGACAAGTGGGGCGATCGACGGGGTTCGAACCCGCGACCTCCGGTACCACAAACCGGCGCTCTAACCAACTGAGCTACGATCGCCACATTTCCCTGCCCGAGGCCCTTGCCAGGTGCTGCCAGAGCCGCGTGAGGAGCGCGGTTTAGCTTTGGTCAGCGCATGGTCAAGCGCGCAATGAGCGGGAGCGCGCCTCTTGCACAAAGCACACCCCAAGGGAAGCAAAAACTGCGTGGCGACATGCTTGACGCAATATTGTTACGCGCATGCCCGCTTGCCTCCTCCGGGCTTGTGCCTATCCTTGCAGGTAATGGGAGATCGGGGCGAATCTGTTGCAGCCCGCGTGACGGGACAGCCGGGGGTGCAGCGCGTCCCCACGGCCAAGGCAGAAATCTTTCAGGCGCGCGGCTTTATCCCGGCTGATCTGTGTGACGCGCTGATTGCCCAGATCGAAATCGACCGGCGTCCCTCGACCATCGCGGATGACAACGGCGATCCCACCTTTCGCACCAGCGAGACCTGCGATCTGCCCGACGATGATCCGCATGTCCGCGCGCTGGAAGCGCGGTTCGCGGCCTTGTCGGGTCTCGATCCGGCCTATGGCGAACCCATTCAGGGCCAGCGCTATGCTGTCGGACAGGAATTCAAGCCGCACACCGACTATTTCGACCCGCATGGTGCCGATTACGGCAAATTCTGCGCGCTGTCCGGCCAGCGCACCTGGACCTTCATGATCTATCTCAATGACGTGGCCGCTGGCGGCGCTACGCGGTTCAGGCATCTCGACAAGATGTTCCAGCCGGAGCGCGGGAAATTGCTGTTCTGGAACAACCGGCTGGCGGGCGGCGCGGTCAACCCGGCCACGCTCCACCACGGGATGAAGGTGCGCAAGGGCGTCAAATATGTGATAACCAAATGGTATCGCGAACAGGTGTGGAGGGGATGATGGACGATTACGCTGATATTGCAGCCAAGCTGCGGACACGGCTTGCCGAGCTTGATGATCGCGCTGCGGTGATCGAGGATGACCTGCGCGGGCAGCTTGATCCCGATTTCTCCGAACAGGCGGTTGATCTGGCGGACGACGAGACGCTCGAAGGGATTGATGACGTCCTGCGCGCCGAAGCGCAGCAGATCCGCCACGCGCTCCAGCGGATCGCCAAGGGCACCTATGGGGTCTGCGCCAATTGCGGCAAGGACATCCCCAAGCCGCGGCTTGAAGCACAGCCGATGGCGACGCGCTGCGTCGCCTGCGCCGGCTAGGACACGAAAAAAGGCGACCCCGTCGGATCGCCTTCCCTCGTTGCGGTCCGAAAACCGCGCAGCTTTTGATTGCTGTTACTTCTTCAGGCTGAGCCCGCCGAAACGCTTGTTGAAAGCAGCCACGCGGCCACCTTCCTGCACCTGCTGACGGCCACCGGTCCATGCCGGGTGGCTGAGGGGATCGATTTCGAGCGACATCACATCGCCTTCCTTACCCCATGTCGAACGGGTCTGATACTCGGTCCCGTCCGTCATCTTGATGGTGATCATGTGGTATTCGGGGTGCCCTTCGGCCTTCATGGTCAATTCCTTTGGCAGCCTGGGCCGGTTCCGACCGGCCGTGCTATGAAACTTGGAAGGCGCGCCTTAGTGGCGAACGCGCGGGAATGCAACCGCAGATGTTTGCACGGGTATCGGTTGTGAAGCGGCCGCAAGGCCGACGGGCCGCCCGCAGCGGGCGCGGCTTGCCGCGCGTCTGGCGAGGACACGGGCCCGGAGGGGCCCGTGCAACTCAAACCTTATCCGTCATCATCGCGGTGAATTCGACCTCGCAGGTGACCTTGCCTTCGACGCTCGCCTTGCCGGCAAACTTGTAGACGCGGCTGCGCTTCTGGGTGAATTCGACATGCAGATCGAGCAAGCAACCCGGCAGCACCGGACTGCGGAACTTGGCATTCTCGATCCCCATGAAGATCACGAGCTTGCCGGTACCCGCCAGTTCCATCGTTTCGATGCCGAGGATCCCCGCCGCTTGCGCCAGCGCCTCGATCTGGAGCACGCCCGGCATGATCGGCGCGCCGGGGAAATGCCCCTGAAAGAACTGCTCGTTCATGCTGACGGCCTTGATGGCGTGAATCCGCTCACCAAGCGTCATCGCCTTGACCCGGTCCACCAGCAGCAGCGGGTAGCGATGCGGCAGGGCCATGAGGATCTTGCGGATATCATAATCCACTACCCCCGCTTCCGGGGTGTCCACATCACTCATGCCCATGCCCTCATCGCTTCCCTGAACCTCCCGCGCTTTATGGCTTAACGGCCAACCGGCGCGTCGGCGTTGCCCGCTGCAGGCTGCTGGGCCTGCTGCTGGCGCTGCATCGCCTGCGCCGTGGCAAGCATCTGCTGGATTTCCTGGAACATCTGCACCCCGGCACGGCTCGGCTGCCAGTTCTGCGGCGGCACGATCCCGACGCGCGGCAGACGCGTGTTGAGCGCCGTCACCACGGCTTCGGTGATGTCGGCCTGCGGCGGCTGGAACACCACGGCCGACGGCTCAAGCACCAGCGTGATCTTCTTGTCGGTCACCACCTGTTGCAACGCGGGCGAAACCTGCTGCAGGATCTGCTCGATCGCATAGATGCGCGCGGCATTGATCTGGTTGTTGGTCTGGTTGATTTCCTGCTCAAGCGTTTCAAGCTGCTTGAACTGCGGGGTCTTCTGCGCAGCGGCCAGCTCGGCATCATCGACCTGGTTGTTGCTGTCCTTGTCGAAGGTGCGCAGGATGGTCTGACGCTGTTCGGTCTTGGTGCGGATCTGTTCGATCTGCGCGGCATAGGTCTGGCCGACTTCGTTATAGGCCGTCGCAAGTGCCGACGAGGTCAGCACGGTGCGCGACAGATCGAGCGAGGCGATCGAGCCTTGCACCTGCGCAGCCAGAGGGGCAGCCAGCACGGTGCTGGCAGCAAGCATCGCCGGGGCGAGAAAACGGTTGATCATAGTCATTAGAACTGGGTTCCTACGTTGAAGGTGAACACCTGATCGTCATCGCCTTCCACCTTGCGGATGGTCTGGGCGATATCGATGCGGAACGGCCCGAAGGGCGAGTTCCAGTTGACACCCACCCCGGCGGTGATGCGCGGGCTGGGGCTGTTGCCGAAGAAGAATTCGCGGAAATTGGTGCCCTGCTGGATCAGACGGATATTGGGGCTGCCATCAGGCCGCGTCGGGCTGGTCACGATTGCGCCCGTCGTCGGGTCCTGGAAGGCAGGGACAAGCGTGGTCGAACCCTCGGCCACGGGCACCAGCACGGGCGTGCCGGCAGTGTTATCCGTCAAGACCGGCGTTGTCAGACCCCACAGCGCGCCGACATCAACCCACACCGAAGGCCGCAGCCCCAGTTCGCGGGCACCCGAGCCCAGCGGAATTTCCAGCTCGGCGCGGGCGAGATAGTAATTGCGGCCACCAATCGCATCGTCGCGCAGCTGACGGCGCTCGCCGATATAGACCACTTCGCCATCGGGGCCGACAACCGGACGGTTGAAGTCATCAAGCTGCGAATTCTTGGTCAAGACGCGCGGACCGACCCCGCGGATTCGGAAACCGCGGATTTGCGGTTCGCCAAGGAAGAAGCGGTCGTTGAGGAAGATGTCATCCACCCCAACCCCGCCACGGCTCCGGAGCGGCTGGATCGTCCCGCCCTCCGCGAGCAGCGAGAAGATGAAGCCCGAACGCCCCAGGCCCCAGAATTTCTGAGCACGGCCGCGAAAACGCACATAGCGCACATCGCCGCCCAGCCCGGCAAACTCGACACCCGCGTTGATGTTGGCGCCGCGCGTCGGGCGCAAGCGCGAGTTGAGCGAGTTGTAATTCACGTTCAGGCCGACAATCGAACTGAGACGCTGCCCGATGGCATCGCACAGGAAGCGGCCCGCCAGCAGCGGGTCGCAAGTCCGCACCCCGTCGCCATCGGGATCGGAGAAGAACTGCGCTTCATCCAGTGTCACGTTTTCATCGTTGAGCGTGTAGCTCGCGATGAGTGACATGAACTCGGTCAGCGGCACACCCAGGCGCGCCGAGAAACCCGTCGTCGCCTGTTCGAAGGTGTTGTTACGCTGGAAATTCAGGAAGTTGAAGCTGCGGAAATCGCGGCGGTAAATGTCGACACCCGCCGAAATGTTGCGATCGAACACATAGGGCTCGGTGAAGCTGAGCTGTGCCGAGCGCGAGAACTGCGAATAGTTGAGGCTGAGCCCGACTGTCTGGCCGCGCCCGCGGAAATTGCGCTGGCGGATGCTGCCCGCAAGGATGAACTGCTCGATCGAGGAGAACCCGGCAGAGAACTGCAATTCCCCGGTCGGCATTTCTTCGACATTGGCTTCGAGCACGATGCGATCAGGCGCACTGCCTTCGACCTGCTTGATCTCGAAGTTTTCCTGGAAATAGGCGAGCGAGTTGATGCGCGCGGTGCTGCGTGCCACCCCCAGCGAGTTGAAGGCATCGCCTTCCGCCAGGCGGAATTCGCGCCGCACCACCTTGTCCTGCGTGAGGGTGTTGCCGTTGACATCGACCCGCTCGACATAGACGCGCGGCGCCTGACGCAGCACGAAGGTCACGCTCATAGTGAGGTCTTCGGGATTGCGTTTGAAGCGCGGCTGGACGTCGGCAAAGGCATAGCCGAAGCGGCCGGCGAGCTCGGTCAATTGCTCGACCGTGTCTTCCACCAGCTTCGCGTTGTACCAATCGCCATCATTGACAGGCAGCAAGGCTTCCATGGCATCGCTGTCGAAGTCGCGCAGCTGGCTTTCGACTTCGACTTCGCCGAACTTGTAGCGCTCACCCTCTTCCACCACGTAGGTGATGATGAAGTCGCGTTGATCGGGCGTCAGCTCCGCGACAGCCGAAACCACGCGGAAATCGGCATAGCCCTGGGTCAGATAGAACTGGCGCAGCTTCTGCTGGTCAAAAGCCAGACGATCAGGATCGTAGCTCGTGTTCGAGCTGAAGAAGCGCGTCGGGCGCGCCTGCTTTGTCACCATCTCGCCGCGCAGTTCACCCGCCGAGAATTTCTCGTTGCCGAGAATGTTGATCTGGCGAACCTTCGACTTTGGGCCTTCGCTGATTTCGAACACCACATCGACACGGTTCTGCGGCAGTTGCACCATCTTGGGCTCGACCGTGGCGGCAAAGCGCCCCTGCCGCTTGTAGAGCTCGATGATGCGGGCCACGTCGGCGCGCACCTTGGAACGGGTGAAGATCTGGCGCGGCGCAAGCTTGATCTCGGGGAGGATCTTGTCCTCCTTGACCCGCTTGTTGCCTTCCAGAACGATGCGGTTGATCACCGGGTTTTCGACCACGTTGATCACGACATTACCGTTGTCGTTGCGGATCGTGAAATTGGCGAAGAGCTCGGTCGCGCCGAGATCTTTCAGTGCTTCGTCGGCGGCGGCGGCAGTGTATTCATCGCCCACGCGCAATCGGATGTAGCTGAGGATGGTGGTCGGCTCGAGCCGTTCGGCGCCGGTGACACTGATCGAGCGGATGGTGCTGCGGGGCGCTTCGACGGCAGGGGCATCCTGCGGCGCGGGTGCGGGTGCGGGAACAGCTGTTTGCTGCTGGGCATAGGTGATGCCCGGCATGGCAAACAGCGCCGTGCTGCACGACAGTGCCAGCATCAGGCGGCGGCGCGCGGGGCCGCCACGCAAAGAGGGGGATGCAAGGGCTGGCTGACAAGAGGCAGGCACAGACCCCACCACACGGCTCTCAATCATGGTGCAAAAAAGTCCTGTCTAACCCATCGTGCTGATCCGGCACGCCCGGCAAAGCCTCTGCCCGATGCGTCCGGCGCAATCAAGCAATGATCCGGGGGAAACCCGGCGACCTGCGGCGCTTTCCCCAGCAAGATACCCCGAAAAGGCGGCATCCATTCAACGCGCAAAGATCGGCAGTGAGACAACATCATTCACCGTCACCACTGCCATGAACATCAGCACAAGACCAATTCCGGTGCGATAGGCCCATTCGGTCGCCTGCGGTCCGAGCGGTTTGCGCCGCACCGCTTCCACGGCGTAGAACATCAGGTGCCCTCCATCGAGCGCGGGAATTGGCAGGAAATTGATGAATGCCAAATTAAGCGAAATCAGCGCGGCAAAGTTGACAAAGGCAAGGACGCCAAGGCTCATCTGCTCGCCCGAATATTTGGCAATCTTGATCGGGCCGCCCAGCTCCTTGATCGAACGATCCCCGACCACGATCTGCTTGATACCGGTCAGCATCAATCCCATCAGCTCGCCGCTCTGACGCACCGCCAGCGGCACCGCGGCCAGCACACTGACCTCTTCGAGCACATACTGCCCGCCCGCCGGTGCCACGCCGATCTGCCCGATGGCAGAGGCATTGCCGAACTGATCGGTTTCGGTCTTGCGGGCAATCGTCAGCGGAAAATCAAGCTGCGCGCCATCGCGCTCCACCGACAGGACAATCGCCTTGCCGGGGTTGAGCATGACCGCGCGCTTCAATTGCTCGAAATCGGCAATCGGGCTACCATCAATCGCGGTGATGGTATCGCCGACGGCGAGGCCAGCCGCGCGCGCCACACTGGTTTCGGAGAAGCCGCCAACCGTGCGCGAATCCTCCTCCCCGGCGATGGTCGGCTTGCCGAAAATCGAAAAGAATGCGGCGAAGATCGCGATGGTGAGCATGAGATTGGTGACAGGCCCGGCCGCCACGATCAGGGCGCGCTTCCACAAAGCGGCATTCTGGAAATTGCCGTCTTCCGGCGGTGCAGTGGCATCGGGCACGCTGGCCGGGTTCATGTCACCTGCAAACTGGACATAGCCACCCAGCGGCAGCAGCGAGAGCTTCCAGCGGGTGCCGCGCTTGTCGGTAAATCCGGCGATCTCGCGCCCGAAGCCCACCGAGAAGGCCTCCGCTTTCACGCCGAACCAGCGCCCGACCAGCAGGTGGCCAAGCTCATGCACGGTAACCAACGGGCCAAGCAGCAGCAGGAAACCTGCCAGATACATCCAGAACGGGGGGGCATCAAACAAGAGCGGTGTTCTCCAGCAGGCTGAGCGCTTGCGCGCGCGCCGATCGATCCACGTTCAGCACTTCATCAAGGCTGGCGGGAGCGGGGGCATCATGGCTGCGTTGCAAAGTTTCTTCGACCACTGCGGCAATACGGGTGAACCTGATCTGACCAGCGAGAAAGGCTGCGACTGCCACCTCGTTCGCGGCATTGAGGATCGCTGGCGCCGAACCGCCTGCGCGGATCGCCTCGCGCGCCAGCCGGGTGGCGGGAAAGCGCTGCTCATCCGGCTGGAAGAAGGTCAATTCGCCAATCGCCGCCAGATCAAGCGGAGCGAGCGGGGTGTCCATCCGGTCGGGCCAGGCAAGGCACGAAGCAATCGGCACCCGCATATCCGAGGGGCCAAGCTGGGCCAGCGTCGAGCGGTCGCGGAATTCGACCATCGAATGGATCACGCTCTGCGGGTGGATGACGATGGCCAGCTTGTCGAGGCCGACCGGGAACAGGTGGTAGGCCTCGATATACTCAAGGCCCTTGTTCATCATTGTGGCCGAATCGACGCTGATCTTGGCGCCCATCGACCAGTTGGGATGGGCCACCGCCTGCGCCGGTGTTGCGGCATCAAGCTGGGCCTGCGACCAGGTTCGCAGCGGCCCGCCGCTCGCCGTCAAGGTAATCCGCGCGACATCCGCGATCCGGCCAGCCGCAAGGCATTGGAAAATCGCATTGTGTTCGCTGTCAGTGGGGAGCAAGGTCGCGCCGTGGCGCGCAACCGCAGCCATCATCACCTCGCCCGCCGAAACCAGCGCTTCCTTGTTGGCAAGCGCAATGGTGCCGCCGCGCTCGATCGCGGCCATCACCGGTGCGAGGCCCGCGCAGCCGACAATGGCCGCCACGGTAATATCGACGGGGCGGGCAGCAGCCTCGACCAGCGCCCGCGCGCCGCCTGCCGCTTCGATCCCGCTGCCAGCCAGCGCAGCACGCAAGGCGGGCAGCGCCGCCTCATCGCTGACAACCGCGAGCCGCGCGCCGAATTCGCGCGCGAGCGCCGCCAGTTCAACCGCGCTGCTATGCGCGGTCAGCACCTCGACCTGCCAGACATCGCGATTGCGCCGCACCAGATCGAGGGTCGAGGCGCCAATCGAGCCGGTTGCGCCGAGCAAGGTAAGTGTGCGTGTCATCGCCTGCCCTTATCCCAGCAATTTACCGAAAGCATCAACCACAAACAGCACGAAGAACACAGCAAGGAACCCGTCGAGCCGATCAAACAAGCCACCATGTCCCGGAATGAGGCGACTTGAATCCTTCACCCCAGCCCGCCGCTTCATCGAACTTTCGAAAAAATCACCGGCCTGCGCGATGACAGCGATGCACGCCCCAGTGCCGATGGCCAAAGCGATAGCCCCGAGGCTGGCGCCCGCTGCCACCGCGCCGGGGCCGATATCCGCCCACTCGATAATCAGGCACACCAGGGCAGCGGCAAAGGCCCCGCCGCCCAGCCCTGCCCAGGTCTTGGACGGGCTGATTTTGGGGGCAATCTTGGGGCCGCCAATGGCCCGGCCTGCAAAATAGGCGCCGACATCCACTGCAATGACCGGCGCGATGAAGGCCACGAGCACGGTCGGCGCGGCATAGGTGAAGCGCATCTGGATCATCGCCAGCGCGGCCGCCGAAACGTAAAGCGCCCCGCCCGCCAACCACATAACCTCGCTCACAGGCGCAATCCCGAAGGCGCTGACCAGCCGGTTCCATTCCCACAGCACGCCGCAGGCAAGCAGCGCGACAAAGCCCATCCAGATCCACCCGCCAAGCCACAGCGCCCCTGCGGCGAGCGCGATCATCACCACCGCAGAGGCCGCACGCACCGCCAATTCGCGCCCGAACAGGGCGGGCTTGGCCGACTTAGCGTCCGCCATAACGGCGCTCCCGGCGGGCGAAATCATCGAGCGCCTGTTGGAGATGGGCAGGCTCAAAATCAGGCCACAGCGTGTCGACAAATAGCATTTCGGCATAGGCCGATTGCCACAAGAGGAAGTTGGACAGGCGAATTTCGCCGCTGGTGCGGATCAGCAGATCAAGCGGCGGAAGATCGGCCGTATCAAGCTCTGCGGCAATGGTTTCGACCGTAATCGCGCCCTGTGCTGCCGCCTTGGCGGCTGCGCGCGCGATTTCATGCTGGCCGCCATAATTCAGCGCCACCGCCAAAGTCTGGCTGCCCTTGGCAGTCTGGGCCAAGGCATCTTCGAGCATCACCACGATATCGGGTGCCAGCGATTGCCAGTCGCCGATGATCTTCAGCTTCACATCATTGGCGACGAATTCGGGAAGGTCGGATTTGATGAACTTGCGCATCAGGTTCATCAGATCATCAACTTCATCCTCCGACCGTTTCCAGTTTTCGGAGGAGAAAGCGTAAAGCGTCAGACATTCCAGCCCCATCGGCTCAAGCGCGCGGACCAGCCGCCGCACCGCTTCGACGCCGCGCTGATGGCCGATAGCGCGCGGCAGGCCGCGCTTCTTGGCCCAGCGCCCATTGCCATCCATGATGATGGCGACATGTCTGGCGCGGCCTGATTCCAATCCAACCCCCACATCATCCCTACGCCTCGCGCGCGAGCGAGAGGCCTTCCCCTTCGTGTCCCGGCTGCGCGCGAGACGAACAGGAACAGGCCACCCGTCGCTTACTGCGTCAGGATTTCCTGCTTTTTCTTGGCCACCGCTTCGTCGGTTTCCTTGACGTGGGCATCGGTCAACTTCTGCACCTCGTCCTCGGCCCGCTTGCGCTCGTCCTCGGAAATCTCTTTCTTCTTCTCGTCGGTCTTGAGGCTTTCCATCGCATCACGCCGCACATTGCGGATCGCGATCTTGCCCTTCTCGCCATATTGATCGGCCAGCTTGGCCAGCTCCTTGCGCCGGTCCTGCGTCAGATCGGGGATCGGCAAACGCAGGGTCTGGCCGTCGATGATCGGATTGAGGCCAAGATTGGCGTGGGCAATGCCCTTTTCCACCGCGATCAGGTTCGACTTGTCCCACACCTGCACGCTCAACATACGCGGTTCGGGTGCAGAGACCGTTGCCACCTGATTGAGCGGCATCATCGCGCCATAGACTTCGACCACCACCGGATCGAGCAGGCTCGCATTGGCGCGGCCCGTGCGCAGGCCCTGGAGATCGCTTTTGAGAGAGTCCACCGCGCCCTTCATCCGGCGCTCGACATCGGCCTTGTCATATTGCGGCATGGCTTAGGCTTCCTTCTTCACTATCGTCTGCACGCCATTCCCCGCAAGAACGCGTGCCAGATTGCCTTTTTCACGGATCGAGAAGACCACGATCGGGATCGCATTCTCGCGGCACAGCGCCACAGCCGTGGCATCCATCACTTTGAGATTATCGGCGAGCACCTGATCATAGGAAATCGCCTCGAAGCGGACTGCGGACTGGTTGTGCTTGGGATCGCTGTCATAGACCCCATCGACGCTGGTGCCCTTGAGCAGCGCATCGCAGCCCATTTCGGCGGCGCGCAGCGCGGCCCCCGTATCGGTGGTAAAAAACGGATTGCCGGTGCCGGCGGCGAAGATCACGACGCGGCCCTTTTCAAGATGGCGCTCGGCGCGGCGGCGAATGTAAGGCTCGCACACGCTGGCCATCGGAATCGCGGATTGCACCCGCGTTTCAACCCCCAGCCGTTCGAGCGCGTTCTGCATCGCCAGCGCGTTCATCACCGTGGCGAGCATGCCCATGTAATCGCCCGTGGTGCGATCCAGCCCCTTGGCCGCACCCGAAATGCCGCGGAAGATGTTGCCCCCGCCAATCACCAGACACATTTCCAGCCCGGTTTCCTTGGCGGCCTTCACCTCTTCGGCCAGCCGCGTCACATAGGCCGGATCGATCCCGTAGTCCTGCTCGCCCATCAGAACCTCGCCCGAGAGCTTGAGCAATACACGCTTGATCGGAGGAAGGGACATCGGCTTATCAGGGCTCCGGCTGACGGGGGATGGAATCTGGACTGTCGGCGCACTTAGCGAGCCAGCGGGCGAAGCGCAAAGCCTAAGGCGCTGTCGCGGTGCATAGCCGCACCGCCGTGCGGCGTGAAAAAGCCGCCGCAAGCCGGGGGGCTGCGGCGGCTTTCGCGTTTTTCAGAAGGCTGGGATCAGCCAGCCACCGCTGCCGCGACTTCAGCGGCGAAATCGGTTTCTTCCTTCTCGATGCCTTCACCAAGCTGGAAGCGGACATAGTCGGTGAGCTTGACCGAGCCGCCATTGTCCTTGGCGAACTTGGCAACCACAGCCTCAACGCTCGACTTGTTGTCCATCACGAACATCTGGCTGAGCAGCGCGTTCTCCTTGGCGAACTTGGCAATCGCGCCATCGACCATCTTGGCCTGCACTTCGGCGGGCTTGCCGCTTTCGGCAGCCTTTTCGGCAGCGATCTTGCGCTCGCGCTCGATCACATCGGCATCAAGCAGATCAGCCGAAAGCGCCATCGGGAACATCGAGGCGATGTGCATCGCAACCTGCTTGCCGAAGGGCTCCAGCACGTCGGCTGCGAGATCGCTTTCAAGCGCCACCAGCACGCCGATTTTGCCAAGGCCTTCCGCCGCAGCATTGTGCATGTAAGACACGATCGCGCCCTGCCCGACCGACACATTCTTGATGCGGCGGATCTGCTGGTTCTCGCCAATGGTGGCGACATTGTCGGTCAGCTTGTCGCTGACAGTGCCGCCATCGGGATAGGCCGCTGCCTTGAGCGCATCGACATCATCGGTGCCCAGTTCGAGCGCGACCGCAGTGGTCTTGCGCACGAAATCCTGGAACTTGTCGTTCTTGGCGACAAAGTCGGTTTCCGAATTGACTTCGACGGCCACCCCGCGGGTGCCTGCCACCGCGATACCGACGAGGCCTTCTGCCGCGGTGCGGCTCGACTTCTTCTGGGCCGTGGCAAGGCCCTTGGCACGAAGCGCGTCAACCGCAGCTTCGATATCGCCGCCCGCTTCGGACAGCGCCTTCTTGGCGTCCATCATGCCTGCGCCGGTCATTTCGCGCAGCTTCTTTACATCGGCAACGGAGAAATCAGCCATTGCTTGGGTTCCTTCTTGAGTGTGTGCGCCTGCCGGGCACCACATGGGAGTGATGCCCGGCGCGCTAAGGGGGTAATGTGACGCGCGTCTGACGCGCGCCCGGGAAAATCAGCGCAACGCGGTTTAGGCGGTTGCGGCTTCGTCTTCGATCACCGCTTCGGCCGGCGGCGCAGCCATCGCGCCGATATCGGCACCGCTGTCAGCCATGCGGCCACCGCGACCGGCCAGCGCCGCATCGCACACCGCCTGGCAGTAAAGCTGCACGGCGCGGCTGGCATCGTCGTTGCCCGGAACCGGGAAGGCGATGTTCGACGGATCAACATTGGTGTCGAGGATCGCGATCACCGGAATGCCAAGCACGGCGGCTTCCTTGATGGCGAGGTCTTCCTTGTTGGCGTCGATCACGAACATCACGTCCGGGATACCGCCCATGTCGCGGATGCCGCCGAGCGACATTTCCAGCTTCTCGCGCTCACGGGTGAGCTGGAGCACTTCTTTCTTGGTCAGACCGCCGGTGTCGCCCGAAAGCTGCTCTTCAAGGCTCTTGAGACGCTTGATCGAACCGCTGATGGTCTTCCAGTTGGTGAGCATGCCGCCCAGCCAGCGATGGTTGACGAAGTGCTGGCCAGCCGCACGGGCGGCTTGAGCGATCGGCTCCTGCGCCTGGCGCTTGGTGCCGACGAACAGCACCTTGCCGCCCGAACGCACGGTCGCTTCGACGAAGTCGAGCGCGCGCGCGAACAGCGGAACAGTCTGCGAGAGGTCAATGATGTGGACCCCGTTGCGCGCGCCGAAGATGTACGGCTTCATGCGCGGGTTCCAACGGTGGGTCTGGTGGCCGAAATGCGCGCCGGCCTCGATCAATTGCTGCATGGTGACGACAGGAGCCGCCATAGGTATTTCCTTTCCGGTTGTTCCTCTGGCAGGCTGGAACCTGTGGGCGGAGCTCCCGCCAAGTGGCACCGGTATGCGTGCCTGCCATGTGAATTACGCCCGGGCACATCCCGAACGCGAGGGCGCCCTTAGCGGGGCAGGCCAGCAAAATCCAGCCCTGAATCACATGCCGATCGTGCGCGGTATTGCCGTAGCGCGCATTTGGCGCTTGACTCATGGGAACAGAAAAGGAACAAAGTGAGAGAACAAAGGTTGAACATCCGAATCAGGGGAACCCGCAATGATCTACGCTCTTGCCATCGCTCTCTTCGTGGTTGCGACCATCGTCGCGGTGCTGACTTTGGTGGATTCCTCGCTCATCGCCCATCAGGCCGCGACAGAGCTCTCGCGTGAGCGCGCTTTGCTGCGGCGCGGGTTTGTCCCGCAGGTGGCGGCCGAGCAGGTGCGGCCGCGCCCGGCACAGCCGCGGGCGGCCAGCCTCATGCAGGCGTCGCGGGCCCGGGCGTTGCCGCTGCGCTTTGCTGCTCCTGCCTGCGGCGCAGCTTGATCCGGCGATACTTGATCAGGCCATAGGGAATAAGCGCGAGATAGCTGACGCAGATCGCGCTCAGCATCCACCACGGCTCCATTAGCAGTCCGGCAAAGGCCAGCGCGACAAAAGCCAGCACGCCAAGCCGAATGCCGCGCCGGGGGCGGAGTGAGCCCCAGCTCAGCGTCGCCATGTTGGAAATCATCAGCGCGGCAATCAGGCCCAGCCACAGGGCCAGCGTCATGGGGTTGCGCAGGGCTTCGTGCCCGGTCTCGAACCACAGATAGACCGGCGTGAACGCCAGCCCTGCCCCGACAGGCGCAGGCACGCCGGTGAGGAAGCCTGCCGATTTGTGCGGCTGATCATCCGTATCAATCCGGGCGTTGAAGCGGGCAAGGCGCAGCGCGCAGCTCACCGCGAAAGCCAGCGCCGCCAGCCAGCCGAGGCTTTCCAGATCGTTGAGCGACCACAGATACAGGATCAACGCAGGCGCCACCCCGAAGGACAGCGAATCCGCCAGCGAATCAAGCTCCGCGCCAAAGCGCGACTGGGCGTTGAGCAGCCGGGCAATCCGGCCATCAATCCCATCGAGCAATCCGGCAAGCACCACCGCCAGCACCGCGAATTTCCATTCACCCTCGATCGCGAAGCGAATCCCCGTCAACCCAGCGCAAAGCGCCGCAGCGGTGATCGCATTGGGCAACATCGCGCGCAGGGTCAGCCGGCTTGCCCCGAGGTTCTTGTCATCCTCGTCCTCGGCCGCCTTGGGGCCGACCCGTGCGGGGAAAAACGACGGCGATCGGCGACGCGGCATCCGGCTCACAGCCCCTTCGCCAGCGCTAAGTGGTTCATTGCACGATGCCTTCGATCAAGCCGCGCTGGCCGACTTCACCCAGCACGGTCTCCCCCGCAATCGTGCGTTGCCCGATCATCACCTTGGCATCGGTGCCCGCCGGCAGATAGACATCGACGCGGCTGCCAAACCGGATCAGCCCGACGCGCTGGCCCTTGGCTACAATATCCCCCGGCTTCACAAAGGGCACGATCCGACGCGCCACAAGCCCGGCAATCTGGGTGAAGCCCAGCTTCAACCCGTCACCACGCTCGATCAGGATATGCTGGCGCTCGTTTTCTTCGCTCGCCTTGTCGAGATCGGCATTCATGAAGCGGCCCGGCACATAGATCACGCGCCGCACCGTCCCGCCAACCGGGGCGCGGTTGATGTGAACATCGAACACGCTCATGAAAATCGAGATCCGCGTGACCGGCGCTGCGCCCAGTCCGCCCTGCCCCGATCCATCCTCGACCTGCAATTCCACCGGCGGCGGCATTTCGGTGATGGCGGTCACCAGCCCATCGGCAGGGGCGATGATCGCGGCATCGGATTGCGGCACCACCCGTTCGGGATCGCGGAAGAAGGCGAAGACGCCGACCGCAAGCCCCATCAGCGGCCAGCCGATCAACGGCCAACCCGCGACCAGCAGGAAGAACAGGCTGACAGCAACCGCGATCAGCCCGAATTTGCGCCCTTCGGGATGCACCGAAGGCCAGTTCCAGCTCGCCTCGCCGCGGCCCTGATTGTCAAGAATTTCGCCTGCCATGGCTTAGCATCTAGGGCGCACTTCGCCGCGCCGCAACCCGGACCGCCGCTGCCCGCTTTGCCTCAGCCGACCTTGCGCACAAACACGGTCCCGGCCGAATAGCCGGCGCCGAAGGAACAGATCAGCCCGGTATCGCCCGGGGTAAGATCGGCCTGGTGCTGATGGAAGGCGATGATCGAACCCGCGCTCGAGGTATTGCCATAGGTATCGAGCACGGTCGGGCTTTCATCCTCGCTCGCTTCGTGGCCCAGCACCTTGTGCGCGATCAGCCGGTTCATCCCGGCATTGGCCTGATGCAGCCACAAACGGCGCAGGCCCTCCGGATCAATCCCAAGACGCGCGGCCTCATCAAGGATCATCTGCGCCACCATCGGCACCACTTCCTTGAAGACCTTGCGCCCTTCCTGCACGAACAGCTTGTCCGGCGCATCGGCGGTTTCGGGGTGCGCGCGGTTGAGGAAGCCGAAATTGTTGCGGATGTTATTCGAAAACACCGTCTTCAGCTTGGTGCCGAGGATATCCCAATGCTGCGGCGGGGCGATCGCGGCATCTTCCACCAGCACAGCCGTCGCGACATCGCCGAAAATGAAGTGGCTGTCGCGGTCGCGCCAGTTGAGATGGCCCGACGTAATCTCGGGGCTCACCACCAGCACGCTTTTCGCATGGCCCGCGCGGACATAATCGGCTGCAGTCTGGATCCCGAAGGTGGCCGAGGAACACGCCACATTCATATCGAAGCCGAAGCCTTCGATGCCGAGCGCTTGCTGGATTTCAATTGCCATCGCCGGATAGGCGCGCTGCATGTTGGACGCCGCGCACAACACCGCGTCGACATCTTCCGGCGCGCGCCCTGCCCGCGCCAGCGCATCGCGCGCCGCCGCCACGCCGATCTCGGCCATGATCGACAAGTCATCATTGCTGCGCTCGTCCCAGCGCGGCGCCATGATGGCCGGATCAAGCACCGGCGCCTTGGCCATGACATGGCGCGCCTTGATCCCGCTCGCCTTCTCGATGAATTCGACCGAGGAATAGGCCAGCGGCGCAACCTCACCGGCAGCAATCGCATCGGCATGGGCGGCGTTGTGGCGATCAACGAACGCGTTGAAGCTTTCCACCAATTCGGCGTTGGTGATGCTTTCGGGCGGGGTGAACAGACCGGTGGCGGAGATCACCGGGCGACCGGTTAACGCGAGCGAAGGGTGTTGCGAATCTTGCATGGCTGCCTCTTGAGGGGAGGGCCGCGCACTTACTGGCAGCTTGCCCGGGCCGCAAGTTCTGCGCCCGATGCCGCTTGGGAGATCAGAAATTGATCAAGGGATGGTGGTGGCAGGGCTTGATTAGAACCTTCTTATCAATGGATTGAGAGATATGGACTTTTTAAGGATACGGAAAATTACCCCCACATTCCCCCCCACACTCTCCCCCGTGAGTGCCCTCAGCGGGCACAAGCCATGTCTGCAAAGGCCAATCTCTCCGGTGACGAGAGCGGTGCAGAAAACACAATGCGGCTTGCCGTGATTATCAAGCCTCGAAGCAATCGGGAAATGCGTCTTTCAATGCATCTTCGACCACAAAGACCGCAAACCCATTCCTAGTCTTTGGATTATCCGAAAGGTATTTGGTCACGATGTCTTTAATTTGGTCGTAAGTGACGCTCTGGGGCACACAGGGGGTATCCCCCTCAGCTTTTCGGAGTGCAGCATCGAGGAAAACTTTCTCATAAATTGCTCGAATATATGAGTAGCAGAAGGTGAATTAGGCTGTCGACTCAGGTTGAGAGCATGATTTATAAAGAAAATTTCCGTCTAGTATTGGGGTTTTTGCCTGTGCTGTTTGCGGATAAAGCAGGCAACTAATTACAATAGCTTTAGCCGCATTTTGCCAATACCACATAAGCCTTTTTCCTGTCGTAGGTGCACATAGCCGCATTCTAGCTTTGTATCACCAATGCATTAGAAGGGATGCTCAAAATGCGCCTAGATCAAATTTGTGCTCCCTCGCGCGTGAGAAAACCGGTGTTTGCTGTTTCGTGAGCCACCTACACCGTTTTTGCGAAGCCGCCGCACCTAGCATTTAGACCTCCCCTCGCAACGATAAGGCAAGCCTAGCTATAGCTTCACGCCTGGGCGGAATGATCTCTAAATCCCACTGCCTATCTTTCCGCATCACGATAGCCGCGCATTTCCATCATTAGGAAAGCGCCCTCGGATCTCACTTGCCAATATTACGGCTTGTGCCGCATCGCTTGCCGATTACGCGCCCGCCATATTCGTGCTCTATCCCAAGGCTCACCGCCGCATCCGGCTCCAGCCCTTTCAGGATATAGGCGAGCACGACGTGTAGGTTCTCGGCATAAAGGGCGCTGTTCGGCTGGCGCGCAGCCGCGATAGGTTCGGAAAAGATCACGCCTCGCTTGTAGGGGTTGCCTGTGATGCGCTCGACCCATCGCATCGGCAGCCGCCCGCTCGCTTTCCTACTCTCAGGATAATGGGCGAGGATATGCAAATGCGAGCCTTTGCCCCCGCCGTTCTCGCGCGTCCAAATGTAGGCGGTCGCGCCGCCAAGCCATTCGCGCAGATATTTCAAGAACGCAGTTGTCGCGGCCATAGCCTCACGATCTTTCAGGCCTGCCGCTTCCCAATGCACCGTTAGAAAACGGTTGAACGGTCGCCCCAACGCGACGGCTCTGAGTCCATACGGACAGCCCGAGCGACCGTCTTGAAGCGATGCCGCCAGCCGTGGTTAGGTTGCACCCCTTCTTCGACCCCCAGCGAGCGCACCCACTTGGCCAGCCGTTCACCCATCTTGGTGGCCTGTGTCGCGGTCTTGCTGCCCCCGCGCATGGCCTTGGGGTCATAGAACAGCGGCGTGGCATCGCCTGCCTTGCCCAGCTTGTGGAACCCCTGGTCGATTAGGTGAGAGTGGATGGGAACCTTGCGGGCCTTCCCCGTCTTCACCGAGCCAGCCTCAGGGGTGATGTGGATGATCCAGACCCCGTCCTCTTCGCGGATATCCATTGCCCGCAGCTGGGTGATCTCATTCACCCGCGCACCTGTGTACGCGCAGACCCACGGCACCCAGCGGCGCGCCAGAGCGGTGAACGCTGGGAGGGACTTGGGGTGAGGCCCGAGGGCTGCCTTGAGGATCGTCTCGGCTTCGGCATCCGTAAGGCCCTTCCCGCGTGTCTGGGTGGTCTTCGGCCCGCGCACCTTCACCCCAGCGGCTGGGTTGGACGGGATGAGGCCCTGCGCCACCGCATCCGCCAGAATGATCTTGATGGCGGGAAGGTAGCTGTCCTGCACCGTCTTGACCGCCAGTGGCTTTGCGATGAGCGCCTTGACCCAGCCGTTCACGTCCGCAGGGGTCACCTTAGTGACATCGTCATGGCCGATGTGGGCCACGAAGCTGTTCACATGGGGCCTCCACTTAGCGACCGTGCGGGGAGAGGATGCGCCTGAGGCGGCGTAGTCTTCGAACAGCTGCTTCAGGGAGACAGCCGCCTTGGCTTTAGTTGGGGCTGCCTCAGGGGAAGGCAGGGTCTCTGCCAGCGGGTCTGGGCCGTAGTCTCCCTGCGCCCGCCGCTCCATGAGATCGCAGAGAGAGACCCAAACGTCGCCCATCTCCTGCAAGAGCGCGTCGGCAGCGCCAGCGGTGAGCCTCAGCCCCTTTTCCAGCAGCAGCTTTTCGCGCTCGTCGATAAGCCAAGCCGTGGGCCTCACCCGTCCAGCCTCTCGCTCTTCGGGGTCATCCGGCTCCAGCTCCTCGCGGGTAAACCACCAGTCTTCGGGTCGGCCTGGGTTCTCCTCGTAGAGGGCCACCTGAGCGTGATACCATTCACCAGCAAGAGCGCGGCTCTGGCGCTGGGAGAGGGTGACTGCGGTCTGGTCTGCACTTGCCCTGAGCAAGGCGATGCGCTCTTCGATGGGAATCAGCCATGAGGCCAGCTCGGCTTTCGCCTGCCCAGCCGTAAGCTCGGCAGGCCAGCTCTTCTTTTCTTCCCGCTTTCCGTAGGCTGCCCGAACGTCCGCTGGTATCTCCTTGCGGGCTGTCCAAAGGCCTGTCTTGCTGCGCTTCAATCCGACCATCGCAAACGCCATTCCGTACCAACCTTCCGTACCAAGTGGGGGAAGAAGATCAACGGAAAGTCAGTAAGTTATTGAGGGAAAACGCCCCTGAGGGATGGTGGTGGACAGGGCTGGATTCGAACCAGCGTACGCTTGCGCGGGCAGATTTACAGTCTGCTGCCTTTAACCACTCGGCCACCTGTCCACACCGGGGCGCCGGAGGAGCGCGAAGGCTCCATCGAAAAGGCGGGGAAACACGGTTGCCCCGCTGCCGAGAGGCGCCCCTTTGGCGAAGCGGCGCTTGCCTGTCAATGGCCCTGCTGGCAGGGGGGCTCGGCAATTACGCAACAACCTCGCATCAGGGACACAGAGCACATGGCCAAGGGTGAAAAGAAGCGCGCGCTGCGCGGCCGGGCCGGACGCATGAAGGGTGGTCGCGGCTCGGGCCGTGCCTCGACCGGGCAAGTCCGGCTGTGGGGTCGCCACCCGGTCGAAGCCGCGCTCAAGAACCCCGAGCGCCGCCACCGCAAGCTGTGGGCCACGCGCGAAGGGATCGCCAGCCTCGATGGCGAATTGCCGGCCGATTTCCCGATCGAATATGCCGATGTCGCCGATCTCGCGCGGCTGGTCGCGCGCGATGCGCCGCATCAAGGGCTGGTGCTCGAATGCGATGCGCTGGAAGATCGCTTTCTCGATGAAGTCGCCGATGGCGATCCGGCACGGCCGATTGTCGTTCTCGATCAGGTGACCGACCCGCACAATGTGGGCGCTATCCTGCGTTCGGCGGCGGCGTTCAACGCCGCGGCCATCGTCACGCAGGATCGCCACGCTCCGCCGGAAAGCGGCACGCTCGCCAAATCAGCAAGCGGGGCGCTGGAAATCGTGCCGTGGGTGCGGGTGGTCAACCTTGCCCGCGCGCTCGATGAGCTGGCCGAAGCGGGCTATTGGCGAATCGGCCTCGCCGGCGAAGCCACTGCCACGCTTGCTGAAACCATGCCGACCGGCCCGCTCGCGATTGTGCTTGGTGCCGAGGGCGAAGGGATGCGCCACAACATCGCCGGGCATTGCGATGCGCTGGCGCGCCTGCCGATCTCCTCCGATATCGAAAGCCTCAATGTTTCGAATGCGGCGGCGATTGCGCTATATGCAGCAGCGACGCGCTGACCGGCAATCCGCCACCCGGCGCGCAGACCAAGGGAGAATGGGCATGCACGCGTTGTCATCGCTTCGGGCACGAACCGCCGTGCTGCTTGCCGCCGTGTCGCTGATGCTGGCCGGTTGCTTCCTGTCGCCCGGCAAATTCACGTCGGAACTGGCGCTTACGGGCGGCGATCGGTTCACCTTCACCTATGACGGCGAGATCTTCTTCCTCGGCCTGTCAAAACTCGCCCAGATGGGTGCAGCAGCGGAGGAGACATTCACGCCCGAAAGCTGCCTTTCGGATGAAGCCTTCGAGCCGCGCGAATGCACCAGCGAAGAACTCGCCGCGCAGCGCGAGGCCTGGGAAGAAGGTGCGGCCGAGCGCGCTGCCGAACGCAAGAAGCAGGCCGAACAAATGGCGGCGCTGATGGGCGGCATCAATCCCGAGGACCCGAAAGCCGCGGACGAGCTCACCAAGCTCCTGCTGCGACACAAGGGCTGGGAACAGGTCGAGCACCTCGGCGATGGCCTGTTCCGGGTGCGCTACCGCATCAGCGGCACGCTTGCGCATGATTTCATGTTCCCGGTGATCGAGGGCTTTCCTGCCACCAACCCTTTCGTCCAGACCTTCGTGCGCAAGAATGGGCAGGTGCGTATCAACGCGCCCGGCTTTGCGGTGCAGGGCCCTGATAGCATGATGGGCGGCATGATGGGCGGCATGGGCGCGCTGGCTGGCATGGGCGCGATGAGTGGGGCATCGGGTAGCGATGGCGAAGCCATGGCCGCCGGGATGCCCAAGCTTGAGGGCACTTTCACCATCCGCACCACCGGCACGATGCCGATCCGCGCCAACAACACCGATGATGGCCCGACAGCCACCACTACCGGTCAGGTTCTGACCTGGCCCGTGTCCTCGCGCACCAGCCAGATCCCGACCGCGCTGATCGATCTGGGATCCTGAGCAGAGCGGCCGGGCACGAAAAACCCTGCCAAAGCGTAAGCTCTGGCAGGGTCTATTCCGTCCTGGCCCTGCGGTTCTCAGGGCCGACACAAACGCGTGATCAGTTGACCGCGTCCTTCAAGCCCTTGCCCGCCTTGAACTTGGGCTGGGTCGACGCCTTGATCGTCATCGGTTCGCCAGTGCGCGGATTGCGCCCGGTCGAAGCCTTGCGCTTGGCAACCGAGAAAGTGCCAAAGCCGACGAGACGCACTTCATCGCCGCTCGAGAGGGCTTTGGTGATGGCATCAAACACGCTTTCAACGGCGTTGGCGGCATCGGTCTTGGAAAGGCCGCTGCTCTCCGCAACCGCGCTGATCAGATCGTTCTTGTTCATTAAATAAAGCCCCCTCACATGTTCTGTTTGGTCGCTGTGAAACAGTTTTCGCTTGTCGAATCGAAGGCGCGAGAATGAGCCGCTTTCGCAAGGAGTGTCAAAGCGAAAGCGTGGCAGAAAATGCATCACAGCGCATTTCCTGCCCCGACCGTTGCCAAAGCACCATCACCAGTGCCGAAGCGGGCCTCTCGCTGCCATGATCCGCCGTGCGCGAATCACACGCCGCACCAGTCCTTTAACCCATCAATGCGCGGTTGGCACATCCGAGGCCGGAGGATTGGCAACCGCCGGATGCGCTCCCGGCTGGCTCGCGAGATCATCGGCCTCTGTCCATTCGATCGGTTGCAACGGCTCGCACAGGGCATGCGCCAGCACTTCATCGACATGGCTGACGGGCACGATTTCGAGCCCTTCGATCACATTGGCGGGGATTTCGGCGAGATCCTTGACGTTTTCCTCAGGGATCAGAACCTTGGCGATCCCGCCGCGCAAGGCAGCCAGCAGCTTTTCCTTGAGCCCGCCAATCGCCAGCACCCGGCCGCGCAGCGTGACCTCGCCGGTCATCGCCACATCCGGGCGCACCGCAATCCCGGTGAGGGTCGAGACGATCGAGGTGACCATCCCGATCCCGGCGCTCGGCCCATCCTTGGGCACAGCACCTTCGGGCAAGTGGATGTGGATGTTCTTGCGCTGGAACAGGCTCGGGCGGATGCCATAGGCCGGTGCCCGCGCCTTCACGAAGCTGAAGGCTGCCGCGACGCTTTCGGTCATGACTTCACCCAGCTTGCCGGTGGTGCGGATCTCCCCCTTGCCCGGCGTGGTGACGCTTTCGATGGTCAGCAATTCGCCGCCCACCGAGGTCCACGCCAGCCCAGTCACCGCGCCGACCTGCGGCTCGGCCTCGGATACGCCGTGCTTGAACTTGCGCACGCCCGCGAACTCACCGAGGTTTTCCGGCGTGATCGTGACGCTGTCCGCCTTCTTCTCAAGGATGCGGCGCAGGCTCTTGCGGGCGAGCTTGGCTATCTCGCGCTCAAGCGTGCGCACCCCGGCCTCGCGGGTGTAGTAGCGGATCAGATCGCGCAAACCTTCTTCGGTAAGCGTGAACTCACCGTTCTTCAGCCCGTGCGCTTCGATCTGCTTTGCGATCAGGTGGCGCTGGGCGATCTCGACCTTTTCATCCTCGGTGTAGCCTTCCAGCCGGATGATCTCCATGCGATCAAGCAGCGGCTGCGGCAGGTTGAGGCTGTTGGCCGTGCACACGAACATAATGTCCGACAGATCGAGATCGAGCTCCAGGTAGTGATCCTGGAACTTGGCGTTCTGTTCGGGATCAAGCACTTCGAGCAGGGCCGACGCCGGATCGCCGCGGAAATCCTGACCAAGCTTGTCGATCTCGTCGAGCAGGAACAGCGGATTGCTCGTCCCTGCCTTGCGCAGATTGGCGACGATCTTGCCCGGCATCGAACCGATATAGGTGCGGCGGTGGCCGCGGATCTCGGCCTCGTCGCGCACGCCGCCAAGCGACTGGCGCACGAATTCGCGGCCCGTCGCCTTGGCAATCGACTTGCCCAGCGAAGTCTTGCCCACGCCCGGCGGGCCAACAAGACACAGGATCGGCCCCTTGAGCTTGTTGGTGCGCGCCTGCACGGCGAGATATTCGATGATCCGGTCCTTCACCTTGTCGAGCGCATAGTGATCGGCATCAAGCACAGCCTGTGCCTTGGCAATATCGCGCTTGAGCTTGGATTTCTTGCCCCACGGCAGACCCAGCAGCACATCGAGATAATTGCGGATCACGGTCGCCTCGGCGCTCATCGGCTGCATCGCGCGCAGCTTCTTGAGCTCGGCTTGCGCCTTGGCCTTGGCTTCCTTGGAAAGCTTGGTCTTCTCGATCAGCTCGGTAAGTTCGGCGATTTCATTGCCTTCACCATCATCGCCGCCGCCCAGTTCGCTCTGGATCGCCTTCAACTGCTCGTTGAGGTAATATTCGCGCTGGGTCTTTTCCATCTGGCGCTTGACCCGGCCGCGGATGCGCCGTTCGACTTGGAGCACCGACAGTTCGCCTTCCATGAAGGCCATCACCAGTTCGAGCCGCTTGAGCGGATTGCCCTCGGCAAGCAGGCCCTGCTTGTCGGCAACCTTGGCGTTGATGGTGGCCGCAATCGTATCGGCAAGCTGGCCCGCATCATCGACATCGGAAAGATCGACAGTGCTTTCCTCGCCCATCTTCTTGTTGAGCTTGGCATATTCGCCGAATTGTTCGATCACCTGCCGCATCAGGGCGGTGACTTCGCTGCCGGCGACGGTTTCCGGCTCGATCGCGGTCACCTCGGCTGAAAGGAACGTGCCTTCATCGCGGATTCCCGCCAACCGCGCACGGCTGGAGCCTTCGACCAGCACGCGCACCGTGCCATCGGGCAGCTTCAACAGCTGGAGCACCTGCGCGATCACGCCGACATCATAAAGATCATCGCCCTGCGGATCATCGCAGCCGGGATCGAGCTGCGCGAGCAGGAAGATGTCCTTCGAGGCTTCCATCGCCGCTTCGAGCGCGGCAACCGATTTGTCGCGACCCACGAACAGCGGCACGACCATGCCGGGAAAAACGACAATGTCGCGCAGGGGGAGAAGGGGGTAGGTCTGGGTCATCGCTTGTCTATCCGTGGCAGGCATTGGGCCTGCCTTTGGTGGGGAATATGGGAAGCGCATCACGGCGCTGCAATGGTCAGATCAAGCGTGGCTGTGGAGACAGGACAGGTCGCAGGTCGCAGGCCTCGCCCCGGACACGGCCGGTTGAACCCCGGCGGCGTTTGCCTAGGCCGCCGAGGACCATAGCCCGTGCTGGGCCGTGGCACCTGCCCGCAGGCCTCGCCCCGGACCCGGCAGGTTGAACCCCGGCGGCGTTTGCCTAGGCCGCCGGGGACCCATAGCCCCTGCTGCGCCGTGGCACCTGCCCGCGGGCCTCACCCCAGACCCGGCAGGTTGAACCCCGGCGGCAGGCCCATCGAGCCCTGCATTTCGCGCATCTGCTGTTCCGACACCCGATCCGCCCGGTCGCGCGCATCGTTGAAGGCAGCCGCGACGAGATCTTCGAGGATCTGCTTGTCGTCCGGCACGATCAGGCTGTCGTCAATATGGACCCCGAGAATGCGGCCCTTGGCGCTGGCACGCACCTTGACGAGCCCGCCGCCCGCCGTGCCTTCAACCTCGATCGCATCGAGTTTGACCTGCATCTCGTTCATTTGCTTCTGGATGGTCTCGGCGGCCTTCTGCGCCGCTGCCATCATTTCTTCCATCGACTTCATCGGGGGTTCTCCATCATCTGCGGGAAGAGCCGCCAGCGGCAACGGCAGCCGGCGGCCCGAGAATTTCGGCATCGGGAAAAGCGGCGAGCGCGGCCTGCACCAGCGGATCGGAACGGATCCGTTCTTCGCGCGCCTTCGCTTCGGCATCGGCCGCCTCACGCAAGGACAGTTGCGCCTCGCCCGTCCCGCGCTCGACTAGCCAGCGCTTGCCCGTGAGCTTGAACAGGGCATCGCGGATATCGGGCGCGGGGTCTTCGGGGAACGTGTCAGCAAGCTGATAGACCAGCTTTTCCGGGCTGAGCGCAATCACCCGCACGCGGTCGCGCATGATCTGCGCCACGCGCAACTGCCCGGCGGCATCGACCTGTTCGACCAAACTGGCCCAATCAAGCGCAGCCCCCGAGGCCACAGGCGCGGTAGGCTCGGGAGCGGGCGCATCGCCGGGCACAGCGGGCGCCGCCGCGACACCGCCCTTGGCAAGCTCCTCGATCCGCCGCATCAAGGCGCCTGGATCGGGCATCTGGGTGGCATGAAGCACCCGCAACAGCGCCATCTGGAGCGAGACCAGCGGATCAGGCCCGCTGCGCACTTCCTCGTGCCCTTTCAGCAGCAATTGCCACAGCCGGTGCGCTTCGGCAGGCGCGAGCCGCGCGGCAAAATCAGCCAGCGCTGCGCGCTCTTCCTCGCTCGGCGCATCGGGCTCGCCGCCCGCGACCTGCGCGAGGGTGATCTTGTGCACGAGGTTCATCAGGGCACGCATCAGCGCCAGCGGTTCAACCCCGAGCGCATATTGTTCATCAATCGCCGCCAGCAGCGCCTTGGCATCGCCCGCCAGCAGATGGCCGAGCACACGCCGCTGGGCGCCCTTGTCCGCCAGCCCGAGCATTTCCGACAACCGCTCGGCCGTGACCCGCCCCGCGCCATCAAGGTCCGCATGGGCAATCGCCTGATCGAGGATCGAAAGCCCGTCGCGCACCGATCCTTCGGCGGCCGACGCGATCATCCGCAGGGCTTCCAGATCGGCCTCAACCCCTTCGGCCGCGCACACCTTGGCAAAATGCCCCGCCAACAATTCCGCCGGGATACGCCGCAAGTCGAACCGCTGGGTGCGGCTCAAAACGGTGACGGGCAGCTTGTCGACTTCGGTGGTGGCGAACAGGAACTTCACATGCGCAGGCGGTTCCTCAAGTGTCTTGAGCAAGGCATTGAAAGCATTGCGCGACAGCATGTGAACTTCGTCGATGATGTAGATCTTGTAGCGTGCCGAAACCGCCGCGTAGCGCACCTGTTCGATGATCTCGCGGACATCATCGACCCCGGTGTTCGAGGCGGCATCCATCTCGATCACATCAATATGGCGGCCCTCGGCAATGGCGCGGCACGGCTCGCACTGGCCGCACGGATCAATCGTTGGCCCGCCCTGCCCGTCCGGCCCGACGCAGTTGAGCGCCTTGGCGATCAGCCGCGCGGTCGACGTCTTGCCGACCCCGCGCACCCCCGTCATCAGGAAGGCATGCGCCAGCCGATCGCGCGCAATGGCGTTGGCGAGCGTGCGCACCATCGCCTCCTGCCCGATCAACTCGGAGAAAGTCTGCGGGCGGTATTTGCGCGCCAGCACGCGGTAGGGCTGGCTAGGCGTTGCGGTGGCGACGGGAGCGGACGCAGGCTTGTGCGATGGCGGAGCGGCAGGCGCATCGCCGAACAGCGCGTTCTGCCCGGCTGCTTCCAGCTCGGCAGCGCTTGGGCCAGCCTCTTCTTCGGGCAGATCGGGATCGGAATCAGTCACGCGGGCAAGCTAGGCGCTCGGGGCCGATTTGTCATCGCGCATGGCAGGAAAAACGGGGGCAAGTGCGTCAAAGCATAGCTTGCAAATAAAGGAGCCGGGCGACCCGCCGCAATCCACCTGTGCTGCTGCCTTCCGGCCCTGACACGGTGAGCGGACGCAAACGTCCACCCGACTCCCAGACGGGCATATGGCGGGGGTTGCGCAGGATTTCAAGCGCCCAATCCGGGCGCTTAGGGCAATCTCAGCGGAAGTTATCCGCGTAGGCCTGAAGCTTGAGAGTCTTCACCGGCGCCGCGTGCACCCGCGCGGCGATGCCATATTTGGCGGCATAGGCTTGGGCGGCGTCCTTGTCAGGAAAGGTCAGACGCACCTGTGACTGGGTGTCGCGGGTCGCCGTCCAGCCCATAAGCGGATCGGCCCAGCGCGCATCAGCCGGGGCAAATTCAAGCACCCAGACATCGCTCTTGGCCTTGCCCGATTGCATCGCACTTTTGGGTTGCTGAAAGATTCGTGCCGTCATGCGCAGCCCTGTAAATCAGCTTTCGCTGCGATTGAAGGCGTTTTTGGTCTTGAGGCTCGGCCTTTCCAGCCACGGCTGGTCCGGCCAGCGGTGCTTGGGGTAGCGCCCTTTCATATCCTTGACCACATCCGCCCACGACCCGCGCCAGAAACCCGGCAGATCGCGGGTCGCCTGAATCGGGCGCCCGGCCGGGCTGGTCAGCTTCAGCAATAGCGGGGTCGCGCCGATCATGGGGTGGCTATCCAGCCCGAACAGCGCTTGCACCCGCACTTCGGTGCTGGGCGCATCATCACCCGCATAGTCGATCGCGTGGCGGGTATCGGCGGGCGAGGTGAAGTGCGTCGGCGCCGCGCGATCAAGCCTCTGGCGGGTCGGCCAATCCACCAGTCCGAGGGCTGCTTCGGCATAGTGGCCTGCCGGGAGGTCGAGATCGCGCCGACCATGCAGCAGCGGTGCGAGCCAGCTTGCCGCCGTAGCGCGCAGCGCGTCTTCCGACAGCGCGGCAATCCCGGCAAAGCGCGCCCGCGCAAGGAAGCCTGCGGGAAGCAATTCCCCCAGCTTCTCCAGAGCTTTGCCCACAAGGATATCCACAGCCTGTGCGGGGTCGGGCGCAGGCTCTGGCGCGCTTGTCAGCAGAATCGCACCCAAGCGCTTTTCGCGACGGGCCTCGATCCGGTTCTTCTCACTGTTCCAACGCACGAGCGCGCGCTCCTGCAACTCATCCTGAAACAGTGCGGCGATCCGTTCCGGCGCGATGGCGATGCCAGCAGTGATCCGCGCGCCCTTGGCCTCGCCTTGCGCATCGCCGATCACGATCCATTCGGCGCGGGCCAGCGGCGAGGCGGGATCGAGCCGGAATCCGCGCCCACCGGCGCTGATCCAGTGCTCCCCCGTGCCATCCCGGCGCCGGGCGACGAAATCGCGCCGCGCCAGCGCGAGGCATTCGGCAGGGTTCGCGGCAGGCGTATCGCCCATGCCCGCAGTCAACTTCTCCGCCTGCTGCGCCCAGCCGCGCGCGATTTGCCATCCGGCCTTGGCGCGGGGTGCGCGATCATCACCAAGCCGCAGAGCGCGCGCGGCGAGATCCTCGCCCCGCCCGCCCAGCCCGCGTTCCTGCAGCAGCAGCACCAGCCGCGCGGTCTCGTCGGCGCAGCCCGCCCGCGCCGCCAACAGCAACGCAGCAGCCTGATCGGGTGCCATCGGCAGGGCCGCAATCGCCTCGCCAAGGGGCGTGATCCGCCCCGCAACATCAAGCGCGCCCAGCGACTCCAGCATCGCCCGGGCCGCTGCGACCGAGGCTTCGGGCGGAGGATCGAGCCATGCCAGCCCTGCCGGATCGGCCGCCCCCCACTTCGCCAGCCGCAGCAGCAGCGGAGCCAGATCAGCGCTGACAATCTCGGGCGGCGCAAACTCGGGCAGCGATTTGTGGCTCGCCTCTTCCCACAAACGATAGGCCACGCCAGGCCCCTGCCGCGCGGCGCGCCCGGCGCGCTGCACCGCCGAGGCCTGGCTGACCCGCCGCGTCACCAGATGCGTGGTGCCCGCCGCGCGATCATATTCGGCAAGCCGCGCCATGCCGCTATCGATCACCACGCTAACACCATCGAGCGTGAGTGAGGTTTCCGCAATCGCGGTGGCGAGCACGATCCGGCGGCGCCCCTGCGGATCGCGGCGGATCGCCGCGCGCTGGCCTGCAGGCTCGATCTGGCCATGCAGCGCGTGGAGCGGGATATCCGGCAAGCGCGGCTCCACCCGCTCGCGCACCCGTTCGATCTCGCGCACGCCCGGCAGAAAGGCGAGGATATCCCCCGCCTCGTCCCGCCACGCCTGCATGATGGCGGCGGCCATGCGATCCTCGAGCGGCTGCAAACTATCGCCGCCAAGCCATTTTACTGTCAGCGGAAAACTGCGGCCCGCGCATTCGATAACAGGCGCATCCTCACCCAGCAGGCGGGCAAAGCGGGTGCCATCAATCGTTGCCGACATCACCAGCACACGCAGATCCTCGCGCAGCACCCCGCGCGTTTCGAGCGCAAGCGCCAGCCCCAGATCGCTGTCGAGGTGGCGTTCATGGGCTTCATCGAACAGCAGCGCCGAAACCCCCGCCAGTTCAGGATCGTCCACCAGCCGGTTCACGAGGATCGCTTCGGTCACCACCAGAATGCGGGTGCGCGCTGACGCCTTGCTGTCGAGCCGTGTGAGATAGCCCACGGTTTCGCCCGGACTTTCGCCCAGCATCTCGGCCATGCGCTCGGCCGCGGCACGCGCCGCCACGCGGCGCGGCGAGGTGATGATGATCTGCCCGGTGCACCACGGCTCGGCCAACAGAGCGGGCGCAACCGCGGTGGTCTTCCCCGCGCCCGGCGGCGCGATCAACACCGCAGCACCCCGCTCCGCGAGAGCGGTGCGGATGTCAGGCAGGACAGCGTGGATGGGAAGGTCGGGGTTCAACGGTAAACCCGTTCATGCTGAGCCTGTCGAAGCATCGTCTTTGCTTCGGGCTCCCGGCTAGAAGAAGAAAGGCCCTTCGACAAGCTCAGGGCGAACGACGGTTGAGCCTAGTGCCCCCGCGCGACTGCGAATTGCGCGGCTTCGGCCATCGCGGCACGGGCCTTGCTATCGGGGAAGATCGAAATGGCATCAATTGCCCGGTGTGCAAAGTGGCGCGCCCGCTCGCGGGTGTCTTCCAGCGCATTGTGCTTTTCGATCAGGCGGATCGCGTGGGCCAAGTCGTCATCCGAGGTGCGGTGGCCGATAATCGCGGCCTTCCAGAACTTGCGCTCTTCCTCGTCGCCGCGGGCATAGGCGAGGATCACCGGCAAGGTCATCTTGCCTTCGCGGAAATCGTCCCCCTGCTCCTTGCCCATTTGCGCGGCATCGGAATCATAGTCGATCGCATCATCAACAAGCTGGAACGCCACGCCGAGATTGCGGCCATAGGCTTCGAGCGCGTGCTCCTGTTCTTCCGAACATTCCGCCACCACCGCGCTGATCTGGCTGGCGGCAGCAAACAGGGCAGCCGTCTTGGCGCCGATGATGTGAAGATATTGTTCTTCGCTGGTGGTGATCTGGCGCTGCGCCGACAATTGCGAGACTTCGCCTTCCGCGATCACGGCACTGGCGCGCGACAGGATCGAGAGGACCCGCAAGGAGCCGTCCTCGGTCATCAGTTCGAAAGCGCGGCTGAACAGGAAATCGCCGACGAGCACGGTCGCCGGATTGCCGAAAATGATGTTGGCCGCAGCCTTGCCGCGCCGCAGTTCGCTGCCATCCACCACATCATCATGCAGCAGCGTCGCGGTGTGAATGAATTCGACCGCGGCGGCGAGCTTGTAATGGCGGGTGCCCTTGTATCCCACCAGTTCCGCCCCGGCGAGCGTCAGCATCGGGCGCAGCCGCTTGCCGCCGCCGGAAATCAGGTGCCCGGCCAGCCGCGGGATAAGCGGGATCTCGCTCTGCATCCGTTCGAGGATCACGGCGTTGACGGAATTCATCCCCGCCGCTGTCAGCGACAGCATCGGGTCAAGCGTGGGCCTGCTGCGCGGCAGAGGGACGACATCGGCGCTCATGGGCGAGAGCCTTAGGGGCACGCCGCCGCGCTTGGCAAGCGGGGATTTGGTGCTAGGTTTGCAGCCTATGTCCGATCCCGTGCACGCCTCATCCCCACCCGATCCGATGCCTGACCCGGTTCTGGCGGCCTTCCGCAAGAGCATCGACAATATCGATGCCGCGCTGATTCACATTCTCGCAGAACGGTTTCGCATCACGCAGGCGGTGGGCGAATACAAGGCCAAGGCGACCTTGCCCCCGGCTGATCCCGATCGCGAGGCGCGCCAGATTGCCCGGCTTCGCAAGCTTTCGGAAGAAGCCGATCTCGATCCCGAATTCTCAGAGAAATTCCTGCGCTTCATCATTGATGAAGTGATCCGCCACCACGAAAAGGCGCGCAGCGGCTGATCACGGCGCAGGCGCGGGCAGCGCCATCGGCGGCGGGGCGGAACCCGCACCAGCCCCCTGCTCCCGCTCAATCTCCTCGGCACGGCGGCGCAAGGCATCGCTGCGTTCGCGCAGGATGCGCGCCTCATTGCGCGACAAGCGCACCAGATTGCCCTTGCGATCCAGCGCAACCCGCCCGCGACCGGGATAGATCAGCGTATCGAGATAGGGGCGGCGCCGCGCCAAGGCGCCTTCCGGCTCCGGCCCGATGCCCTGCCGGCTGAGTTCGGGCGCAACATAGGGGCTGGCGAAAACGCCGCGCGTGGCCCCAAGCGCTGCAAAAGGTTCGGGACTGGCGCAAGCGCTGGCCGTGATGGCCAGCGCGGCCACGATGATGACACGGACAGGGGCGCGAGGCATCAAACCAGCTCCTTCGCCGGTTTGATGACACGGCGATGATGAACCGGCGCTGTCAGCGATCAGGCGCGGGGCAAGCGCAGTTCGACCAGCAGGCCGCCGAGATCCTCGCTCGCGCCAAGGCTGACATGGCCCCCGTAGATTTCGGCGACATCGCGCACGATGGCGAGGCCAAGGCCCGTCCCCGGCTTGTCGGTATCGAGCCTCGCCCCGCGTTCAAAGGTCGCCGCGCGCTGCTCTTCCGGGATGCCCGGCCCGTCATCTTCGATCCAGATGACACAGCTTGGCCCCCGCGCACCGGCCGGTACGACCTCTTCAGGATCAATCGTCACGAACACGCTGCCGCCGCCATATTTCGCGGCGTTTTCGATGAGATTGCCGAGGATTTCATCAAGATCCTGCCGCTCGATCGCAACCATTGCGGCGCGATCACCCGCAATGTCGAAACGCCCTTCGGGATAGAGCCGTTCGACCGCGCGGCGTACGGCTTCGGCGCTGGCATGGACATTGGTGCGGGCATGGCCGACCGCGCGTCGCCCCACCGCCCGGGCGCGGGCGAGATGGTGATCGACATGGCGCTGCATGGTGCGCGCCTCGCGCATTACCGCCTCATCAAGATCAGGCGCATGCGCGCTCGCCGCATTGGTGAGCACCGTGAGCGGCGTCTTGAGCGCGTGAGCGAGGTTGCCGGCATGGCGGCGCGCTTCCTCTGCCTGACGCTCGGTGTGATCGAGCAACGCGTTGACTTCATCGACCAGCGGCTGGACTTCGGCCGGCAGCGGATCGGTGATGCGATTGTCGCCGGTGGTGCGCAATTTCTGGATCGAGGCCCGCACGCGCCGCAAGGGCGAAAGGCCATAGCGGATCTGCAAGGATGCCATGACCATCAGCCCCAACCCGAGCACCGCGAAGCTCCAGATCAGGATCAACCGGACGCGGGCAATCTGCTTGTCCATCTGCGATGTCGCGCTGGCGACCGCAAAGGTCCAGCGGGTCTCACTGCCGGGCAGGATGATGGTGCGCTCGGCAATCCGCAGCGGCTCGCCGCGGAACTGGTTGGAATTGTAGAAATGCGGCTCGCTGTCGAAATGGCTTTCGCCACTATTGGCACTGTCGGCCTGCAATTTAAGCGTGCGATCCCATAACGAACGCGACGGCCAGGGATCATGCCCCTTGCCGCTGATCTGCCAGTAGAGCCCGCTGCCGGGTTCCAGAAAGCGTTGATCGCCCAGCGTGCTGTAGAAGTTGATCTCGCCGAAAGCATCGATTTCGGCCGAGGCGATCATCGCGGTGAGGATATATTCGAGCTGCTCGTCGAAATTGCTTTCCACCTGCGCGGTCAGCGTGCGCTCGAGCGCGACCCCGCCGCCCAGCAACAAGACCGAAATCCACCCCGCCGCAATCAATCCCATGCGGCGCGCAAGGCTCACGCGCTTCGGATCAACGGGCGCTGTTACCGGGGAAGGCACGGTCTCGCCGACAGCGGACACGCTTTCGCCACCGGCTGCCTCGCCCTCCTGCCCGGTGGCAGGCGGCAAAGCGGCAGCGGCATCAGGCGCGCGGCGCGTCGGCCGGGTCGTCGAGGCTGTAACCGAGGCCACGGATGGTCGTTATCACGTCTGCGCCAAGCTTCTTGCGGATCCGGGTGACGAACACTTCGATGGTGTTCGAATCCCGGTCGAAATCCTGATCATAGATATGTTCGATCAGTTCGGTGCGGCTCACCACCTTGCCCTTGTGGTGCATCAGGTAGGACAGCAGCTTGTATTCCTGCGCGGTCAGTTTGACCGGCTCGCCATTAAGCGTGACCCGGCCTGAACGGGTATCAAGCCGCACATCACCCGCCGTGAGTTCCGAAGAGGTGTTGCCCGATGCGCGCCGGATCAGCGCACGCAAGCGGGCGATCAGCTCTTCGGTCTGGAACGGCTTGGCGAGGTAATCATCCGCACCGGCATCAAGCCCGGCCACCTTGTCGGACCAGCTGTCGCGCGCGGTCAGCACCAGCACCGGGAACGTGCGGCCTTCGCGCCGCCACATGCCAAGCACCGTCAACCCGTCGATCTCGGGCAGGCCGAGATCGAGGATCACGGCATCGTAATCCTCGGTCGAGCCCATGAAGTGCCCGTCTTCGCCATCGACCGAAAGATCGACCGCGTAGCCGGTTTGCTCCAGCGTCGACTTGAGCTGCGCGCCGAGCGTAGGCTCATCCTCGACAATCAGAATCCGCATGTTCTACCCTTCGCTTTCTGTTGGGCCGCAATCCGGTAAGAGGCTTTTGGCAAGTGCGGTTTTTGGCGCCGCGCGTCAAGCGCAGCGCAGGCGCTAGCGCGAGCGCCCGATGATCCGTCCGGTGCGGGCATCGACATCGACATAGCTGACGCGCCCTTCCCGGATGAATTTGAGCCGATAGGCCCGGGCCACGGAATCATAGGCCGGGCCGAGATATTCGCTGCCTTGCATCTGCGGCAGCACGCGCCGTTCGATTTCCCGCAAGGAAAGCTGGGTTCCCGCCTGAATCTCGCGGCGCGCCTCGTCCTGCTCGCTGCGCGGATATTCCTGCGCCTCGAGACCGGCAGACCCCGCAATGCTCATCCCGGCAAGCGCCAACGCCACGCTGGCGACCATCGGGGAGTGCGAGAAGAACGGGCATTTCATGATGTGCATGCCTCTAGCCGCGGGGCGTTTAACCGACCGTGAATGGCCTGCCAAGCAACCTGTCAGGTGGCCGGGCGACCTTTCACCAGCTCATACTGGATCGCAATGCTGATCCCCGTCTGCACCATCCCCGGCTGGACCGGCGGAGCGGCTGCGACCATATCCGCGCTGGCGCGCATCATGGCGCGTTCGGGCATCGCCGACATGCCCGACATGCTCTCGGTGATCGTCAGCACCTTGGCGCTGTCATAGCCAAGCTGGCGGGCATAATCCGCAGCGCGCGCCTGGGCGCGTTCGAGCGCGCGCTTGCGGGCGGCTTCCTTGGCGGGTTCATCATTCTCAAGCTCAAAGCTGGGGCCGCTGAGATCAGTCGCGCCTGCCGTCACCAGCGCATCGAGCACACGGCCGGTCTCGCTGATCTGCCGCAGTTTCACGCTCACCCGGTTCGCCGCCTGATAGCCGCGAAACACCTGACGGCGCGCCTGCTGATCATAATCATACATGGCATTGAGACTGATGCCGGTCGTCTGGATATCGCGCTCGGCCACGCCCAGCTTCTTGAGCTCGGCAATCACCTTGACCATCTCCGCCGAATTGGTGCGCAAGGCTTCGGTGGCAGTCGGCGCCTCGGTGCTGACACCGGCACCAATGGTCACGATGTCGGGCGCGGCCGTCACGCTTTCAAAGATGTTGAGCTCGATCACAGGGCCGGTTGCCGTGATTTCGACAGCCGGGCCGGCCATAGCAGCGGCGGGCAGAGCCAACGCGAGCGCGGCGAGCGGAGCAGTCAAAGCTGTGGCAGTCTTGCGGATCATGGGTATGGTTCCTCCAGTCGTGGCATGCCCTTTGCACAGCACCAGCTTTCGCAGGTGTGAACCGTCTTGTGATGCAGCGCCCGAGCCCCTAGGTGGGCCAGCCTATGGCACAGCCCCCGATCCTCTCGCTTGAAGGCATCGCCCTGCAACAGGGCGCGCGCTGGCTGTTTGGCGGGCCGCATGCTGATAGCGGGACGCCGCCGATCGATCTTCACGTCTTGCCGGGCGACAGGCTCGCGCTGATCGGCCGCAATGGCGCGGGCAAGACAACGCTGTTGAAGATCATCACCGGCCAGATCGATACCGACCGCGGCGAGCGGCGGGTCAAGCCCGGCGCGCGGATCGTGTTCCTCCAGCAGGAGCCTGACTTCACGCCCTACGCCACACTCATGGACTTTGCCTTGGGCGGCGAGGATGCGCCGGCCGAACACGAAGTTGAAGCCATCGCGGGCCAGCTTGGCATCGACATGCGCCGCGAGGCCGCCACTGCCAGCGGCGGCGAGAAGCGCCGCGCCGCGATTGCCCGCGCGCTGGCGCAGGATCCCGATCTGCTGCTGCTTGACGAGCCGACCAACCACCTTGATCTTGGCGCGATCGACTGGCTGGAGGATTGGCTGACCCGCTATCGCGGCGCATTCATCACCATCAGCCACGACCGCACTTTCCTGACCCGGCTGACGCGGGCGACGCTGTGGCTTGATCGCGGCACCTTGCGACGCAAGGAGATCGGCTTTGGCGGCTATGAAGCGTGGGAAGAACAGGTCTATGCCGAAGAGGCCCGCGCCGCCGAGAAGCTGGATGCCAAGCTCAAGATCGAAGCGCATTGGCTCGAACGCGGGGTGACCGCGCGGCGCAAGCGCAATCAGGGCCGGCTCGAAAAGCTTTACCAGATGCGCGCCGCGCGCGCCGCGATGATTGCGGGCGCGGGCACGGCCAAGCTGAAGCTTGCCAGCGATGACGACTTCAAGTCGAAGTCGGTGATCGTCGCCGAAAGCATCTCCAAGTCCTATGGTGAGCGGGCGATCATCAAGCCCTTCAGCTTGCGCGTCCAGAATGGCGACCGGATCGGCATTGTCGGCGCCAATGGCGCGGGCAAGACGACGTTGCTCAAGCTGCTTACCCGTGAGCTTGAACCCGATACCGGCTCTGTCACCCATGCGCGCACGCTGACCGGGGTGATGATCGACCAGCAGCGCAAGGTGCTCCAGCCAACCCTGACGGTGCGCGATGTGCTGGCGCAGGGCGGCGACTGGATCGATGTGCGCGGGGTGCGCAAGCATGTGCAGGCCTATCTCAAGGACTTCCTGTTCGATCCCAAGCTGGTCGACACCCGCATCGGCATTCTTTCGGGCGGGGAACGATCGCGCCTTTTGCTCGCCCGCGAATTTGCCCGCACCGCCAATCTGCTCGTGCTCGATGAACCGACCAATGATCTCGATCTCGAAACGCTCGACCTGTTGCAGGAAGTGATCGCCGATTTCGATGGCACGGTGCTGATCGTCAGCCACGACCGCGATTTCCTCGATCGCACCGTCACCATCACGCTCGGTCTTGACGGTTCGGGCAAGGTCGATGTGGTGGCAGGCGGCTATGCCGACTGGGAGGCCAAGCGGCGACAGGCGGACGCCGCAGCAGCGGCAGTCGGCGCCGGACGCGCCAAGCCGCAACCGGCCCCGGCGGCCGCGCCCGCTGCCAAACCCGCGCCTGCGAACAAGCTCTCCTACAAGGATCAACGCGATTACGAATTGCTTCCGGCGCGCATTGCCGAGCTGGAGGCCGCAATTGCCAAAGGCGAGGCGATCCTCGCTGATCCCGAACTCTACACCCGCGATCCGCAGCGCTTCGCGACCATCATGAAAGGCCTCGAAAATGCGCGGGCCGAAAAGGATGCCGCCGAGGAACGCTGGCTGATGATCGCAGAGCAGGTCGAGGGATGAGCGCTTCGTTCATTCCCAAGGTTTGAAAGCTGAACCGTGAGACACTTGAGACACTGTCCTAAGAGCAAAAACATGCCTCATCGGATGCGATAGAAATCCGCCACCCGCTCAAGCGCGATGCGCAGCACCAGCTTGCCGCTGCGGGTGGGCCAGCCCAGCGATTTTTCGGCCTCGGGCAGCGCTTCGCAGGCGCACACCACCCGCCACAGGATATCTTCCAGCCCCTTGCCTGCCGCCGCCAGCGCCCCATAGAAGCGGGCGCGGGCCGCAATCTGCCTTTCCCCCGCGGACAGTCCGCGATCCGCCGCCGTTGATCGCGCGCGCACAGGGTCCCAACGCATGGTGATGCTGGGGGATAGCTGCGCCCGCTCGTAATCGGCGCGCAATTGCTCGCCCGCATCGAACAGGCGATCGGGCAAATGGCCGCGCGCGTGGAGCCATGCCAGCGGCGATTCGGCGATATTGACGGTGACACTGCGGCGCGGCGTGCCGGAAGGCCGCACCCGGCGCGGGCCTTCGGTGGTCAATTCGCGGGTGACGAGTTCACGCTTCATCGGCTATTTTCCCCTTGGCTTGCAGACGCACAAGGACTTGCCAAATTGGCAGCTATGTAGGAAAGTGTGAACCAATACGGTTATTATCACGCCACCTCAGAAAGCATCCGCCGCATGATCAATCGCATCCGCGCCATCCGGCAGGCCAAGGGCATGACCCTCGCCGATCTCGCTGCCGCTTGCGAGCCTGCCACCACCGCGCAGACGATCGGGCGGCTCGAAACCGGCACGCGCAATCTCTCGCTGGTGTGGATGAACCGGATTGCAGCCGCGCTCGGGGTTGATCCGCAAAGCCTGCTGCGCGCGGAAAGCACGGCGCCCGCGCAGATCATCGCCGCGCTGACGGCGCAGGGGGCCGAAGCGCTTGCCACCCCGCGCGAAGCGGTGCTGCCCAGCGATCTCGCCGCGCAGGGCAGTGGCGCACCGCCGCTGGTGCTCGCCGTCGATGCCAGTGTCGGGGAATACCGCGCCGGTGATCTGCTCTGGCTGCAAGTGCTTGCGCCCGAAAGCCCCGCGCTTGCCCGCGCGATCAACCGCGATTGTCTGGTGCCGCGCCCGGGCGGGCGCTTTGCCTTCGGGCGGCTGATTGACCGGCGCGGCACGCTGGTGGGCCTGCTGCCTCCGGGTGCGGGGCAGAAACAGGTGGTGGTCGACAATCCGCCATGGCTGGCGGTGGCGATGATGCTGGTGCGTCCGCTCGCCCCGTAACCCGCCCTGTCCATCACGGGCAGGTGCGGGAACGGAGATCAGCCTTCGCCGCGGGCGAGCTTTTCCTGACGATCCGCGGCGGTTTCCTGCTGCACGAAGCTGTTCGAGGTCACCCCCATCCAGATCAGCAGCGGGCCAGCCATGTAGACGCTGGAATAGGTCCCGACGAACAGGCCGAAGGTGATCGCTGCCACCATGCCGAACAGGCTGGCCGGGCCGAAGATCAGCAGCGGCACCAGCGCCACCAGCAGCGTCAGCGAGGTCATCACCGTGCGCGCCAGCGTTTCGTTGACCGACAGATCGAGCAGCTCGATCATCGGCATCTTGCGGTATTTCTTGAGATTTTCGCGGATGCGATCGTAGATCACGATAGTGTCATTGAGCGAATAGCCGATGATCGCGAGGATCGCGGCGACGATCTGGAGGCTGAATTCCATCTGCGTGATGGCAAACAGCCCCATGGTCAGCGAGACATCGTGGAACAGTGCGAACATGGCGCCCACGCCGAACTGCCATTCGAACCGCACCCAGATGTAGATCGACACCGCTGCCATTGCTGCCAGCAGCGCGAAAATCGCCTGATTGCGGAATTCACCGGCGACCTTGCCCGACACGGTATCATTGCCGTCGGTGCGGGCATCAGGGAAATTCTTGTTCACCGAGGCGATCACGCGGTTGCCGATCTCGGTCGCCGCGCCCGGCGTTTCCTCGGCGCCTTCGGGCAAAGGCACGCGGATCGACACCTGATTGGGCTTGCCGAATTCCTGCACCACCGGCTCGCCATAGCCGAGCCCGCCGACAAGCTCGCGCAGCTCGGGGATCGGAGCTTGTGCCCGCTCCTCGAAGGTCATGCGCACTTCCTGCCCGCCGATGAAATCGACCCCGAAATTGAGGCCATTCGTCAGCACCGCAGCCCAACTGCCCAAGATCATCAGAATGCTGAAGACGAAGAAGGGCACGCCGTATTTCTGGAACCGGATATTGGTGCTGTCAGGCACCAGTTTGAGCAGCTTCATGGCTTTGTGCGCTCCTTCAGATTCGGATGTCGTTGGGACGCGCTTTGCGCAGCCATCCCGCGACCCACAGACGGGTGAGAGTCACCGCGGTAAAGACCGAGCTGAACAGCCCGACAACCAGCACCACGGCAAATCCCTTGACCGGCCCCGCGCCAAAAATGAACAGCGCCACCCCGGCGATGAAATTGGTGAAGTTCGCGTCATAGATGGCGCGCCCGGCTTCGCGATAGCCCGCCTCGATCGCGGCGATCACCTTGCGGCCGCGCGCGCGCTCTTCGCGGATGCGTTCATTGATCAGCACGTTGGCATCGACGGCAGAGCCGATGGTGATGACGAAGCCCGCGATCCCCGGCAGGGTCAGCGTCATGTTGAGCAGCGCCATGATGCCGAGCAAGATCAGGACGTTAAACACCAGCGCGACGGTCGCATAGACCCCGAACCGGCCATAGGTCGCCATCATCAGGGTGATCACGGCAAGGCTGCCGATCATCATCGCAATCAGCCCGCGCCGGATCGAATCGGCACCAAGGTCCGGCCCGACCGAACGCTCTTCCACCACTTCCAGCGGCACCGGCAGCGCGCCCGAACGCAGCGCAATCGCCAGCTGGTTGGCGCTTTCGGTGGTGAAACTGCCCTTGATCTGGGCCCGTCCGCCAAGGATCGGTTCGTTGATATTCGGCGCAGACAGCACTTGCCCGTCGAGAATGATGGCGAAGGGCTTACCGACATTCTCGCGGGTCAGCTTGGCGAACTTGGCGCCGCCCTGCGTATCGAAAGCAATATTGACGACATTCTGGTTGTCCTGCGGATCAACCCCGGCGGTGGCATCGGTCAGATTGTCGCCGCGGATACCGCCCAGCCGGCGCACGGCTTCAAACTGGCCATCGCGTCCGGTGCCCGGCGCATAGGGGAAAATCTCGCTGCCCGGGGGCGCAATGCCAGCCTGCACATTGGCGGGCAGCGCGGTCAGATCAACAAGCTTGAATTCAAGCTGCGCGGTCTGGCCGAGCAGGTTCTTGAGCGCTTCGGGATCTTCGAGCCCCGGCACCTGCACCACAATGCGGGTATCGCCCTGCCGGATGATGGTCGGCTCACGGGTGCCGAGCTCGTCGATGCGGCGACGCACCACTTCGGTGGCGGCATCCATGGCATCATTAAGCGCGGCATCAATCCCGCTTTGCGTCGGGGTCAGCACCATGCGCTGGCCATCAATGACCTGGAGATCCCATTCGCGCTGAAGGCCGGTGCCCATCATCAAGGGCTCGATCAACCCGCGCGCGCGATCAATGTCAGCGGCATCCTCGAGGATGAAGGAAAGACGGCCTTCGGCAGTCGAAACGTCACCAATGCGGATGCGCGGCGTGGCGCTGCGCATCAACTGGCGGACCGATTCCTCCATGTTGGTAAGACGCTGGGCAGCAACATCCTCGGCCTTCGCTTCGAGCAGCAGGTGCGAACCACCGGCAAGGTCAAGCCCGAGATTGATTTGTGGCGAAGGAAGCTGGGCTGGCCAGCCAAGGCCGGTCGAGGTGAACAGCGAAGGCAGCGCCGCAGCCGCAAGAGCCAGCGTCAGGCCCCACAGCCAGAGCTTCTTCCAAAGGGGAAATTCAAGCATGACAGCTTTGGTCTCACATTGATGGGGTCATGCGGCAAGGCGCGCCGGAAAGCTGCGCCAGGGCTCAGTCGTTGGCAGGGGTGCCGCCCGGCAGCATCACATCGCCGATGGTCTGCTTGATCGCCTTGACGCGCACATTGGGGCCAAGATCAAGCTCGACAAAGGTATCATCGACCTTGACGACCTTGCCGACGAGCCCGCCGGCGGTAACGACCTGATCGCCCTTCTTGAGCGCGGCGACTTTCTGCTGGTGCTCCTTCTGCCGCTTCATTTGCGGGCGAATAATCAGGAACCAGAAGATCAGCACCATGCCGATAATCGGCAGGAACTGGACCCAGCCCGGAGGCGCTCCGGCACCGGCGGCGCCCGCGGCAGCGAGAATGTCAATCATGGTCAATCAGGCTCGTTCTTGAAAAAGGTGATCCGCATGAAAAGGCCCGGCCATGCTGCGCCATGTGGCACGCACCGCCGCCCCTCCCCTTCAAGTGGGCGCGCCTAGCAGCAATGCAAGGCCGCCGCAATGATGGGCCATCGCGCTGCGCACGACCCGGACAACCTGCCCCGCCGAAGCTGGCACACCAACAAGGACGCTTGCCAGCCGCGCGCACCACCCCTATAGGCGCCGCTCCACTGGATACGGGACGTAGCGCAGCCTGGTAGCGCATCACACTGGGGGTGTGGGGGTCGCAGGTTCGAATCCTGTCGTCCCGACCAGTGGAAATCACCTCACAGCCGCAATTGCGAGAACCTTGGCTGCACCGCCCCACGGCGCGCTGCTGGCTGGCGTGCGGGAAGCTTTCGCCCACACGCTGCGCGGATGATCCAAGGCTTTACGCCGCGCGGGTGTCTGCCTAATCGGTGGGACGAGAGGACCAGATCATGGCTGACATTCGCCCCCTGCCCCGCATGAAATCATGGCTGTTCGCCCCCGGCGACAGCGAAAAGAAGCTCGCCAAAGCAATGGCGAGCGAGGCGGATATTGCGCTGCTCGATCTTGAGGATTCGGTGGCGCCTGAAAACAAGCCTGCCGCCCGCGCGCTGGTTGCCGAGGTGCTGGCATCCTCCGATAACCGCGCCCGGCTGTGGGTGCGGATCAATCCGCTCACCACCGCCGATTGCATCGCCGATCTGGCAGCGGTGATGCCGTCCGCGCCCGGCGGGCTGTTCCTGCCCAAAGCCGAAGGCGCTGCCGACATCACCCGGCTGCATCACTATCTCACCGCTTTCGAGGCGGCGCATGGGCTGGTGCAAGGCAGCACCCTGATCGCCGCGCTTGTCACCGAAACGGCAGCGGCGATGTTCCGCACCGGGGACTATGCGGGCGATTATCCGGGCAAGGAACGGCTGGTCGCCATGAGCTGGGGGGCAGAGGATCTGTCCTCAGCCCTCGGCGCGCGCGAGCAACGCGGGCCGGACGGGGAATATGCCCATACCTATGAAATGGCGCGCAGTCTGTGCCTGCTGGGCGCGGCGGCTGCCGGGGTGGCCGCGATCGAGACGGTGCAGCCCGAATTCCGCGACCTTGAAGCACTGGAGAAGCGCGCACGGCGGGTGCGCGCGCAGGGCTTTGCCGGGATGCTCGCGATCCATCCCGCGCAGGTCGCGCCGATCAACGCCGCGTTCACGCCGAGTGCGGAAGAGCTCGCCCACGCCCGCGCGATTGTGCAGGCCTTTGCCGACAACCCCAGCGCGGGGACTGTGGGGCTGAATGGCGCGATGCTCGATCGTCCGCATCTGGTGCTGGCACAGCGTCTCTTGACCGAAGCCGAGAACGGTTAAACCCCTTTCCTACTTTAACCGGATTGGTGATTTTTGCGCGACTCAACCCAAGGAGCGCGCACCATGTCTCTGCTCGGCACCATCATCGGCCCGATTTCCTCGATCATCGACAAGGTGATCCCTGACAAAGCCGGGCGCGAACGCGCCAAGCTGGAACTGATCGCCCTCGAAGGCACGCAGGAATTGCGCCTGATCGAAGCGCAATTGCAGGCGATTATCGCCGAGGCCAATTCCGCCGATCCGTGGACAAGCCGCGCCCGCCCCAGCTTTCTTTATGTGATGTATGCGATGATCCTGTGCGCCCTGCCGATGGGCTTGCTGTCAGCGATCAGCCCCGAGGCCGCAGCGGATGTCGCGGGCGGCATCAACGCCTATCTCAACGGCTTGCCTGAACCGCTCTATGCTTTGTTCGGGACCGGCTATCTCGGCTACACTGCGGCGCGGCAGTGGGGGAAGGTGAAGGGCGTGGATCGTTAGGGGGCTCTTGCGCAATCGAGTCATTTTGCTACTTTCCTCAAAAAATTAGAGGGTTAGCATGGAAATCTCCCGATTGCTTCTTGGCGATGGCACGTGGTCACAGTTTGAAAGCGACTGGCGTGTTCAGTGCGAAACTGTCGACGACGATTTTGATTGTTACGCTCCGGCACCATTGTCGGTGATACGGGATTTCGCTTCCCGAGAGTCTGACAAGGATTGGGCAGTCGCCGTATCACATGGTGATAGATTTATGGCTGCCGCATGCGCCATAAGGACCCTTCAGAAAGGCTTCGACGGACCGGTTTTGCGAATACGAGAGGTGACAGTTTGCCCCTTATTGGATTATGGGAATCTCGACGAAAACGCCTACGTGGACACACTGATCGGCATCCTGAATGGTGCCATTAATCTCTCGGAAAGTGGCCTTGAGGCACAACATATCAAGTTGCATTTACGAAGCCCTGCCGACGCTGTGTTTTTCCGAGCCTTCGGCATGACGCTTGACAGCAAGCGTGTTTTTGCAGCAACGGAGGCCCACGGCGCTTGGCTGACAATCAGCAAAGCGTAGGCGCTTCATGCAGTTGAAGTGAGGAAGCCATGGCAAAACTTGATCAAGCAGTGACAGCGCAAGCAATCGCCGAAGCGATGACGGAGACGGTTCATGCTTTCGGTATCCCTTTCGTGCGCACGCTTTCGTTCTTCCCATCTGCGTCGAAAGTCGTTGTCGCTGAGGCGGCATAAGACTTTCGAAGCCAGTGCTGCTGCGCAGCACCGATGACCAACCTCGTCTACGTCCTCAACGGTCCCAATCTCAATCTCCTCGGCACGCGAGAGCCGGAGATTTACGGCACCACCACGCTCGACGACATCGCCGGGATGTTGGAGGATCGCGCGCTCGAACTCGGCCTCGCTATCGACATGCGGCAGACCAATCACGAAGGCATGCTTGTCGATTGGCTGCACGAAGCGCAAGCAGAAGGCGCGCGTGCGGTGCTGCTCAATGCCGCGGCCTATACCCACACCTCGGTCGCGCTGCTCGACGCGATCAAGGCAATCACAACACCGGTGATCGAGGTCCACCTGTCCGATCCCAAGACCCGTGAGGCGTTCCGCCACATCTCCTACATCGGAATGGCCTCAGCCGCGACCGTCGAAGGGCACGGCCCGCAATCCTACCTGATCGCGCTGGAAAAAGTCGCCCGCGGCGAAATTTGATCCGCGGCGACAACGTCATTGCCACTTGCCAGCCGCAATTTGCGGCAATAGGCGAAGATGACAAATTAACGTAACGGCAAGGAGCAGGGGCGCGCATGGCCAGCGATACCAATGGCAAATCATCCAAAGGCGGCATGAATATCGACACCGCGTTGGTGCGCGAGCTTGCCGAAATGCTCAATGAAACCGGCCTCACCGAGATCGAGGTCGAGGATGATGATCGGCGCATCCGCGTGGCGCGTGGCGGCACGATGATGGCCGCGCCCGCGCCGATGTATGCCGCCCCTGCGGCTGCACCCGCAGCCCCGGCTCCGGCCGCCGCGGCGCCTGCTGCGGCACCGGCAGCCCCGGCGAATGATCACGCCAATGCTGTCAAATCGCCGATGGTTGGCACTTGCTACCTCGCGGCTGAACCGGGCGCAGCGCCCTTCATCAGCGTCGGCCAGAGCGTCAAGGAAGGCGATACCCTGCTGATTGTCGAGGCGATGAAGGTCATGAACCCGATCACTTCGACCAAATCGGGCACGGTCAGCGCGATCCTCGTCGACAATGCCCAGCCGGTCGAATTCGATCAGCCGCTGGTGGTGATTTCGTAAGTCATGGCGATCAAGCGAATCCTGATCGCCAATCGCGGCGAAATCGCGCTGCGCATCCATCGTGCAGCGCATGAAATGGGGATCGAGACGGTGGCGGTGCACTCCACCGCCGATGCCGATGCGATGCATGTGCGGCTGGCCGATCACGCCGTGTGCATCGGGCCGCCGCCGGCGGGTGAGAGCTATCTCAACATCGCCAACATCATCTCGGCCGCCGAGATCGCGCAATGCGATGCGATCCACCCCGGCTATGGCTTCCTTTCGGAAAACGCCAAGTTCGCCGAGATCGTCGAAGCGCATGATATCATCTGGATCGGCCCCAAGCCCGAACATATCCGCACCATGGGCGACAAGGTCGAAGCCAAGCGTACCGCTGGTGCGCTCGGCCTGCCGCTGGTGCCGGGTTCCGATGGGGCCGTCTCTGATCCTGCCGAAGCCAAAAAGATCGCCGCCGAAATCGGCTATCCCGTCATCATCAAGGCCGCCAGCGGCGGCGGCGGGCGCGGCATGAAGGTGTGCGAGAGCGAAGACAAGCTCGAAACCCTGATGCAGCAGGCCGGCAGCGAGGCGAAGGCCGCGTTTGGCGATGCCACGGTCTATATCGAGAAATACCTCGGCAATCCGCGCCACATCGAATTCCAGGTGTTCGGCGACGGCAATGGCAATGCCATCCACTTGGGCGAGCGTGATTGCTCGCTCCAGCGCCGCCACCAGAAAGTGCTGGAAGAAGCCCCCTCGCCCGTCATCAGCCCCGAAGAACGCATGCGCATGGGCGAAGTCTGCTCCAAGGCGATGCGCGACATGGGCTATCGCGGTGCCGGCACCATCGAATTCCTGTGGGAAAATGGCGAGTTCTACTTCATCGAAATGAACACCCGCCTGCAGGTCGAACACCCCGTGACCGAAGCGATCACCGGGGTCGATCTGGTGCGCGAGCAGATCCGCATTGCCGAAGGCAAGCCGCTGTCGGTGACGCAGGACGAACTCGAATTCCACGGCCACGCGATCGAATGCCGCATCAACGCGGAAGATCCGTTCAACTTCGCGCCCTCGCCCGGCCTTGTCAGCTATTACCATGCGGCAGGCGGGATGCATGTGCGCGTCGATAGCGGGCTTTACGCGGGCTACCGCATTCCGCCCTACTATGATTCGATGATCGCAAAGCTGATCGTCTATGGCCGCACCCGCGAAGGCTGCATCATGCGCCTACGCCGCGCGTTGGAGGAAATGGTGGTCGAAGGCGTCAAGACCAATATCCCGCTGCATCAGGAACTGCTGCGCCAGAGCGACGTGCTCAACGGCGATTATTCGATCAAGTGGCTCGAAAAATGGCTGGAGGAACGCGAGGCCTGAGCGCGCGCGTCCCCGGATCAGTGCAAGAATGTTGCACTGCAACACAAATCGGCATCAGCAACGGGCGGAGGGGTTGGTTCCTTCCGCCCGTTTGCTTATGGCGGGCCATCCTCCCCCGCGAGAATGGTCATGTTTCGGCATCGCCGGCATGATTTGACGCGAATTTGTTTTGCTGCCCGGCTATGAACGCGGTCGGGATTGCGCTGCACTTCGGTGCGAAGGAGTGATGGATGAACCGCAAGACCCAGATTGTCGTTGTCGGCGGGGGCGCCGGGGGGCTCGAACTGGTCCGGCGGCTCGGCGCGAAATTCGGGCGCAAGCGGCACGACATCATCCTTGTCGACAAGAACCTCTCCCACATCTGGAAGCCCCTGCTGCACGAAGTCGCGGCGGGCGCGCTTGATGCCAATCTCGACGAGGTCGGCTATCGTGGCCATTGCTACCGCTGGGGTTACCGCTTCTTTCAGGGCAGCCTTGAAGGGATTGACCGCGTCGCCAAAACCATCCGCCTCGCCCCTGTCCGCGACGAAGATGGCAGCGAGCTGATCGGATCGCACACCATCCGTTATGATATTCTGGTGCTGGCGGTGGGATCGGTTTCGAACGATTTTGGCGTGCCCGGCGTCAAGGAAAATTGCCTCTACCTTGATTCGCGCGAACAGGCCGACAGGTTCCGCACCCGCCTGCTCAACCATTGCCTGCGCGTCAGCCGGGCGATGATGAAAGATCCGGCCGCAGATGAACTGGTGCGCGTTGCGATTGTTGGCGGCGGGGCGACCGGGGTGGAACTGGCCGCCGAACTCTACAACGCGGCTGCGGCGCTGAGCCATTACGGGCTGGAAGTCTTCGACGAGAGCCGCCTCAAGGTCACCTTGCTCGAGGCAGGCCCGCGCATCCTTCCGCTGCTGCCGGAGAAGCTGTCAGCCGCCGCGCGCTATGAGCTGGGCCAGCTTGGCGTCGCGGTGCAGGACACGACCCAGGTGATCGAAGCGCGGCCCGGCGCGCTCATCACCAAATGCGGGCAGACCATCGAAGCTGATCTGCTGGTGTGGGCGGCGGGGGTCAAAGGCGCGGAGTTTCTGGCCGGTCTCGGGCTTGAAACCAACAGCCGCAACCAATTCGTGGTGCGTGACACGCTCCAGACTGTCACCGACGAGGATATCTTCGCCTTGGGGGACTGCGCGACCTATACGCCGCCGGGCGCGGATCGCCCGATCCCGCCGCGCGCACAGGCCGCGCACCAGATGGCGAATACCGTCTATGGCAATATCATCCGCAAGCTGAAGGGCCGCCCGCTCCAGCCCTTTGTCTATCGCGACAAGGGCTCGCTTGTGTCGCTGAGCAGGTTCTCGACCGTCGGCAGCCTCATGGGCAATCTGGTGGGCGGCAGCATGGCGATCGAAGGACGGCTGGCGCGCTTTGTCTATAATTCGCTGTACCGCTTGCACCTGCTCGGCATCCACGGCTGGTTCAAGGGAACCTTCCTGATGCTGATCGGACGGGTCAACCGCATCGTGCGTCCGCGCTTGAAGCTGCACTAGAAATCGATTTTCAGCCGCACTTCCGCGCCGTTGGCATTCCAGCCGCCCACCCCCTTGTTGATGAGGTTGGCCTCGGCTTCTGCCGCCTCTGATAGTTTGAGTCGTGCTCGCGGGATGGCGTTATCGAAGTCATCAACCTCGGGACCGATCTCCCGCGTCAGTCGCGCAGAGGGAGCGACCTTCTGGCAGACCACGATTTCGGGATAGAAGGGATCCGCATCATGCGCGCGGCAATCCTCGGCGGCAGGCGGAGGGGCGAGAATGTCGATCACCAGCGGCACGGATGGACGGGAAGGCGACATGGGCGCCTCAGGGCTCGCTTGGACGCTTTCGGTAACGGGCTGAACATCAGGCACCTGATCCAGCATGTCCACCACAACTCCCCTATGGCAAGCTCACTCGAAGGTGAATCCCGCCGCCTTGGCTTCGGCAATCGTTGCCGCACCGGTTTTCATCGGACTGGTCTGCGCCAGATCATACCAGTCAGGCTTTTCATCGATGAAAATCTGCTGCTCGATGCCAAATCCGGACGGAAGATCGAACAATCCGGCGAGAAACGAGCGGCTGCCTGTCGGCAAGAAGCAATACCACAGGTTGCTGCCGCACTGCTTGCAGAAGGCCCGTTCGGCCCACGCGCTGGAGCGATAGACAGTTACCGCGTCATCACCGCTGACGATGACATCCGCGCCCTTGACCCCGGCATAGAAGGCCCCGCCCCAGCGCTGGCACATCGTGCAGTGGCAGATGTCGACTTCGGGATGTACGGCCGTGACGGTGATCTGCACCGCGCCGCACAGGCAGGTGCCGGTGAGAGGATCGGTCAGCGGCGCAAGCGCGCTCACAAGGGAACGCCCGGTTCCTGCTTGGCGGTGCGGATCGTGAGCGAGGTCTTGACGCTTTCGACGTTCGGGGCAGGTGTCAGCTTGCCGGTGAGGAATTCCTGGAAGCTCTGCAAATCCTTGCTGACGATCTTGAGGATGAAATCGATCTCGCCGTTGAGCATGTGGCATTCGCGCACTTCGGGCAGTTCGCGCATGTGCTCTTCGAATTCACGCAAGCTCGCCTCGGCCTGGCTCTTGAGGCTGACCATCGCGAACACCGTGATGGCAAATCCGAGCTTCGAGGGATCAAGATCGGCGTGGTAGCCGCGGATGACGCCTTCTTCTTCAAGCCCGCGCACCCGGCGCAGACACGGCGGTGCTGTCAATCCGACACGCTGGGCCAGTTCGACATTGGTCACACGCCCTTCGGCTTGCAATTCGGCCAGCAGGCGCCGATCAATCTCGTCCAAATTGGCCATCTGCCAATTTCCCCCTTGAGCTGTGCGGCGCGCGGGCGCTGACCCATCTTCCCGCTGCGCCGGTTTTGAAAGAACCCGCACCCCCGAGGGGCTGCAAAGCTAATATTATTAGCTCTGCCAGCAATTGTCCCGCTTTGCAACGCACCGCAAGTGACAGACTGTGATGATCTCCACATGATGATAGAAGCAAACGCCGCCCTTGCGCCCGCCATGGTGCTGGCCAAGGGTGCAAAGGGCCTGATTCGCCCGCAGGAGGTGCCGGAAATCCGCAATGCTGTTCGATGATCGCCTTGCCACGGTGCTGCGCCTCGGTGCGACCAGCGAGACGGGTCAGCGCACCCAGCTGCGGCAATTGCTCGATCTGCTGGGCAGCCGGAGCCAGCAGGGCGCGCCCAATGAGGATATCCACGATCAGAGCCTGATGCATGCGGCATGGCTGCGGATGGATGCCCTCGCGCAGCATATCCCTGCTGCCGAACGCGCCGCGATCATCCGCGAGCCGGGCTGGCGTTTCCGCAATCGCGAATTGCTGCACTATCTTGCCGATCACGAGCCGGACGTGGCTTCGGCAGCGCTTTCGCGGGCCGAGCTTTCGCCCGAGGAATGGACCGCGCTCATCCCTGAATTGCCGATCCGGGCGCGCGGGTTTCTGCGGTTGCGCCGCGATCTGCCGGTCGATGTCGAAGCGCTGCTGGACCGGCTGGGGATCCATGATCGCGGCCTGCCCGCACCAGACGCTGCACCTGCGACCAGCGATCCGGCTCCTGCAACACCGCCTTCCGAGGCTGCGCCGGTCAGCCCGGTCGTCCCGCTGCGCCCGGTTCAGCCGGCGCCGGGCGCTGCGGCCAGCACCAACCGTCAGGATCGCGAGAGCAGCGAACGCAGCGAGATTTCCGCGCTGGTAGAACGCATTGCGCAGTTCCGGCGCGATCGCACCGAGGCTGCTGAAGATCTCGAGCTGGCCCCGCGCCTGCCGCTCGGCGAGGCGCCCGAACCATCCCGCCGCCCGGCCACCGCTTTCGGCTATGTCGCGGATGCAGGCGGGCGGATCGAATGGGCGAGCAGCGAGCTGGCCCCGATGGTCATCGGCACCAAGTTGCTGCGCCCGGCGGGCATGAGCCCGTCCGGGGATTCGGCGGCACTGGCCAAGGCTTTTGCCCGCAGGCAGCCGATTTTCCGCACGCCTGTCGTGCTCGAAGGAGCACCGGCGATTGCCGGCGAATGGCTGGTGGATGGCGAGCCGCGCTTCACCCCCGAAGGGCATTTTGCCGGCTATGTCGGCCGCTTTCGCCGCGCTGCCGTGGTCGCATCGGGTGCCGATGCCGCGGCCGCCGAGGAAGCCGACCGGATCCGCCAATTGCTGCACGAATTGCGCACCCCGGTCACAGCCGTCCAAGGCTATGCCGAAGTGATCCAGCAGCAATTGTTCGGACCTGCCCCGCACGAATATCGCGCGCTGGCGGCGGCGATTGCGGCCGATGCCGCCCATATCCTCGCCGGGTTTGACGAGCTGGATCGCCTCGCCCGGCTCGAAACCGGTGCGCTGGACATGACAGCGGGCGAGGCTGATCTCGCCGCGCTGGTGCGGCAGATGATCGAACAGCTCGGCGCGGTGCTTGCCGTGCGCCGTGCTGCCGTCGTGCTGACCAAGGATCGCACGGAATCACTGCTGCTTGCGCTGGACGAGGATGAGGCCGAAGCCCTGCTCTGGCGCTTGATGGCAACACTGGCGAGCCATTGCGAGGCGGGCGAGCAGTTGCAGCTCAGCCTGACCCCGGTGTTCGAAGGGCCGACTGCAATGGCGCAATGCGTGTGCGATTTGCCCGCGCGGCTGGCGGCGCTGGATGATCCTTTCGCCTGCGAGCTCAAGCCCACCGATCAGGCGATCAGCGCCGGGCCGTTCGGTGCGGGATTTGCCCTGCGGCTCGCTCGCGCCGAGGCGCGCGGCGCCGGGGGAAGTCTGAACCTCGGGGAAGGCAAGGCCGTCCTGCGGCTGCCGTTGTTCACCGGGGTGGACGCCGCGCGTCACGGGGTTAGCGGACAGACGCCCCACCGTTTGTGAAAGCCTGCGCGCCCGTGGGGCTAGGCACGGATCGCCGCTTGTAACTTGGCGGGCCTGACTGTAGGACGCGTCGCAGTCTGGTTCCGGTGCTTTCAGGGCCTGTAGCTCAGCGGTTAGAGCTGGCCGCTCATAACGGCTAGGTCGCGGGTTCGAATCCTGCCGGGCCCACCGGAAACATGCCTTGGGAGCACGCCTGCCTTGCGGCATGTGCCCTGCGGGACGACCAGTGTCGGGGAGTAGCGCAGCCTGGTAGCGCATCTGCTTTGGGAGCAGAGGGTCGCAGGTTCGAATCCTGTCTCCCCGACCACTTTTCACGCAAAGCATTGAAGGAAAACCGCTTTTCACCTCTCGGTGAGGCGGAATGTCACATGTTATGTCACATACCGGTTCACCGAGGCATTTCGGAGAGCCGTTCAATGCCCAAAATTCCTTTCAGCTCGCGCCGCTATGGCCGCTACTATTTCCGCAGACGGGTTCGTTTGCTGGATGGCAAGGATATCCATGTTATTGTGCCGCTTTCTACCTGTGACGGGCAGGAAGCGCGCGAGCGGGTCGCGATTCTCTCCGCACAGTTTGACAGGGTGCGCCGGACGGTGAACGCGTATATCGAACAGAACCAGACCCTCGATGCCGACACGATCAAGGCGCTGTTCGAAACCGAGCTGCGCGATTGTCTGTCGAAGCTGATCATGGAGCTGCATGACCCATCGCGTCATCCTGCGGCCCGTGTGCGGGATTATCGCACCATGGCGAGCGCGCTTGATATTGCCCAGCGTCCGGGCACCAACAATGAGCTGACCGATGCCCATCGCCAGATGCTGGCAGCGGCGGGCCACGACGAAATGGATATCGAGTGGGTGGCCTGCGATCTCGACCGCGAGTGCGGCAAGGACATCATCGCCGATGAGATGATGGCGCTGATGGCAGAGGGCCTGGGGCTTGAGCCGACCGATGCCGTGGTTGCCCGCCTCAAGCACGTCCACCTTCAGGCAATGGCCGAAGCGCACCGGCTGGCGTCCCACTTCCTCGACGAGGATGTGCAGTCCGCCTTCGATCAGGAGGAAGCTCTGCTAGCGAAACGCCGGGCGAATGGAGCGCCACTGACCTTTGCGCCGCCGCAGCCTGCAACGTCTACGCCGATCGCCCTGCCCTCGCCAGTATTAGCGCCAGCGGAGCCCAACGCCGCTTCTCATCCTGATTGCGTGTTCAAGACCTACCATGCCACGCGGTTCAGCGAGGTCATTCCATCGGTTCTCGAACTGGCGCGTGTAAATGGCCACTGGACCCGCGGGCTGGCGCAATACGAACGCGTTCTGCGCACCTTTGCGTGGATCACCGGCGACAAACCGCTCGGCGATTACAATCATGCCGACGTCGCCAAATACAAGAACGGCCTGATGCGAATGCCGCGGGATTTTCGCCCGGCGAAAGCCTTCGAGCGCCCCTTTGCGGAAGTCGTCGCCAGTCTCAAGGTGGGGCGGCACAACACGCGATCACTCAACACGGTAAAGCGGGACCTGTCGTACATGTCCACGGCCTATGACCTTCTGGCGGAGGATCAGTGGGCCCCGAAGATCCCCAACACCAAGGCCTTGGACTTCCTTAAGACAAAACTTCCTAAACAAAACAAAGTGACGGAAGAGACAGTGCGTCCGGTCTGGACACGCGAGCACATGAAATGCCTCTTCTCGTCGCCTATTTGGGTCGGCGGCGGCGGGCACCTCCACCGGCTTGATCAAGCAGGCGGTAGCGATGTCTGGCATGATGCCGCCTATTGGCTTCCGATATTGCTCTACTACACCCACGCATCGCTGAACGAGATCGCAGGTCTACGGGCGGACGAGATATTTCTCGACGAACCGGTGCCTAATCTCAAGATCGATGACAACGATCTGCGCGCAGAAGACGGCGTCCCTGGCGGCACCAAGAATGCCCATCGCCGGCGCCGGATCCCCGTGCATGAGGAGATATTGAGGCTCGGGTTCGCAGATTACGTGAAGGCGATCCGTGCTGAGGGCCATGCCGCGTTATTCCCGGAACTCTTCCTTAATGAAGCGCGGATTGGCGGTCACCAGTTTCGGAACATCGCTTGGCGGCACATGGTTGGGTGGATCGGATTGCACATGGATATCCCCAGCAACGAACACTCGGGGAAGATTGCCGACATGCAGTCGATCCGGGCACTTGGCTCTAGCTCCTACGCAGAATCCAATGCACCCGACATGGTTCGCGCCGATGTCATGGGACACGCCAGGACCGGAACGAACGCCAAGCATTACTCGAAGCGGATCGAGTCACACGGCCTGTATCAGGTGCTCGGCGAGTATCGCGATTTCATGACAGAGTTCGTGACCGTAACGACGGATCACCTGCAGGCGCGCCCGGTTAAGCTACTACCGATCAATCACCGATCGCGCACCGGCAAGCCGCGGCTGAAACGCTCGTAGACTTGACGTGGGGCTGCCGCGATCAGCGGCAGCCCCTTCGCCCGGATACCTACAGCTCCCGGGCCGGGATGCGGGTCGAATTGAGGATGAGCGCCCCTTCCTCGTAGTTCATGGAAATCTCATCACCTTCGAGCTTCGGTGCCAGTCGCCGCATCACCGCGCCGTTCGCCCTGATCGGCGACGGCCATTCCCGTTCGGCGGGGCAATCGTAGGATATATTCGCCGAGCGGAATGACAGGCCATCGTCCGAAGCCATGATGTCGACGTCGGCTTCTAGCTTGATTCCCTGCACCCGCAGCCCGGCACGGCTGCGGACGAAGCCGATGGCTTCCAAAAAATCGTACCTTGCCACAACGGCCTTCCAGACGAAGCTCATACCACTCCCTCAGCCGCCGATTTACCGACCGTAAGGCCGTTGGCAGCTCACCAATCAGGCCGCTTCGCGCAGCCGCTCGATCTCGCGCGCGAACTCGAAGCAGAGCTGGTCGCGCTCGTCGTCGGGTAGCCACTTTGCCATGTTGGGGAAGACGATCGTCCAGACCCGTTGCTTCTTCTCGGGCCACGGCACATTCGGGGCCGCGCGTGCGGTTTCGAGAATGTCGTGGAGGCGCTGCCGAACGCGGTCGGGATCGGGCACGATATCAGGCTGGGCGACCTCAGCCATCAGGCCGTCACCTTCCCCGAACATGCTGAATTGACCGTCAGTCATCATCTGGTTCCGTCACGGGCGCAGCTAGGCCCAGCTCTTCACGGCTGAGGGTATCCTCAAGCACCTCAGCCAAGACAAGGTCGGCCTGGTCGAACCAGTGGAGAAGTTCGTGGATACGCGCTGCGACATCGCGGAACTGCGGCCAGTAGGTCGGCCCGTGAAGACCTTCACGAGCATCGACCCAGCGCTTGAGCACGCGGTAGCCCGATACGGCGAATTCCCAGACGCGCGGCGGCAGGCCGTCGAACTTGCCTGTCCCGTCTGCGCAGAAGAACCATTCGCCGTTATCGCCCTGCGTTAGTCCAACCGGGCCAGCTGCTTCGGAGCGAAGGCGGCAGAAGTCCTTGAGGCGGAATGCACCAGCCGGCTCGCGAGCGAAGGATTCGAGGGCACGGATTTCCCGCCCAATGGCGACGGCGCGATGGAACAGCGCAGGATCGGCCGGCAACGGGATGTGGGGGAATGTGTCTTCAAGGTCTTCGGCGAAGCGCACCGAGTAACCGGTGGCGGAAAGCAAGGCGAGGATGGCGTCGAACAGATCCTCGGGGCCGATCGTCTGACCATAGGTTTCGGCAAGCCCTCTCAAAATGTCTGGGTTCAGGTTGTGCGCGTCCGCGCCCTTACGGCGATCATAGAGCGGAAAGGCGTATCCGCCATAGCTCCCACGGAAAGCATGGTAATCGGGCATCTTACCATGGCACCATGCTGCCGGGCCTAGACCTACTCCGGAAGGCATGGTGTAGAGCGCCCTATTGCTTTCGCCCCAAGAGGATTGGAGCGCTGGCCGCAGGAAGTCCCCGTATCGGGGATGATTGTATAGGAAACGGCGGTCTAGTGGCCGGTAGACCACTTCCGTGATGCGATCCCTATCTGCTTCGATGGCCCGCGCATCCTTCCACTTCCTGTCCCGTGTGTCATGGAAGGAGGCTTTCGCATCCTTCTCCGATCCAGTGACAAACGACTGGATACGCTTAAAGAGAGCCTCCTTCTCTACATCGTAAGCGAAATCATCCCGCTTCGTTTGCATCCCGCTCGACTGGAAATCGAACAGGTCAGCGATCGAGACCCACTCACCATTGCTGAACGCTACCGGCTTGAAGTCATCTAGTAGAGCTCTTGCGACGGGCAGGAACTCGAGAGCTTCTCCAGTTTCTTGCAGCGCCTCCAGCCAATCGAGCTTCGCCTTCTTGCTGAACCGCTCCGCCTCCCAGCTGTCCGTATATCGCACTTCGGCCAAGGCGCCGGGCTGCTTGCTACCATCCGCTACGGCGATGCAGATGGCAGTGCCGACCTGGATGTTGAACACGCCTTGGTCGCTCACGACGTCGCCGCGAACACCCGCCCGCACGTCGCCGCGCAGGTCAATGATTTCCAGCCGGTCGAACCGCTCGCGCATCATCTTGCGCAGGCCTGCATAGGGCCAGCCAGTCAGGTATTTGCGATTGGTGATGAACGCGATCACGCCCTTCTGCGGAGCGTTCTCGGCCTCGAACAGCTTCCAGATCGCCCAGCGCCAGAAGGCGACGGAGAACTCCGGGAAGGTGTTGAGCTGCCCGCCCTTCCCCGCGTCCTTCACCGGCTGCTTGAGGTCGGGCCAGATTTCCTCGTTCATCCAGCGGCCGACGAGAGTTTCGTCTTCGCCCTCTTCAAGCCGCTTGTATGGCGGGTTGCCGATGATCGCGAGGATCTGCTCCCGCGCCTTGATCTCGTTGGCGCGTTCACGCTCCTCATCGATCGGAATACCCGCCATCCCGAGCGAACCGACAGCCGTCACCGCATCTGGGCGGCTGAGCGTATCGGTAAGATAGACGCCAAGCCGGGGAAGCTGGATCGGCTGCGGCGCATCTTCGCCGTCATCCGGCGGACGATGTGAAAGGGCATGGTGCAGCCTGTAATGCGCCACGGCATAGGGGCCGATAAGCATCTCAAACCCGAACATCCGGCTGGCAAGGCTCTTCAATGCCATGCTCGCCGCCGGACCGCCCTCCTCCTCCATCACGCGATCACGAACGCGTTCGGCGATGCCGAGCAGGTAGGTTCCGGTGCCGGTCGCGGGATCGAGGATGGTCACGCTCTCGTCGCGCAAGCCTTTGGTGCCCAGATCATCGCGCAGCACGCGGTCGAGCGCGCCAACCATGAAACGCACGACCTGGATCGGGGTGTAGTAGACACCGTAGCGCTCGCGCGCGGCTGGGTCGAACACGCTGAGGAAGTATTCGTAGAAGGTGATGATCGGGTCGCTGCCGTCCTTGCGCGGGGCGAGGATCTTGGGGTCGAAGCAATTCACCGTGTCGATCATCACCTCAAAGCCGATGCCGACCGAGTTGATCACGCGTTCGTCGCTGATGGCCTCGAGCGTGCCTTTCATCAGCGGGTGCTCATCTGGCATGTGACGCCAGGCGTGTGCGTCGACAAGTTGATTGTCCTTTTCCGCCTCGGTGCTGGAGAGGTGCTCGCGCACCAGCAGCAAACCGAAGGCGAGCGTCTGCGCGAAGGCAGAGGAGAACAGAGCGTCGAAATCCGACGACGCGTAACCCCCCGCCTCGGGATGCGCGTAGAGCACGTTCTTGTAGGTGCCGCGCACCAGCATCAGTGGATCGTTCTTGTGGACCTCGGGATCAAGTTCGCCCAAACGCTCTTCGACCGCGCTTTTGATGATACGGGCGGAGTGCGCCAGCAACTCGGCAAGTTGGACGTCGTTCGTTGCCGTCGGGGGCTGTGCACGGAACAGATGGGCGAGCAGCTCGAGGAAGCGCGTCGGATCATGAGCGTCAATCAGAGCGTCGGCAGCCGCATCAGAGATGGTCGGTTCGATAGCCTCAGGCGGCAATATCGCGGCCTTGCCGACGAGCTTGTCGCGTTCAAACAGGCGGAAGTCGAAGAAATTGCTGGTTGCCCAATGCGCCAGCTCTTGCAGGCGCCCATACTGCCGTTTGTCGTGCGGGCCTTTCCATTCCTTGGGGTCTGCGGACTTCGACGGAGCCTTCAGTTCGATGAAGGCCCGCGCCGGCTGTCCGGGTTTGATCAGCGCAATGTCAGGCCTGCCGACACCGGGCTTGGTGTATTCCGGTGAGACGGTCATTGCCGGAACCGGCCCGAGATGGGGGATAAGCTGTTCAACAAGCCGCTGAAACTGAGGCGCGAGCGCGGGTTCGCTGGCGGCGGCATTGCCACGGAGCTGCTTACGCATCTCCGTGGCGTAGGATTTCAGGATCGTTGCGATTTGGGACTGCATTTCCGATGCCTAGAGTCAGCGGGCGGGCTTGTCATGCGGATTTGCTCAGCAAGGCCGCCAGCAGAATTGTATCGGCACGGGGAGCCGTTGCGCAGCCATCCACTGGCCTTACGCGGCCTCCCGATCCTGGGCGATCAATTGCTCCAGATCGAGCGCGAAGGCCTTAAGTTCATCCGCCAACGGATGCTCCGGGCGCTGGCGAAGGAATGAGCCGATCATCCCAATGACGGCGGGCTCGAACCTGAGACCGGGTGTGCCCTGCGCGATACGCCAGGCGATCATCACGATGGCGGTGATAAGCGTGTCCAGCTCGCAATGCCCCACAAGCAAGCGCCAGTCCGCGGCAGTGCGGGTCTGGAAAAACTGGGCCTTGTTCCGCAGCAAAGGGAGCGGCACGCCGATGCGATAAGCTACCTCCGACAAGTGGTGCCAAGTGCGACCCGCGCCTTTCATGGCGAGGGAGAGGTCAAGGTGCATCCGCTGCCGTCTACCGAATACGGGCTCGCGCAGCTGCGGCGGCAAGACCAATCCAGACTCCATTGCAGTCAGCGTCAGCACTTGCTGATCGACTGGCACGCCGCCCCACGTGACGACGGTGCGATCGGCGCGTTCGGCGAGATTGTCGAAAAGCGCCTTGGTGACCGCGCGAGGCGTTAGGTGCGTATGCTCGCTCCACGTTTTCACGGCGCCGATGGAGACGATCCCCGCAGGCGAGATATCGATGTCGAAAAGCGCCGCTGCACAGATACAGCGCGAAGCGATCCGGTTTTGCTGGCAGTCCGGGTCGATTGCCTGATTGGCCGCGATCAGATCGCGGTCCCATGCGCTTTCGGTGTCAATGAAGGTGTATGCGTAGGAACGGGGTGTGGTCATGGATTTTTCCTTGTCGTGGTGGTGCAGCCGATGCTGCGCAAATTCGATTTGATGGATGGCCAGGTTCAAAACGGCAGCGGCTTGGAACGCTCGAGGACACGCCAGGCCTGAAAGGACGCGATCAACGCACGGGCCTCAGGCTTGCGGCAGAAGGCCTGAGTATAGACCGACCACAGCGCCATCGCCTGCTCCGGCGCACGGCGATTGCGCTTGAGCGGCGTGGATTCCGGTCCTGCCATTTCGAGGCCCATCGCCTCACCAGCACCGTTCAGCTGCTCGTCGGCCACCGTCAGTGACAAGAGCGTGGTGCCGGGCAAGGCGCGCGCTATCAGCTGGTTGTCGATTGGCGGGAGGTCACGACGCCCCGCGATATCCATCAGACGCCGGGCTGGCAGTATCGGCTGGCGAACCAGAAGCTGCGCCCCTTCCGGGACGCGTTCGCACAGGCCCGATATGATGTCCGCGCGCGTATCCGTCGGATCGAAGCGGGCATGAAGCAGATCGAAGGCCGCTTCCCGTCGTCCGGTGATGGTGACGGTGAACAGCGCGAGGCTGGATATGATAGAGCGGCGCTCGTATTCCGGTCGCGTTCGGATGATAATCAATGCGGCCAGAACTGGCGGATGGTTGTTGCGATGATGGTGCATGGGATTTCCTTTTCGTGAAAGCAGACGGGCGGCGCTCTGGTGGAGAGCGCCGCCCGTCTGGTGATTGGGTGGTGATGAAAGGGTGGCCGATCAGAATACGGGGACGTGTTTGACGTCGACGCAGAATGTCCAGCTAGGATAGCGGAAGGCGGTTCCCTCGATCACGTCTGCCATACGCCGCCTGATTTCGGCCCAGCCGCGATCGACACCGGCGGTGATCTGTGATGTCGGCGGAACGGGGCATTCGATCAGCTTGCCAGCTGCATCGATCGAAAAGGCACGGGACCGGTCTCCACCCACAAGGATCAGGGGTGACCCCTTCCGCAAGACGTAGGGCTCGACCAAGCCGATCAGGACTTCATCTCCCATTGGCTTGATCATGAAGAGTCCGTCGCACCTAGTGGTGACGTCGTCGGCGAAGTTCGCCAGCACCCACGGCGTCTTGGTGCGAAAGACCACGTCGGCCATTACGTTGATGCCTTCGCCCAGCTCACCGTTGGACGCGCCCACGCCCAGCTCGCAGCCTTCGATGGAGGCGTCGGCGGGGCCGCGCGGGTGCCACATAGCTCTCGTCAGGACATAGGTCAGCGGCCGGCGGGGACAGGCCCCGCCAAGGTTCAAGTCAATCATATTCCATTCCTTTTTGTTGTGTGACGGCCTGAGCGAATGCGGCGCAGGCCGAAGCCCCTTTTTTCCCTTCACAGGAGAGGCTCATTTTTATCTGTCAGAACAGGGACGGGGCGGTGCTTGGCGCACCGCCCCGCCTCTCAGGACTAGCTGGCCAGTAAAGCCGCCCCGTCACGCAGGATCAGCAGTGTCGCTCATGCCAGGTGATTGGCGTGCGCCGCACGCGCAGACGGGGATAGTGGCGGGTGATCCAGCTTTCCTCGTAGTCGGCCTGAAGTTCGCCAACCTCGGACCACCATACCTTCCGGACCCAGTCGAAGTGATAGCCGCGCCGCTTGAGATCGGCCTTGGCATCGAAGGTTTGGCCTTCGACGTCGATCCGGGTGGTCGTCACCTGCGCGTTAGCCAGAGCCTCAGCGAGCACCGTGCGCCCGCTTGGCAGCACGGTAGCAAGCAGGTTGATGGTCGCGGTCACGTCATCGCCGGCGGTATGCGCCTTCGGAGCGAACAGCCCCTGCTGTGCCAACAGGTGTCCAAGAGCGCGACCGTCGAAACCGTGTCCGCGCCAATCGACGTCGTTGAGGCTGCACACCCACGGCAGATGAGCGACGCCCGGCAGCAGCCGGCGCACGAACCCGGCATCGAACCGGGCGCTATGGGCGAGGATCGCATCAGCCCGGGCGATGACGGCAGTCACTTTCCCGATGTCGATTGCCTGTCCCTCGAGCTTGGCATCCGAAAGCCCCGTCAGCGCTGTAATCTTCGGCATCAGCGGGCGGCCGGGGTCCTGGAGGCCGTATGCCTTACCCAGGATACATGTGATCCGCCCTTCGCTGTCAGTCTGCACAAGTGCGGCTGCGATCTCGATCACCTGATCTGTTTCTGGATCCAGGCCTTCGGTTTCGACATCGACGACCGCGATCACCGGGCCGGGACTCGCCGGGTCGCCCATCCTTGGCCAGTCATCCAGCTTGGCTATGGGGCGAAGGATACGCACCCCCTGCTCGGCAATCCCAGCGGCGGGGTCGCCGTCGGCATCCATCATTTTATTCATACATTTACCTCGTCATTGCGAGGTCGGCCGAAGGGCCACTTTTCCCCTTCTCCAGCCGGCCTCACCGGCAGAGGCCTAAAAAGGTGGGATTTTCCTAAATCAGCGGCATGGGTGGGGATATTAAGCGCGCTTAAGCTCCGACTAGCGGCCCAACATGTTCTGCTGCGCGGCGATCTGCGCCGCATGGCGCGCCACATCTTGCTTGATCGCGGCCCCGGTTTCCGGAGCGATTTGGATCGGCCATCGCTTCAACCGCGCAGCCACGTTTGCGGCGATTGCAGGCAGGTTGTGTTCTTCGTTGCGACGTGCTTCTTCCCAGCGCCGTACAGCGGCCTCAGACCGCCGTTTGCCGCTCTTCTCCAACTGGCGGAGCATAAGACCCCAGATCGGGGTCTCTGCCCATGGCGAAGCTTTATGGCGCAGATCGTCCGGGAGCGCCTTGATCACTGCTGCGGATCCGCCATCCATGTCAGATTTTGTGACGGACGTGGTGAGCACGCCCCAGACTTCGCGCACAAACTGCCACTGGCGTCGCCGCTCCTGTTCGAGGGCACTCTGGACATCTGGGTGCTCGAAGTTGGCGCTTAGACTGCCCCCTTCTTCCTGCTGGCTCATCGCAGGAACAAGCTTGCCCTGCTTGCGGGTCATCCTCAGGCCGGGCGTGCTTTCGATTTCTGCGATGAGCTCTTCATGTAGCTCACCGTTCCCGGCAGAGCTTTCAGGCTCGACCGAACGCTGCTGGCGGCGCGGAGGAGAGGGCGCAGGATCGTCGGCGCTCAGGTGTGGCGCAACTGACGACGACGAGCCGCCCGTATCGCTTGAGCCTGCGGCGGCCGCGGCAGCCTTGGCCGCCAATAGCCGCCTGTCATGCTCCTTGGCGTCCTGTTCGAGCTTGTCTGCCAGGGCCTGAGGCAAAGGGAGAGAGAAGCCGAGAGAGTCGCGCAGCCGCTTCGCCCTTGCAGCAAGCCGAAGCCGCTGGTTCTGATTATTGCTAGGCGCGTCTTGCCACGCCTTTGAGGCCAGCAAACACCGCTGCTTGCCGCCATCGTAGTAAGCTTCAACCACCTGCCGATGCAGGGGCTCGGATCGGAGCATGCCTGCGATGTAATCCAGATTATTTGGCGGCAATGCCCCCACGAGTGTCTCGCGGCTAGTGTCCTTGAAGGCCCTCCCTATCAGCTTGGTCACAATGTAGTCGACATAACCCTCTTGCTGGTCGAAGCGCGCTTGAAGCTGGCGCTGTGCAATTGGATTTCGTAACCCGGCTTCGGTGAGGCGATTGCCATGCCAGTAGATTCTGCCGGGGTAGATGAACCCGTCAGACCCCTTCTCGACATGAATGTATTTTTCGCGGTTACGATCAAGGAAAGCGAGCGCCCGCCTTTCCTCCTCGGCTAGATTGATCGGCTCAGTGGCGGCGATCGTTTGAGCCGGCGGTTCGGAGACGGCGGTAACGATCGGTTCGCGCTCGTCAGGCAGGGGAGCCAGCTTCAGATCAATCCGGCCTATGGCGTCGGACATCCGGAAGATGGCCGATTGCGACACGCGTCGGGCGAGTTCCGCAAGGGCGGGCGGCGGCGTTTTTTCAAGCGCGCTTGGCAGTGATGGTGGCAAGGCTTTCGCCCAACCAGGCCGATCGAAGCGGGGAGTGACTTGCCGGATGTTCTTATACACGGGCACAGCAACCGGACCGCCACTGAGCTTCCAAGGCATTGCTTTCGGACGAATGCTTGATCCTAAGGGTGGCAATGCTGTCGGGGTCCACCACACAATGGTTGGCTTCGAAGAGCCAGCGTTACGTGGCGCTCGGAAGCTTGGAAGGGACGAGATCGGTGGGGTCAACTTCCACGATGCCTTTACAGCCTTGCGAATGCTCGCGGCCGGAAGCTGTTGTGGCAGCGTGCCCAGCGGTTTACACACAGCCTGTGCATCGCTCCGCTGTGGAGGGAAATACGGCAACGTGGTGGGAAGCGAGCTTTTGAAGTCTGGCTGCCAGCCGCTGTCAACGCGGGCGCTAATGGTGGGATTGGGCCAAGTGGGCAGCGCCCGATCCGGCAATGACCACTGCATGCGCCCCGGGCTATCCGCCGTCGCCTGCTCCCGCCTCGCCGGAAGGATTTCGGGCAAGGACATTGGGCGCTTGTTGTCGTTGGCCGGACGACTGATCGGCTGTATTGCCATAAGGTCGGGAATGGGGCTGCGAAGACTGAACCAACCGTCGAATGGTGGGGGACGGCTTGCCCTGATTGCCTGCGCCGCTAGCGCGATCCGCATCGATCGCTCAACTTGCTGCCGCGTCTGCGATGCTGCATTCAGCAGTTCGGCCTTGGCTAGTGCGATCGCACGCTTTGCGCTGTTGCTGATTGCGATCCGGTGGTTCTCAAGGTTCCTGGCGACATACTCGCCCCGCCGAATCTTCGCTGTCAGCCCCGGCCCATTATGCACCTGCGATTGATAGGGAAGGCCAGCCCCCACGTAGCTGAGATGGGTGAACCGGGAAGGAACACCGGCCTGTTCGCAGGCGTGATTGAGCTGCTCGCTCCACAGATACCGGAGCCTGGCAAACTGCTCAGGAGAGTCCAGATCGGTGCGCAGATATCTACCGATTTCCCACTCACCTTCGGCGATCCGCTCCATTGGTCGGAACGAAAACAGGATGTGGACGTGCCAGTTGCGCTGGTCGCCATCTTCTGACGGTGGATGCAGCACTACAAGATAGGGCAAGCCCTGACGACCGAACGTATTCTCGGCGTAGCATCGCGCAGCTTCAAACTGCTGCTCGGGCGTGAGCAAATGGCAATGCTGTATGATACCATGGAAAGCGGTTTTCGCGTTTGCAGCCGCGGTCCGGTTGGTCAGTTCGAGAACATCAAATCCCTCAAGGATCTCACCATCGGTGACGCCAAGGTTGCTGACGACGCAGCGTTCGCCAGCAGGCGAGACGTGGGCGCCGTCGATGATGTAGCAGGCGCGCTCTCGCACATGACCCTGCCGCGTCTTCTTGGCAGCGTAGTAGCGGATGCGCTGAAAAACGAATTGCCGCCCTTCCTTGTCGGTAAGTGGCCGCAAGTAAGCAGGCAGCCGGAGTTGTCGCAACGGCCGACGCGCGACGTGGTGCATCACATTGCGTTGCTGCTGCTGCCGGGTTTCATCGCCCCAGTCTCGCTCCCGGATAACCCGAAACCGACGCCGCCACATGGCGCGTTCGCGTTCGGCCTCGGCAAATTCACGTTCGATCCTTCGCACAGATTTGACGTGCTGCGCTTCCGCCCATGCCTCGGCCCTTATCGCCCGGTCAGCTAGCACTGCCCAGTAGGCATCGCCGCGCGGCCGCGCGCAGAGAGCCTTTTGCTCCCTGGATCCCGGTTCGACCGGTCTGCATCGCGAATGAGGCTTCTCTACCATGGGCGCGGGTCTGCTTCACGAGGGGCGGGTCTTTGGCCGGCTTAAGTGGGCAACATTTATTTCGCCTAGACCCGCCCTAATCATCTTAAGTGCACTTAACTTCACTTCTTATTATAGATCCTATAGGGGCATCTTCAAGGGGCAAATTCAAAAGTAAAGGCTAGCTGACGACATCAGATCCGCCCTCAGCGTGCACTTGGTTACTTGATATTTATTATTGTTGCCACTATGTTCCTTGCATGGAACACATGAAGCCCGAATCAGGAGAGACCGAGCTAGGCGTCTACATCGACGAGCTAGGCCGTATGTTTGCTAACTTGAAGTCGATGGAGATTGGCTTGTCTGGTCCGCAGATCACGCCGGGCGAGGCAGTCTACCGCGACCAGCGCGATGTGTTTCATCAAATTACACTTGGAGCGGTCCTCACCGCGCACGGCCTCTCTGCCCATGACGCGCGCAGGTTCGATGGTTATCTCGCTATGACGCCCAACGAACTGGAGGGCGATCACGTCAATGCCCTGCATTGGAAGAAAGCCTGCGCGCGCAGCGATACCATTGGTGAGGCACTGGCGATCTTCCTCAATCAGGCAGGGCCGAGACTTGAGGAGCTGGGGCGGTATGCCGAGTGGCGTCGGCGCTATGACAATTACATGGTTCGGTCCGAACGCTTCCTGGAGGCGCTGGACAAGGACAAGCTCGAGGCGATGACCGCGCGCCCGGCTTCGCGCAAGCAGCTGTGGCTTGTCCGTTATACATGCGAATGCCTTGGCCTCCCCTTTCCCGAATTGACGGACCGCAGGGCTGCGTTTCTTTGGCTGCGCGATGCTGGCGCCAATCCACGCTACAAACAGGTGCGGGAATGACTGCGCAGATACGGTTGCCCAATGGCACGATAAGGCAGGTTAACGGCTCGAGGGAATGCGCCGACCTTATTCAGGAGATTGAAGCAGAACACTCGGCCGCTCGCAGGGATGGCCGCCGCATCGACGCCGAACGTTGGGCAAAAGCTTATGATGACGCCTTCGCGTTACTGCCCACTTTGATGATCGCAGACCTCAACCAAGAGATGTCCGATCTCCAGCCGATTAAGCGGCATGCCGAGCTTTGCGCCAATTGGTGGCTGGAATTGCAGCGAGCGGCCTACGGGAAGGAGCCGGTCGAAGTTTCGCCTGCACAACGAGCAATCATCGCAGGCAATCAGTTTGCCCCGTCGAACTGGCGGGAAGCGCGGGAAGCGATTGATCTGTTGCACGAGTTTCAAGTGCCGAGCTCGCTGTCGCTCTACCAGGCCGAGGCGAAGGCCGGAGACTTACACCGTGCGGCGACGGGTCAGGTTGTCGATCGACTTCTCGATGAAGGTCGCCGGGCGGAAGATGGTGGTGTCGATCTTGACGTCCTTGAGACCGGGGCGAAGCTCTTCGACCGCCGCCTCGACATCGCGGGTCAGCTGGAGCGTGTTGCCGGTCGGCTGCTTCTCGACGATCAGCATGATACCCGGGCCGTCGTCGATGATCGCATTGCCGATGGGGGCGGCAAAGCCGTCGGTCACCCGCGCGACATCACCTACCCTGACCGGCGCGTCGCCGGCGATCTTGATGACTGTGCGGGAAAGATCCTCGGCGGTCTGGATCGCGCCTGCCTGCTGAACGGGCAGCCGCTGGTTGGGCGTATCGACAAAGCCGCCGCCGCCGACCAGCACTGCATCGCCGGTCGCCGCGCGTAGTTCGGCCAGCGTAACGCCCGAGGCTTGCAGCCGGTCGGGATCGGCCAGCACCTGCAACTGCCGGTCGCGGTAGCCCCAGACGGCGACATTCGCGACGCCCGGCACCGACATCAACTTGGGCCTGATCGTCCAGCGCACCAGCTCGGACAGCTGCATCTGATCGAGCTTTTTCGACGAGATGCCGATCTTCATCGCCCGGCTCGTGGACGACAGGGGAGGCAGCATCACAGGCGGGCGGGCAGCGGCAGGCAGTCGCGCCTGCACCTGCGCCACCCGCTCCTGCACCAGCTGGCGGGCGCGGATCACATCGGTGCCGCGCTCGAACAGGATCGTCACCGAGGAGAGGCCCAGCACCGACTTCGAGCGCAGAGTTGCCAGATCGGGCACGCCATTGACCGCGGTCTCGATCGGCACCGTGATCAGGCTTTCGACCTCCTCGGTCGACAGGCCCGGCGCTTCGGTCTGGATCTCGACGATCGGCGGAGCGAACTCCGGGAATACGTCCAGCGGCACATCGGCAGACGCGCGCAGGCCAAGCACCACCAAGAGCGCCGCCATGGCGAGAACCAGCACGCGCTGCTTGAGCGCGGAGCGAACCAGCCAGGCCAACATCAGTGTGCGACCCCGAACTCGGTGCCGAACAGCTCGGCAGCGCCTGCCGTGACCACCTGCGTGCCTGGACGCAAACCCCGCGAGAGGATCGCACGACCATCTTCGGTTGCGGCAACCTCGACCCGCTGGCGCACGTAGGTGTCGGCCTCGGTCTTGGCATAGACCCATTCGCCGCCATAGATGTCGCGCAGGATCGCGGAGGTCGGCACGGACAGCCCTTCGCTTCGCCCACCAGCGAGCGGGAGCGCGACGCTGACCCGCTGGCCGACACGATAGGCCCGATCACGATTGTCGAGCGCGAAATAGAGATCGACGGTGCCAGCGACTGCGTTCGCCGATGGCGGCGCATCGACGGGCCGCGCCGATCGTTTCGCGCCGTCCTGTCCAAGCGGCGAGACCAGCGCCGACTGACCTTGTTGCAGTCCGGGAAGATCGCTCCCGAACACCGGCACCCGCACCCAGACGTAGCGCTGGTTGCCAAGGCTTGCGACCGATGGCCCGAGCAGGCGGCGCTGGGCTGCCGCCGCATCGGCAGCAGCCTTTGCCGCACCGAGCGCTGCCGTCGCCTCGTCACGTGCGCGAATGCTGCCCGCTTCCTCATCAACCAGAGCCGAGGCACGATCATAGGCGATGCGCGCCAAGGCAAGCTGCGCCCGCGCCCGCGCAAGTTCACCATCGGCGGCCACTTGCTGCGCGGCGAGTTGTTGCAGGTTGCTGGCAGAAGTGACCGGCGCTCCGCCAGCCCCCGCCGGGATGACGATTTCGCCGCTGGTCATGCGCATGGCCGATGCGGTGCCCGTCCCGATCCTCTCCGTGACAATCCCGAGCCGCTTCTGGGCTTCCGGCGTAAGCTTCAGGCGGACAAGCTCGGTCTCGTGGGCGATCGCCTCGCTGTGAACCGGGGGTTTGGCAGGCGCAGCGGGCTCGCTTCCGCAGGCAGTCAGGAGGATGGTGGGGACGAAAGCGGCAATGGCGAAGCGGTTTGGCATTCCTGCCGCATAGAGCGCCAGCATTGGGGCAATGTTGGCGGTTCTATACAATTTCCCAATGTGGCAGCGTGATCCGCTGAGGCCTTGAGGTTGCGGCTGCTATGGCGGCAATGGGGTCGCTTCCTGAAGGGCAGGAATTTTTCAGGACCGGGGCAAAGCCGTCATGCCGCTTTCGGGATTGAGCATCAGCCCCGCTTATGGCCGAATCTGGGTGGTTTGTTGCCGTTGCGCCATTGATGGCTGGCAGTTAAGTTTCTTTGATGCGATCTGAAACCCGCAAGTTGGCGAAGGGGCAAAGCTACCCACTCAGGCCTACGGTGTTAGAGGCCGCGTTAGCGTGCGCAAACATCCAGATAGACTTGCATCTTATCAGAACGCCAGGCGACTTGTTCGACGCTCATTTCTGGCCGCCTAACGCCAACATCCCTTACGAACGGCTTTATGTCCGCGCGGGGTCTGTGCCGCGAGAGCAAGCGGCTGAAGCCCGCCACGGGATGGAAACTGTCGTCATTCCGAGGCTCATCGCATGGCTAGCTAATATCATGGCTCAGGATCAAAAGTCGCCGACGCGCGGCGTGGAGCAAGTCATCAATCTCAAACCGTTTGATGTCGGGAACGGGGTCGTTTGCTGATGGGCAGAAATTTTCCAGAACGGGGGTAAAGCCGCAATGCCGCTTTCGGGATTGCACCGCGACTCCGCTCATGACCGGTGATGGGTGGAAAGGCGACTGGCCGCTACACCTCTCGGCCTGCCACCTGCTGCACAATGTGTCGTATCGCACTGGCCCATGAACGTCGGCGTCTTGATGGAATGGGCAACAGGCGGAGTGCTAGCAGAAGCGATGAGGGGTTTTATGCCGGCATGCGTATAACCTCGTGCAGGAGGAAGATGATGGATCTCGACAACATTGTCTCGCGGCTCGTTGATGTTCCCGTGCCAGACTTGTCAGCAATCGACGGCGCTACCTTGGCGACTCGGGCGCGTGTTGAGGCAAACCAGTCGCGCAAGGCATTTGGGGCAGCGATGGTCGCAGCGCTTGGCATTGGAGTGCTCGGCGGATTGCAGGCTCCGGCACAGGCGGAAACATCGCTCGTCGCCTTCGGCCCGGCACCCTCGCTGACGCCTCTGATAGTGCTGGGCAAGCAATGACCTTAAGCCGTCTGTTGATCGCAGCCGTTTCGGTGGTCGCACTCGCGCTGGTAGGGGTGTGGATCGGACGCATGATGCAGCCCGCACCGCAGCATAGCGGGGCAGAGTTACACGCACTGATGCATGCCGGACTTGATCTTGACCCGGCGCAGGAACGGGCACTTGCCGTGCTCGAACGCGATTTCGCCGCCAAGCGCGAGGCTTTGGAAGCGCGATTGAAAGCCGACAACTCCCGCCTTGCGGATGCTATTGCTGCTGAACACCAGTATGGTCCACGTGTGTCGGCAGCCGTTGATGCATCCCACGTGGCGATGGGCGAACTGCAAAAGGCGACGCTGGAACACGTCTTTGCGATGCGCGAGATCTTGCGGCCTGATCAGCAGGCCAAATTCGACGCAGCCGTTGCCAAGAGCCTTGCGCAACCAAGCAAGTGAACAGCGCCAATCCGGATGCAGCACTGGTGCGCAAAGCGCTGGCTAGTGATGCGCAGGCGGAGCGTGCTTTGGTAGAGCGGCATCGTGAGGCCATCTACCGCCTCGCACGTGTTGCCACCGGCGACCCCGAAGAGGCATTCGACATCACGCAAGAGGCCTTTGTCGCTGCCTTCGGCGCGTTGTCGCGCTACGATCCGGCGCGACCGTTCCGGGGGTGGATCGCCGCAATCGCGCTCAACAAATGCCGCGACCGGGCACGGCGGCGGGCGGTGCGGCGGTTTCTCGGCCTGCCGATGGCCGACACTGCGGCGGAGTGGGTCGCCGATGACGCGCCCTCGCCCGAGGCGCATGCGGCAAGCCGGCAGGAACTAGTGGCCACCGCCCGCGCCCTTGCAGACCTGCCCTCTTCACTGAAAGACGTGCTGATCCTGCGCACAATCGAAGGCATGAGCCAACAGGAAACGGCAGCGGCGCTTGGCATCAGCGTCAAGGCGGTGGAGACCCGGCTGTATCGGGCACGGCAGAAATTGTCGGAGATGGTGAGGGGTGAGCCGCGCTCCCGCGTATAAAAGACATGATTGCACCGCTTGTCACCCGTCGTCGCCTGCTTGTCGGAGCAGGCGCCGCTTCTGCCTTCGCCGCGCTGCCTGCCTGGGCGCAGGGCCATTCGATGCACAAGATGCGCGGCGGAGCACCGATCCGCATTGGCTTTGACGAGGTGTCGGGCGCGGTAATCGATCTTGCCGTGGGGCACGGCCCACGCGTGGTTCAGGGCCGCAAAGGGCACGGCGTTGCGGTCAACGGGAGTGTGCCCGGCCCCCTTGTGCGCATGAAGGAAGGCACCAATGTCCGCCTCAATGTGGCCAACCATCTGGACGAAGATACCTCGATCCACTGGCACGGCCTGCTGGTGCCGTTTCACATGGATGGTGTGCCGGGGATTAGCTTTCCGGGGATCAGACCGGGGCAGACCTTCACCTATGAATTTCCGGTCCGGCAGGCGGGCACCTACTGGTATCACAGTCATTCGGGCTTGCAGGAACAGCAGGGGCATTACGGCCCACTGATTATCGATCCGGCTGGCGATGAGCCGGCAGAATATGACCGCGACTACATTCTCCTCCTGAGCGAGTTCACCCCGCTGCACCCGCACAAGATCATGGACCGGCTGCGCAAAGGCGAAGGCTATTTCAACTACGAGCAGACCAGCTGGGCGGATGACTACCCGCTGACCGCCGAGGACCGGCGGATGTGGGCGCAGATGCGGATGCCGGCGACCGACATCGCCGATGTGACAGGATCCACCTACACCTACCTAGCCAACGGGCGCGGGCCGAAGGAGGGGCTGGAATACCTGTTCAATCCCGGCGAACGCGTCCGCCTGCGGGTCATCAACGGCTCGGCCATGACCTTATTCAACCTGCGCATCCCGGGCCTGCCGATGACGGTGATTGCCGCCGATGGCCAGAATGTGAAGCCGGTCGAGGTCGACGAATTCCAAATCGGCACAGCGGAAACCTACGACGTCATCATCGAACCGGGCGCGGCCGAAGCCTACACCATCGTTGCCGAAAGCATGGATCGTTCCGGCATGGCGCTTGCGACGCTGGCAAGCAGACCCGGCGCCCGCGCGCCGATCCCGCCGCCAAGGAAGCCCCCGCTGCTCGACATGGGCGACATGGGGATGAACCACGGCGATATGGGTGGCAGTCACAGCATGGACGGCATGAAGATGCGTGACACGCTGCTGCTGCCCCCCGATGTAAAGACCGGGCCCGGGATCGACATGGTTTCCATGGCGCCGGTCGACAAGCTCGGCGACCCCGGCCTCGGCCTGCGCGATGTGGATCACCGCGTTCTGAATTACCGAATGCTGTCGGCGCTTGAGCCCAACCGCGACACCCGAACACCTTCGCGGCTGCTCGAACTGCACCTGACCGGAAATATGGAGCGCTACATGTGGTCCTTCGACGGCCGGATGTATTCCGCGGTCAGCGACGTGCCGATCCGCTTTGCCTGGAACGAGCGGGTGCGTGTGAAGCTCGTCAACAACACCATGATGGCGCACCCGATCCACCTGCACGGGATGTTCTTCGAGCTGGTCAACGGCCAGGACCCAGCCCATCAGCCGCGCAAGAACATAGTCATCGTCCAACCCGGCGCGAGCGCACAATTCGATCTGACCGCCAACGAGCCGGGCGACTGGGCGTTTCACTGCCACCTGCTGTATCACATGCACGGCGGAATGATGCAGACCGTAACGGTCGTGGGGCCGGAGAGCGGGACGTGAGGACTGCGCTCGCCTTGCTGGCGCTCACGCTCCCCGCGCCCCTTGCTGCACAAGACGCGCACGCCGGGCATGACAATGGCGATATGAGCGAGCCGGAAAAACCGATCTCCCCCGGCCCGACGATGGAAACCCCGCCTCCCGCCGCTGCCGGCAGCGGTCCGCCACGCGCTGCCGATGCGATCTGGGGCGCCGATGCCATGCAGGCCTCGCGCGATGATCTGCGCCGCACCCATGGCGATTTTCCGGTGTTCTGGTTCCAGGGCGACCGGCTGGAAGCGCAGGTGCGCGATGGCGCGGATATCTACCTGTGGGACATCCAGGGCTATTACGGCGGTCCGACGACACGGCTGTGGTTCAAGAGCGAGGGCGAAGGCGCGTTCGGTTCCAACCCCGATGATGCCGAGGTGCAGGCCCTTTATGCCAAAGCCTTCGCGCCCTTTTGGGACGTGCAGGCAGGTGTCCGGCATGACATCGCCGGGCCTGACACCACCCATGCGGTAATCGGCGTGCAGGGCCTTGCGCCCTATCTGTTCGAGATCGACACCGCGCTGCTTCTCTCGCACCGCGGCGACCTGACCGCCCGACTTGAAGCAGAGATCGATCAGCGTATCACCCAGCGCCTGATCCTTCAGCCCCGCATCGAGGCGAACCTGTCAGCGCAGGACATTCCCCTGCTCGGCGTGGGCGGAGGGCTCGATCAGATCGAAGTCGGCGCCCGGTTACGCTATGAATTCGCCCGCGAGTTCGCTCCCTATATCGGCATCGAGCAATCATGGCGCACCGGCAAGGGCGCAGATTTCGCCCGCGCGCGCGGCGAAGACCCTTCCACCACCAGCCTTATCGTTGGCATCCGTTTCTGGTTCTGATCAACATGAAGGACACCCCCATGCGTATCCCCGCCTTCTTCGCCGCCCTTGCGCTTTCGGCGCTCGCCCCCTCCGCGCTGCTTGCCCATGTGAAGCTGGCCGCGTCCACCCCGACAGCGGGAAGCGAGGTCAAGGCGCCCAAGGCGATCACGCTCACCTTCGGCCAGCCCGTCGAAGCGTCCAGCGCCGCAGCCAGCATCGTGATGACGGCCATGCCGGGAATGGCCAACCACGGCGAGATGGTGATCCGCAACTTCACCGCCAGTTGGTCGTCCGATGGCCGGACCATGACGCTCGCCCTGAAGAAGCCGCTCCCGACTGGAACCTACGAAGTCCGCTGGCAAGCCGCGGCGGCCGATGGCCATTTGATGAGCGGAACTGTCACCTTCAAGGTAGGTTGACCGCTCCCCAGAGCGGGCCTCGCGTCCGGTATGGGGTCGGTTTCAGATTGGCAGGATTTTTTCAGAAGCGCGGCATAGCCGTCATGCCGCTTTCGGGATCGCGAATCAGCCCTGCTCATGACCGCAGCTGGGTGGTTTTCTGCCGTTTCTAGCGAGAGTGATAGGATTGCACTGCCTCGGCCACCAAGGCTTGCTCGGTCTCTTCCATGTTTGTGCCGATGTAGGCTTCCATGCGCCAAGTTCCGTCGAGATAGTGCTTCCCGACAGATGAGTCGAAAAAGGCGATCATTTGCCGAAGCTCGTCCTCGGTGAACTCCCAGTTTAGATGTTGCTCGTATTCGCTCTGATAGACGGGACGGTATTTCTCATAAACAGCTTTCAGGGCCTCAATCGGTCCGGTGAGGCCACCCAACAGATTGGATTCCTTCCAGTTAGCGGCCCCGCCTTCATGCCAGCCAAGCTCGGGCACAAATGCATATCGTTCCAAGAAGCTGCCGCTGTCCAAGCGGCTTTGAATGCCGACAACCGACATGAACCGCCGGATCAGCGCAAGCTTCTCTTCGGTCGGGGGAGCCTCGATACGGGCTGATGGAGCGAGCGAGGTTCTATGGTTGGGAGCTTCGGCCATCGAGGGTGACAATGGAGCACCAAGTAGCGCGACTGCCAAGATGATCTTTTCCATCGGGAGAGCGTAGCGCCTTGATGAATGACCGCAACGGGGTCGTAAGCTGACTGGCAGGTTTCGGAACTCGGCCCCGCTATAGCCGCCTTCGCAAGCCGCTACATACGGACCAGCCCTCGCTCTTCTGCCTTTGCGGCGCCGGGTTCCGGGTCGGCCCCGCTTTTCGAACGGCAGCTTGCGCGCCGATGGAGACGCGGTAATCTGCCGATCATGCGTTTCTTCATCGCCACCCTTGCCTTTCTCTCAGCCCAAGTACCGCCAGATCAAGACTGGCCCGGGACGCGGGCTATCGAGCCGTCCTGGGAGAAGGATCCAGTGATTGTAGACGCGCAAGGGATCTGCAATCCTGAGGCTTCATCCAACGTCTTCGTCCAAATCGACGTGAAGCTCTGGCGCAACGAGTTCCGCCAGAATTGTTGGTGGCCAGCCTTCGCCACCTCGTCGCGCTATTTCATGAAGACTTTCGATTGGGGGATAGGTGGTGGCGTGCAGCCGGTTGACCGCGCCACCGGCCGCATTCGGCCTATTGAGGTTTGGGTGCAAGGACTTCATCAGGGAGACAGAGGCGTCCCGTATCGGCGTTCTCTGACCCTATACCGCATTGACTGCGCACGTGGGACCAACCGCTACGCCGCTGTCCAGTTCATCGCCTATGGCGCTGACGGAAAGGTGCTTGAACAGTGGGATAGACCAAGTGCGGCATCGAGGGCCGCCGTGCCCGGATCAAAGGAAGAGGCCTTCGCCGCTGCCGTGTGGGGCTAGGCCGCGAGTAGGGGTGTGCGTGGGCTCGATACGGCCACCGAGGTATTTCGCTGGACCTTAGCCGGGCCCGCATTCTGCTCCTCGATGCCCGCATTGCTTGCACCGCATCCGGGCGCCGAGGCTGTCCAGGTCACGCCGCCAACCGCGGGTATGGCATTGCATGGCAATCGGCACGGGATCGAGAAGCTCGCGGTGTCCGCAGCCGCGACACTTCACGCGCAGCCGGTAGCCCTTACGGGCGATGTCTGTGATCATCGCGACGCGTGTGCTTCCCATCCCCTTGCCATGCCCGATGCTCGATCGGCCGGGAACAGGCGGTCGGAACAATTAGCGAACAGTCCTGTGGATTGTCGCCGGCTGCCGCTTACAGATGCATACGGTGGGAGTGAGGCGGGGCCGAAGCCCCGCCGAGGAATCTAGGAAGCTTTGATCGCCTTGGGCTTGAAGGCTTCGATGGCCGCGACGGCGCTCTTTGCCGGGAGCTGCCCCTGCTTGACCTTGCTATCAAGGTAACTGGGGAGCTTCGCGGGCAGATAGATTTCCCGCACCCACTTCCGAAACTCACCGAGAGCATCGTCTGGGTAACAATAGGCAGGCTGAGGGTTTGAGAGAGACTGAGGAAAATAGCTGGGATAGTTATGGTCGTATCTTATACGCTCGCCATAAATTATGTCCAAGCTCTCTGAATTCCAATACTTACCCCAATGAATACCAACACTAATATCCGGGATAAATTTATCGCCAAGATTGACGCCTTCACGCAGCATTGTGACAAGCAAAGTCGCAATTTCCTTGAAGATACTGAAATATCCATCTGGAACGCTGTCATAGGCGAGGCTTACCCGATCATGAAATTGCTTCCATGCGATGCTTGCCGCCCCTGTCGGATTATAGCCGACTTGAGCATAGATAAAATCGTTGAATCCTTTCCGCGCAAGAATGCGATAGTTCTGAGCGGCAGCATCATTATTTGAGCCGGTCTCAAAGGCATAATACTCAAGAATAGCCATGCATACAGCGGAAGGAATTGCGTGCTGAACAACTCCATCCTTGATGATCGCGATGAAAGCGATGTTGTCGTCTGCGCCTTGTTCCCGCACCAGTTCGCGGATCTTTTTGACCCGAGATTTCGCTGGCTTCTCCATCCAGTCAGCAGTGATGCGGATGATGTTCGCGTGATCAACACCGCACATTCTTGCCAGACCGCGAATGTTGAGAAACGGCGTGCCGTCAGACAGGACGCCCATACCGACGCCGTCGATCTCGCGCTCGACAGCGATTTGCAAGTCCAGCCGAAGCTGCTCCGGCGACTTGGAGTCGGTGACCAATGATGTGCCTTTTGTCATTTAATCTAGCCTTTATAGTTGGTTGGGTTGGTGACCAACTCGGCTAGACGCTTACTTCACCGTCACGTAGTCAGGTGTTGCACAAGCGGGCGGCTCAACCGAGCAGGGTCGTGAGGAAGCGATTCCTCGCGACCCGCCCTATTTACCATTTGGCAACCAAGTGCGAAAGGGCGGATCAAGCCCAATTCACCATTTTACGCTGTGGATACAGCCGCTTGTTGCACAAAGACTTCAACACATAACGAAGCCTTTATGTCCGCCGGCGAGCTTTAGCGAAAATGTTGCTCGAGTCGCGTTCACGGGTCGGCGCCCTTACCCTGCCCGTATTCAGCCCTTGCGGCGGGATTCGTCCTATGTCACATCCCTGTGCACACGGCCGTCGCGCCGTGCTGCAACCCGCGGTATTCCGGGCTTTGCGGGTGGTCGGAAAAGTGGACTCGCATCCTGTCTCCCCGACCACTTTTCAAATAAAGCATTGAAATGAAAACCGCTTTCATCGGTTCGGTGAGGCAGTGGTGCACATAGTGTATCACATACGGTTTCACCGGGCTCCTTTCTGGAGACCCTTCAATGCCCAAAGTCCCCTTCACCATGCGTCGCTCAGGCCGCTACTACTTCCGCGAGCGTGCGCGTTGGCAAAATGGCAATGATGTCACAGCCATAGTATCACTGG